>CACODU010000001.1 GCA_902626045.1 uncultured Pelagibacteraceae bacterium
ATTATACCAATATTAGCCATTGTTGTTGTCATACCTGCAAGATTTGGGAAAGCTCCACATATACCACAGCCCATTGAGCCTAAAAAAAACAGCTTAAAAAACTCTTTATTAAATTCTTTTTTATATTTTAAAATTTCATTAAAAAAAAAAGGAAACAATATAATGAATACTGTAAACCATCGCCAAAATGCTAAAGAAATAGGAGGCACGGACTCTACGCCTCCTCTTGCAACAATAGTATTTGTAGCCATAAAAATTGGCTGAATTAACAAAAGTAAATAAGGAGCGTAAGAGTTATTTTTTGTCAATGAAGGCTTCATAGAACATCATTACAATTACCATACCCATTAAAATATAGACAGGAAGCACATCAAAAAAACCTATCATCATTGATCTAGTCAATGTTGTTGCTAAACCAATTAAAAAAAAGGTACAGAGTGCAACTCCTATAATTATTGTAACTTTATCCTTCATCTCTACAGTTTTTCTCAAGCCAGTTAGCTGTTCCTAAAAATCTTAAATCATCAAGTTTATCGCCAACTAATTGAACACCTAATGGTAAGTCATTTTCTCCTGTAAGTAAAGGTAATGAAATTGTAGGTAAACCAAGATAAGTCCAAATCTTTTGAAAGTCTGCACTTCCGGTAGATTTTAATCCTTTGTCAGCAACACCGCTTGATGATGGAGTTATAATTCCATGGTAGTCTTCAAAAACTTCTTTGTATGATTCATAACTTTGCTTCATAAAATCTGCAGCGTCTCCGTATTCTTTTGCCGAATATTTTAATCCTCTGGCGATAGCTTCTCTCATTTCTTTTGATAGTTTTGTTTTATCTTTTTTATAATAAACTTGAAAATTATTTGCCATATCAACTTCATGAATTATTTGATGGTACTTTGGAATATCATTAAAATATGATGGTGTGTCAAAGACCTCTATATTCTTTTTAAAATTTTTTATTAAAAATTCAAAAGCCTGCTGCGATTTTTTATTAATATTTTTCCAATTTTTTGTTTTATAAAAAATAAATTTAGGATCAAAAACAGGACCTTTCTCACATTCCTCCACCATCTTTTCTGCAGCAAAGTAGACAGTTGAAGGATCATGTAAATCTTTTCTAATTAATGACTTAGCAAGCAAGGCAACATCTTTAACAGTTTTACCAAATACACCCATTGTATCTAATTTATCTGAAACTTTTAGAACTCCATTTCTTGAGATTAGTCCATAAGAAGGTTTATAACCAACAACTCCACAATATGATGCTGGCCTAATTACTGAACCTCCAGTTTGAGAACCAACAGATAAAGGCACCATATGAGCTGAAACTGCTGCTGCTGATCCACTTGATGATCCTCCGGGTGTTCTTGAGTAATCGTGTGGATTTTTAGTTTTAGAAGGATGTATGTATGCAAGTTCGCAAGTGACAGTCTTGCCCATTATAATTGCTCCCGAATTTTTTAGTAAATTTACAATTTCAGAGTCTTGCGAGTTGGACATTTTTTTTCTAAAAACTGTCCCACATTCAGTTGGCATGTCATAAGTTCCAATAATATCTTTAATTGCGACTGGCATCCCATGTAGTGGCCCTAGAGGTTTTCCTGATTTTCTGTAAGTATCTGCTTCTTCAGCTTTTTCTATTAAAAGTTTTTTATCTATAAATTGCCAAGCTTGAACATCCTTTTCAAATTTTTTTACTCTATCTAGATATGCTGTGCAGAGATCGACAGATGATATTTCACCAGAATGAAGTTTTTGAGATAATTCGTAAGCACTTAAAGATGTAACGTCTATCATTTAAATTCGTTAATTAGCAAATAATGTATCTGGCAACCATAGAGCTATTCCCGGGAAGAGATACATTAAAAACATAGCTAATATAACTATACCTAGAAAAGGCATAATACCTTTAAATATTTCCATTAACTCCACATTTTTAGTTTGCACACCTTTTAAATAGTATGCGGACATGGCCATGGGTGGAGTTAAAAATGAGGTTTGTAAATTTAATGCAATTAACATTGCAAAGAAGTAAGGGTTAACACCAAAAAATTCCACTAAAGGTAAAAATATCGGTACAAAAATGATTAATATCTCTGTCCACTCTAATGGCCAACCCAGTAAGAAAATTATAATTTGAGTAATTACCAAGAACTGCCAAGGCTGTAGGTTCATTGATTTAAAGAAATGCTCAAATACTTCGTGTCCGCCTAAATAAGAGAAAACTGATGCAAAAGTCCATGAACCAATAAACAACCACATAATCATGGCTGTCGTTTTTGCAGTTAAAAATACCGACTCTTTAAAATTTTTCCACTTAAGCGTTTTATAAAAATATGAAAGTACTAATGCACCAAATGCACCAACAGCTGCCGCTTCTGCTGGGGTTGCTAGTCCTCCTAAAATAGTTCCTAATACTAAAATTATTAAAGAGAAAAGCGGTAAGAAAGAAACCATTACCTCTTTTAGAATTACTGATCTTGGTGGAATATCTTCCTTAGGTGGTTTAGGTGCGATCGAAGGATTAAAATAAGCTAAAGTTACCGCATAACCTATATATAATCCTGCTAATAATAATCCTGGAAAAATTGCTGCAGCAAATAATCTTAAAGGAGAGAGTTGAGCAATTACAGAATAAACGATTAACATAATGCTAGGCGGAATTAAAATACCCAAACAACCCCCAGAGCAAATTACTCCAGATGCAAACTTTTTATCATATCCTGCTCTTATCATAGCAGGCCAAGCAAGAAGCCCCATTAAAGTTACCACAGCTCCAATAATTCCAGTCGCTGTAGAAAATAAAGCGCAAGTAACTAATGCAGCTACTGCCATTGAAGCTGGTAGTCTATGAGAAGCTAGTCTAATTGCAAAAAATAATCTTGAAACTATCCCAGCTCTTTCAACTAAATAACCCATAAATAAAAAGAGCGGGACCGCAGTCAAAACTGTATTATCCATAACGGTGTAAGTATTTTGAACGAATAATTGGAAGATTCTGTTATCAAAAAGATGTTCCATTCTTGATGGATCAAAGTAAGCGTAATAACCAAATCCAACTCCCATTGCCATTAATGTAAATGCTATTGGGAATCCAAGTAGCACTGCAAATAGGAATATTCCCATCATTAGAATTGCAATTTCGGGATTTGTTAAACTAAATAACATCTTTTTGATCCTCGTCTTGCGAAGTTCTCATTAACATTTTTTCTGTCTCTTCTGCTACAACCATTCGAGCAGGCCAATGACCAGTTTGAATACAAATAATTGCTCTACAAACTTCGCTAATACCTTGAATAACTAATAAAATTCCTGCAGCAGGAATTAAAGATTTAGCCATGTAAATTTGAATTTGTGCAGGACTATTCCAACTTGTTTCTTTAATCTTCCAAGCTAATGACGCATATTCATAACCATAAAAAGAGAGAGCAAGCACACCTGGAAAGAAAAATATAAAGTATAAAACTAAATCGATATAACCCTGAGTTCTTGGTTTAAAAAGTCTGTAAATTACATCACCTCTCACATGGGCCTCGGTAGAAAGAGTATAAGCACCTGCCATCATAAAAATCGCACCGTACATTTGTAAACTGAAATCAAAATTCCATAAGGTAGGGGCATTGAAGGCATATGCCATAACTACCTCGTAGCAAGTTCCGCCCATTAAAATTACGATGCACCATGAAAAAGCCTTACCTACGGAAGTGCTTAAAGTATCTGCAAAATGAATAAATCCCCTCATGATTTTTTAAACTATGCTAATTTTTTTGTTATTTCCATAAAAAAAGGGGGTGAAAAATCACCCCCTTTTAAACGTTTAAAATATAATTAAATTTTAACTTTGCCTATAGAGCCGAATTCATTCTCATAAGCCAATTTATAATTAGGCTGGTTCATGAGTAAGTACTTCATAACTCTCTTAGCGTATTTCTTCTGTGAGTCTACAATCTTTTTAAAGAATGGATCTTTCTTATTGAAATCTCCGATTACTTTATCCCAACCTTTTAACTGTTGAGCTAAGATCGCATCAGATGTTTGATACACATTTACTTTGTGCTGGTTCATCAATTTAGATAAGTCAGCAGAGTATCTTACTAATGCTTTAAAGTAGTTATCACTGTTCGCAGCATAAGCAGCATTTTTTAGAATAGCCTGATGCTTAGGCGATAATCCATTAAATGTCTTCTTATTTACTGGGATTTCAAACATCTCTTGTGATTGGTGGAAGCTTCCTAAGTGATAATGCTTAGAAACGTCTTGCATACCAAACTGAGAGTCTGATGTTGGGTTGTTAAACTCAGCAGCTTCAATCAAACCTGTCTTCATCGCAGGCTGAATTTCACCTCCTGGTAATTGTCTTACAACCATTCCCATTGCTGTTAATACGTTAGTAGCTAAACCTACTGTTCTGTACTTCATACCTTTTACATCAGATACTTTAGTTACGTTCTTTTTGAACCAACCAAAAGGCTGTGCAGGCATAGGCATATGGAAGAAACCAATATAATCGAAACCTACTTTTGCAAGAGTTTCATCATAAAGTTTTCTACCTCCACCATACTCTATCCATCCCATAATTTCTTGAGATGACATACCGTATGACGGACCAGTACCGAATAGAGAAGCTGCTGGATTTTTTCCATACCAGTAAGCTGTTACCCAGTGTCCCATATCAAGTACACCTGAACTTACTGCTTGTCCAATTTCCGAAGTCTTAACTACAGCTCCAACTGGCTGAAGATCAATTTTTAATTCACCTCCAGACATGTCGCTTACCATTTTTGCGTAGTCGCCAGCCATTTCGAAGAAAATGTTAGCGCCTGACGGCCAAGCCGCTTGCATCTTTAAAGTTTGAGGAGCACCTAAAGCAATGTTTGGCATTGCAACAGTTGCTGCCGCTGCAGCACCCGTAGCTGCTGCTACTTTAAAGAACTTACGTCTTGATGGAGTTTTTACTCCTTTTATTTTTTTTGACATATGTCCTCCGTTAATTAATTAACTAAAATATTTAAGCATAAACTCAAATCAGAGTCTCGATATTTTTAGAATTATTTAGTTACAGATTCAATCTACAGGTGTACTAATTCACTTGATCTTGAGGTTTTTTGCCAGAAAAAAAATCTTCCAAATTTTTTGTTGCTCGGTATGCCATATCCCATCTTGTTCTTTTAGTCGCACTACCTAAGTGGGGAAGTAAAAAAATATTTTTTAATTTTAAATATTCTGGATGAATTTTTGGTTCACCATTGTAAACGTCTAATCCATATGCAAATACCCTACCATTTTTTATTGCTTCTACCATGGCGTCATCATCAACGATATCTCCTCTAGCTGCATTTCCAATAACAGTATTTTCTTTTAAATAACCTAATGTTTCTTTGTTTATTAAGTTTTTTGTTTCTGGAGTAGCAGGACAATTAATCGATAAAAATTCACTTTTTTCAAACAAACTTTTTATATCTTTGTGATAAATCGCACCATCCTCTAAATCTGAGGAGAGTTTAGATCTATTATGATAGTGAATTTCCATACCAAAAGCCTTTGCCCTTTTAGCAACCGCTCTTCCAATTCTGCCCATTCCAAGAATTCCTAATCTCTTATTTGACATTTGTTTTCCTAATAAAAAATCAAAAGACCATTTCCAGTTTTGAGTTTCGGCTGCAATACGACCCTCATAAGCTCTCCTGGATGCTCCTAATAAAAGTAATATTTGGATGTCAGCTGTGGCGTCAGTCAAAACATCAGGAGTATTTGTAACTGTAATCCCTTTTGCCTTAGCAGCTTGAATATCTATATTTCCAAAGCCAACCGCACCGTTAGCGATAATTTTAATGGAGCTTGACAATTTAGATATAGTATCAGCATTAATTGGATCAGTAACTGAACTTAAAATTCCATCATAATTTTTGGATCCATCAATAATTTCTTGAGGCGTATAAATTTTGTCATCTTTATTTAAAATCACTTCAAATAAGCTTTGAAGCTTCTCCTCGTTTTCTTTAAGGAGCCTTCTAGTAACAAAAATTTTTTTTTTCATTTTAGAAATTATTTAATTTATATGGTTTCGGTCCTCCTGTGAACCAATCGAGTAATTCAACTGTATGAATAATAGGAATTCTAGTTCCAGATGAAATTTGTGTCATGCAGCCTATATTGCCTGTTGAAATAAAATCAGGAGAAATTTTTTCAATATTTTTGACTTTATTTTTTAATAACGATTTTGCCATTTTTTGATGTAGAATATTGTATGTCCCAGCAGACCCGCAACACAAATGTCCTTCTGGTATTTCTAAAACCTCGTTACCAGTTTTTGAAATTAAATCTTTAGGTTGTTGATGAACTTTTTGCCCGTGCTGCATCGAACAAGCTGAATGATAAGCAATTTTATATTTTTTCTCAGTGTTTATATTTATATTTAACTTTAAATTTTCATCAAGATACTCAGTGATGTCCTTTGTTAACTCAGAAATTTTTTTTGCCTTTTTTCTCAAATCTTTATCATTTTTAAAAATATGCCCGTAATCTTTTAAAGTTGTGCCACAGCCTGAGGTGTTGCTAATAATCGCATCCAAACCATTTTTAAGATATTCATCATGCCAACTATTTATATTATTTTTAAAAGACTCGTGTGCTAATTTTTGTTTACCTAAATGATGATTTAAAGAACCGCAGCAATAGATATCTGGCATCACAACAACTTCAACATTATGTCTATTTAAAAGTCTAATTGTCGACTCATTTATTTCAGGTGAGATTACTCTTTGAACACATCCAGTTAATAGTGCTACCCTTGAAATTTTTTTACCTTTCGTAACTTCATAAACTTTTTTTTCTTTTAATTTCTTGGAAGGTATTTTGTCTGGCATTAAACTTAATGCATTTTTGAGAAATTTTGGAAATAAAAAACTAAAAGGTTTAATAATTTTAGAAGACAAAGCCATTAATAAAAATACTTTTGGTCTTGGTAATACAAACGAAAGTATATTTCTAAACAATCTATCAAAGAAAGGTCTTTTATAAGTTTCTTCAACATAATTTCTTCCATGATCGATGAGGTGCATATAGTTTACGCCTGATGGACAAGTCGTCATACAAGAATAACATGATAAGCAGCTATCAATATGTTTTGCAATTTGTTTGGTAGCTGGTTTTTTATTCTCTAACATATCTTTTATTAGATATATTCTTCCTCTTGGACCTTCTAATTCTTCACCATTAATTCCGTAAGTTGGGCAAGTTGCATTACACATACCGCAGTGAACACATTTTCTTATAATTGTTTCACTGGTTTTGTTATCTTTGTCTTTCAATTGATTCTCTGTAAATGATGTCTGCATTTAAATTCCTGTATACATCTTACCCGGGTTAAAAATTCTTTTCGGGTCAAAACTTTTTTTTATTTTTTCACTGATTTTATACTTAATTGGATCTATTGTAAAAATATCGGCAGAGGCCTTAAAGTCATCCTCTATTTTGATTAATGTATAGTATCCGTGGTGATTCTTGGTTGTTTCCTTTATTTCTGAAAGGATTTTAGAATTTAAGTGGTCAAACGCCATCCAAATAAGACTGCCACCCCAGTCAATAAAATAATTTAAATCATCTTTTTTAAGCTTTTGAATAACTTGTAACGTTTCACTTATAGGCACAACTACTCTTGTTAAATTACTTTTTGAATTTTTGAAAACCTCTAAGTTTTTTGTTTTATTCCAAAAAATTTCTGTTTGGACGCTATCTAAAACTGAGAACTCGTTATCAATAAGAGCTAATTCTTTTGAAAGTCTATTAATTCTTTGGTCAACTGAGTTCATAGGACCTTCTATTCTTATACCAGTCAAGCCTCCATCATGTGTAAGATCATTTAAAATGAAATTTTTTCCAAAATAATCAGGATAAAAAACGCCTCCAGAAGGATCGGTTGATGATGATAAAGATTGTCCTAAATAATCAAGTGCTTTTTTAACATGAGGATTTTTTATAATTAGTGTTTTACTTGTCTCAGGTTTTGGTAAAACTTTAATTGATATTTCTGTTAAAACTGTAAGTGTTCCAAAAGATCCAGATAATATCTTACACAAGTCGTAGCCGGTTACATTTTTTACAACTGTTCCACCTGATTTTATCGTTTCACCTTTTCCATTAATTCCTTGAAAACCAAGAAGATGATCTCTAACACTTCCTACTTTAAATCTTCTTGATCCTGCAAAGTTACAAGCAACCACCCCTCCGATCGAACCGCTATTACTCTCTCCTGAAAATAAGTAACCAAAGTCAATAGGCTCAAACGCTAATTGTTGATTATTTTTTTTAAGTACTTCTTCAATTTCACTTATAGAAGTACCTGCTTTAACTTTAATATAAAGTTCCTCAGGTTTGTAATCTATTATCCCTTTATAATTTGAAAGATCTAAAGTTTTCTCAGCTTGAAAATTTCTACCAATTTTATTTTTTGATTGTAACCCGCTTATTTCTAAAGGAATACTTTTTTTGTAACAATTTTTTACGATTTCTACAATTTCTTCTCTAGTAGATGGTTTAAAAATATTTTGGTTAAAATCTAGGGATGTCTGGAAATTTTGTTTTTCCTCCATGGACGTGAACTCTCCCTTCCTCAGCGCATTTTCTAAGTATTGGATAAACTTTGCCTGGATTTAATAATGAATTTGGGTCTAAAGCTACTTTTATAGTGAGCTGTTGTTGAATATCTTTATCATTGAAAGCCTCACACATTAATTCTCTTTTCTCTATTCCTACTCCATGCTCACCTGTAAGAGCTCCACCAACTTTAACACAGTATTTTAATATATCTGCTCCAAAGTCTTCGCATTTCTTAAGCGAGTTCTTATCATTAGCATCAAACATAATTAATGGATGAAGATTTCCATCACCGGCGTGGAAAGCGTTAGCAACTGGTAAATCATATTTTTTTGATAGTCTTGTGATTTCTCTTAGTACTTCTGCAAGTTTACCTCTTGGTATTGAACCGTCCATGCACATATAATCGGGTGCTAAAACTCCACAAGCTGGAAAAGCTGCTTTTCTACCTGCCCAAAATTTTAATCTCTCTTCATTAGATTTGCTTACCTTCAAGCTAGAAGAATTATTTTTTTCTGCAATTTGTTTTGCTTTTTCAATGTAAGCCTCTACCTCATGCTCAGTTCCATCAAACTCAACAATCATCATTGCTTCTGCATCCGTTGGATATCCCGCCTTAGAATAATCATTTGTAGCTTTTGTGAGAGCTTTGTCCATAATTTCCATTCCCGCAGGTATACATCCCTCAGCTATTATTTCTGCTACACAATTTCCAGCATCTTCAATGGTTGGAAAGCCGATTAATGCAGCCTTCACAATTTCTGGTGACTTAAGAATTTTTACTGTAACTTCTGTTATAACTCCTAGTAAACCTTCTGATCCAGTCATCAAACCTAAAAAGTCGTAACCTTCTGAGTCCATTGCTTTACCACCGAATTTAGTTATTGTTCCATCCATAAGCACGACTTCGATACCCAAAAGATTATTTGTTGTAGCTCCATATTTTAAAGAATGCACGCCTCCAGAATTTTCAGCTACATTTCCACCTATAGAACATGCAATTTGACTTGAAGGATCTGGAGCATAGTAAAATCCTTTATCTTGAACAGCATGAGTGATTGCTAAATTTGTTACACATGGTTGTGTAACCACACATCTATTCTCGTAATCAATTTCTAAAATTTTATTGAATTTTCCCATTGCCATAAGCACACAATCCTCTAAGGGCAGTGATCCGCCCGATAAGCCCGTTCCAGCTCCTCGTGGGACAACTTTAACTTTATTATCATTACAATATTTTAATATGCTACTAACTTCCTTTACAGTTTCAGGCATAACTACGGCCATAGGCATTTGTCTGTAAGCGGTTAAGCCATCAGTTTCAAAAGGTCTTAATTCATCTGGGTGTGAAAGAACATTTTTTGGATTTATTATTCTTCCTATATCAGAAACGATTTTATCTTTTTTTGATAAAATTGAACCGTCGACTTTTGGCATTTGTAAACTACTCATAAGTTACCTTACTTAAGCATTTTTGATATTTTATCTAGTGCTTTTTGTATATTATCCTGAGAGGCTGCAAAGCTAAAACGTACAAAATCAACAGATGTCTTACCAAAAGCTGTTCCAGGAACAATTGCCACACCAGCCTCATGCATACATTTTTTTGAAAATTCAGATCCGCTCATTCCTGTTCCGCTTACATTTGGAAAAGCATAAAAAGCTCCTCCGGGCATACTACAAGTAACTCCCGGTAAATCGTTTAGACCTTTGTGAATTAATTTTCTTCTTTGATCAAATTTTTCCATCATGTGATGTATAGAATCATCGGGTCCGTCAAGTGCTGCTATGCCAGCGAATTGTGAAGGCGCATTTACACAAGAAAAACTATTAATTGCTAATTTTGTGACATGTGGAATTAATTTTTCTGGCCACACGCTCCAACCCATTCTCCAACCTGTCATAGAATAAGCTTTGCTCCATCCATCTAAGACAATTAATCTTTCTTGGAGATCTGGATAATTAAAAAATGTAGGCATTTCTTTACCATCAAAAATTTGTCTACTATAAATTTCATCGCTTAAAATATAAACATGAGGATGTTTCTTTAACCCTTCAGCAAGAAAATCTATTGCGGACTTTTCCACAAAACTACCTGTTGGGTTATTTGGATTAATTATAATTACTAATCTCGTTTTGTCAGTAATTGAAGATAAAATTTTTTCTGGATCAAACTTTAAATCTTTTTCTTTTGTTAAATCATAGGGAACAGCTTTGGCTCCAGTATAATTTATCATCGACTCGTAAATTGGGAATCCAGGTGTTGGATGAACTATTTCTGCACCAGGTTCTCCGATCATTTGAATTGCATAATACATTGTGGGTTTCCCTCCCGGCATAATCATAATTCTTTCCGGATCCACTTCTTTTTTATATAAACTTTTTATTTTTCTAGAAACAGCCTGTCTACACTCTATAATGCCGTTCGCTAAAACATATCCATGGTGTCCATCATCGATTGCTTTTTTTGCGGCATCCATAATATGCTGGGGTGTTTTAAAATCAGGCTGACCCAAACCTAAATGGATCATTTCTTTTCCTTGGGCTTCAAGTTTTTTAGCCTCCGCTAAAACACTAAAAGCTGTTTCGGTTCCTAATCGTTCTAAATTTTTTGCTAATTTCATAGTGAATTTTTATA
Source organism: uncultured Pelagibacteraceae bacterium (assembly GCA_902626045.1). Lineage (GTDB taxonomy): Bacteria > Pseudomonadota > Alphaproteobacteria > Pelagibacterales > Pelagibacteraceae > Pelagilacustribacter. The sequence continues at coordinate 11,235 of CACODU010000001.1, forward strand.
AAAATTTTTTTTAAATTTCAAACTCCTAAATTGCATCACCTATATGCGATTTTTGAGCTATTAAGCTCTTTTATGCTTTTACAGCCTAATAAAATCATATCTCTTCTAATTTCTTCTCTCATTCTTTTTAAAATTTGCTCTACTCCAGCTTGCCCACCAGCGCCAAGGGCGAATAAAAAACCTTTTCCAAAACTACAAGCAGTTGCACCTAATGATAAAGCTTTTAAAACATGAGTGCCTCTTCTTATTCCTCCGTCTAAAATTATTTCTAATTTATCTCCAACTGCTTCCTTTATAGCTGGCAGTTGATCAAAGGGTGATCTTGAACCATCAAGTTGTCTTCCACCATGATTAGATAATAAAATTGCAGAAGCTCCAATATCAATTGCTCTTTTTGCATCTTCGATCGACATAACACCTTTTAATGCAAATGGTCCTCCCCATTTTTTTACAACATATTCTGCATCTTTCCAACTCATCGCTGGATCATATTGTTCGTTGATATAATCCATTACTCCTTTTGCGATACTAGATCCTTTTTTTGTCCAATGAGAAACATTTGCTAACTCAAATTTTTTATTAGTTAAATAATTGAATGCCCATTTAGGATGCATTGCAAAACTCATAATACTTTTTAAAGTTAATTTTGGTGGCGTGGTAAAACCCCATTTATGATCTCTTTCTCTATTTCCCGCTACAACTGTATCAACAGTTAAACACAAAGATTTAAATCCTGCTGTTTTACATCTATCTATTAAATTATCTGTTAAACCTTGGTCTTTATGAATATAAAGTTGAAACATCTTGGGTCCGCTTGCGACATTAGCTATTTCCTCAATAGAGGAAGTTGCCATAGTCGACATACTGTAAAATGTTCCAAATTTTTCTGCAGCTCTAGCGGATGCTTTGTCTCCATCGTGATGATATAACCTTTGCATTGCAGTTGGTGCCAAAAATAAAGGCATATCAATTTTTTGTCCAAAAACAGTTGTTGTAAGATCAGGTTCACCAACACTTGCCAGTATATTAGGCACTAAATCACATTTTAAAAATGACTCTGTGTTTCTTTTTAAAGTAGTCTCATCATCAGAGCCTCCATCTATGTAATGAAAAATTGGAGCCGGTAAATTTTTTTTTGCTAATCTTCTAAAATCTTCAAAATTATAACAATCTTCAAGATTCATTATTATTAAAAGTTTTTTGAAAAAGTAATTTGTTGATTATCTGTACCTGGATTAGTTTCGCCCCAGTCATTATTGGAAATATGACTATAGCTATAACTTAATTTAGAGTTTTCGAAAATGTCCAGGCCTATTTTTACTTCACTTTTAAATTCTAGCACACTACCTAAATCTTTTCCGCCACCTTTCTCGTAATAACCAGGAGTAAAACTTGGTAAAATCTTTAAAGGGCCAACTCCGTACTGCCCTTCAACACCTGTGTAAAGGTAAACTGAACTATTGCCTGTCATAAAAGCTCCTGTAACAGGTTTCAACTTTCCTAAAAAAGTGTCTCTAAATAAGTTTGGATTTTTGTGTTCAATTCCAAATAAAGAAGTTTTATCATCACCCTCTTTATCTATTACATCAAATGTACCAGTGTAAAATGAAATATCTTTATTTCCTTGTTCTGCGTGCGCATGAACAAATATTATGAAAGCGAATAATAAGTTTATTAGCAGTTTGAATTTCATATAAAAAAATACAACTAAATGTTTAATATGTACAGTTTCCTTTAGAACTTTATTGCTTTTTTTTTAGAAAAGAAAAAATGAAAAAACCACCAAAAATTAAGACAATATAAGGCAAAATCCATAGTATGGAATTTTGAATATTAAATTGAGGTTTAAATACGATCCAGTCTCCATACTTATCTGACATAAATAAGTAAATTTCTTCCTCAGTTTTTCCTTCATCAATAAGATCTTCTACGACTAACTTAATTGTTTGAGCAAAATCAGAGTTTGAATCTGAAATTGATTGTCCTTGGCAGACTAAACAGCGTAAATTTTTATGAATCTGATTTGGATCGACAGTTTTTTCTGCTGCAAAAGTAAATTTCAAGAAAAATATATAAAAAATTAAAAATAAACTTAATTTCATAATTACTCTATTATTTTAATAATAGCATTATAATCGTCAATAGATAACGGTCCTACAAATTTTTGTATAATCATCAATTCTTTATTTATTAATATACTTTCTGGAATTCCGTAAATGCCAAATCTCACTGACTGCTTTCCGTTTTCGTCTTTAGCTAATAAATCATATGGATTACCTAACTCACTTAAAAATTTTTTAGATTTAGTATTTTTATCTTTAAAATTAATACCAAATATCGTTAAGTTTTTCGTTTTAGACAATTTCATTAATATTGGATGTTCAATTCTACAAGGTGTACACCATGATGCCCAAAAATTAATTAGAGTGTAATTATATTTTCTTATGTCATCTCTTGTGTAGAAATTTGTTTCATCAAAAGATAATATTTTAAATTCTGGAGTATTTTTATTGATTAAATTAGAGGTGTTATAATTTGTGTCTCTTGTAAGACTTATATAAAATATGCCTATGACAAATAAAAAAATGAATAAAATTATTATTTTAATTATTTTTTGCATTGCTAAATAGTCTTAAAAAGCCGCCAACAACGATCATGATTACTGATATCCAGATCCAAGCCATCAATGGTTTTTTTTGAAACTTAATATTATAATAATCTGATCTATCAATATTGCTCATGGTTAAATAATAATCTTTGATCAAACTAGTTTTAATAGCTGCCTCATAAGTTAAAGTTTTGGGATTATCGTAAATTCTTATTTCTGGATTTAAAATATTAGTTTGATTTGAATTTATATTTTTTATTACTAATTTTCCGATAATTGCTTGATAATTTTTATAATTTTTTAAATCTAAATTCTGTAACTGAATAGAGTAATTTTCAAATTTTTTTGTTTCCCCTAATTTAATATTATAATCTTTTTCCACTGAAAAAATATGATTCAATCCAATGAACAAAACTAAAAAACCAAAAGACGTATGTGAAATAATTCTAGCAAAATCTAATTTGTTTTTTTTAATAGCTTTTGATGTATCAATCAAAGAAGAAATGATCAAAAATAGAGCACTAATGATAATAAAATTAGATAAAAGTGAGTAGCTTTTAAAAAAGAATATTATTGCTAAATTTAAACTAATCGCACCGGTTAGTATAAGAAAATAAATTTTAATGTTTTCAAATTTGTTTTTTATCCATTTTGCTTTAGGTCCTAAAGCCATAAATATAAGAAATACAACAACTACCGGAAATATAATTACATTATAAAAAGGTGGACCTACCGAAATTTTATTATCAGTTATAGCATCAGTAAAAATTGGGTAAATAGTTCCTAGCAAAACGGTAATTAAGTAAAACATCATAAACCAGTTGTTAACCAAAATGAATGTTTCTTTACTATTCCGATTTAAATCATAATTTTCTTTTTTATACTTTTGAAAAAGGAGAAAAATAGATCCAAATATCATTAAACTTAAAAATATTAATATATAGACTCCCCTAGTTGGATCACTCGCAAATGTATGAACAGAATTTAAAATCCCAGATCTTACTAAAAAGGTTCCTGTCACACTCAAAGTAAATGTAATTAAACATAGTATAATTACCCAAAAATAAAATAGATTTCTTTTTTCAAAAACAATTAATGAATGAAATAAAGCAGTCATAGCAAACCAAGGTAACAAAGAAGCATTTTCTACGGGGTCCCAAAACCAAAAACCTCCCCAGCCCAATTCATAGTAAGCCCATATGGAACCAACAAGAATTCCAAGTGTTTGAAAACACCAAGAAATTAAAACCCATTTTTTTATAGAAAGAGAAAATGATTTTTCTGAATAATTTGTAATTAGTGATGATATAGCTGCTGAAAAATAAATAGATGCACCAACAAAACCTACGTAAAGTAATGGAGGATGTATAGCTAAAGCAGGATCTTGTAAAATTGGATTTAAACCTAAACCTTCTGATGGAACTGGAGAAATTGGACTGAAAGGATTTGAATTAAATAAAATAAAAAAAAGGAAACCAAGTATTAAAATATTCTGAACAATCAACGTAATAAGTCTAAATTTTTTTGGGTGATTTTTGTTGTAGACTAAAAATAAAAAAGAAAATATTGAAAGAATGATAGCCCAAAGCAATAAGCTTCCTTCATGGTTTCCCCATGTGCCTGAAATCTTATAAAATAAAGGCTTCAAAGAATGTGAGTTTTGATAAACAGTAATTAAAGAAAAATCTGAGACAATAAAAGCAGCTATCAAAACAAAAAAGCAAATAATTATTGAGGTACTTTGGATTAAACTTAGTTGAAAAATATTTTTATCTACCCCTCCATATATTTTTAGATTTCTTTTAGCAGTATAAATAATGCTTAGACTTAAGATCACATTTAAAAATAATAAAATATTTCCTAGATTACTTAGCATTTTTTTTCATCATATCTTTTAATTCTGGGGGCATGTAATTTTCATCATGTTTTGCTAAAATTCTATCAGCTATAAAGAAAGTCTTATCTTGCAGTTTACCTTCGGCAACAACACCTTTTTCCTCTGAAAATAAGTTTGGAACTGTACCGCTAAAGCTTATATTTAGCTCGTTATTGAAATCAGTGATTATGAATTTTATTTCTTCCTCTTTAATTATAAGTGAATTTTTTTTAACCATTCCGCCTACTCTAATTTTTTTATCAAAATTAATATTTTGATTATTTTTTATATCTGTAGGGGATTTAAAATATAAAATGTTTTTGTTTAATGATTGAAGTATAAAAAATATTCCTATAACCGATACAAGTAAAGTTATGGCTAAGAGTGATGCTCTTTTTTTTACTTTTCTTGGAAGCATTAACTGCTTTAAATACTTTTGCTGAATGAGGATAAAACCTGTGAAGCGATTTTTGAATTCTCAATAACTACTTTTTTTTGTTCTGATGAAAGCTCGTTAATCTCTCTCGCAAATTCTTTTTCGTACTTTTTAAGTGTTTTGAGTGTTTTGTAGTAAAGTAAACCACAAGCAATAAAAGTAATTCCGAAAGATCCCCATACAAATAAACCGTAACCACTCATAGATAAAAAATTTTGAATCATAATCTTTTTAAGTTTTTTTTCTTTATTCTAATGATTTCTGTCTTGTATTTCATTAGAAAAATTAGCGCACAATACAATATTAAGACAAAAAACATTAACAATAATGGCATTAACATAGAAGAATGTATTGTGCTCTCTCCAGATAACTTAATGCTAGCAGGTTGATGAAGTGTATTCCACCAATCAACAGAATATTTAATTATAGGAATATTTATTAAGCCTATTATTGCAATAATACTAGAAATTTTGTTTGCTTTGTTTTCATCAGTAATCAATTTGTGAGTTGAAATAAATCCAATATAAAAAAGAGCGAGGATCATCATTGATGTTATTCTAGCATCCCAAGCCCACCATGTTCCCCAAGTTGGTTGACCCCAGATAGATCCTGTTACTAACGCCAAACATGTAAACATAAGACCTATTGGAGCAATACTTTTAGTTATTAATTTAATATTTTTAATTTTAAAAATAAAATGAGCAATAGATAATATTGCAATTGAGGAAAAAGAGGCTAGACCAATCCAAGCGGATGGGACATGTACATACATTATTCTCACACTATCTCCTTGTAAATAATCTGGTGGCGAAAAAATTAAAGCAAAAGAAAGTGCGACTAAGAGTAAAATAAAAAAGATTGAATTTATAAATCCAATTAATTTCTCAATCCAAATAAATATGTTGCTAAGATTTAAAATTCTAAACATTAGACTTTAACTACTATAATATTTTTTTTATGTGAAGTTATATTATGGGCCCAACTGAGAATTAGGAGGGAGTATAACTAAAGAAGTTTATCCTCAATTGGGCTAAAACATTAAAATATTACCTGTTCTCTGTGTCTGAGGTTTGAATAAAAATTGTTAAATTTTAGGCAATAAAGGTTAGTTAGATATTTTGTGATAACTTGACCCTTTTTTTCCAGAAAAGATCTCCTCTATTAGCGGATGCTTTACCGGTTCTTTTGATTGATCTAAAAGAAGGTTTTGTTCTGAAACGTATGCCTCATAGGTTACATCATTGCTCTCTGCTAACAGATGATAAAAAGGTTGATCTTTCCTTGGCCTAACTTCCTTTGGAATAGACTGATACCATTCCTCAGAATTGTTAAATTCAAAATCCACATCATATATTACTCCTCTGAAGTCAAAGTGCTTATGTTTAACCACTTCACCAATTGAAAATTTTGCAGTATTACTTAGTTCCATACCAAATAATTAATAATTTTTTCTCAGAAATCAATATCTAATTTAATAAAATTTTATTATATGCTAATAATCATTTGTGAATAAGTCTTTTTTAAAATTTATTACAGACTTCGGGCCATTATTAATTTTTTTTACAGTTTACTATAAAAGTGGCAATAATTTAAGTGCAGCTATTCCTCCATTAATAATTTCAACATTAATAGCAGTGGCTATCATGTACTTTGTTGAAAAAAAAATTCCATATGTGCCTTTAATTGGTGCTGTAGTAATTTCTTTATTTGGCGGTTTAACATTATATTTTAATAATCCGATTTTTATTTATATGAAACCAACAATAGTAAATTTAATATTTGCGGCTATTCTTCTTGTCAGTAAATCTTTTTTTAATAGAAATTTTTTAAAACTTTTTTTACAGACTGCATTTCAATTAAATGAGGAAGGATGGGGAAAACTTAATTCAAGATGGGCTTATTTTTTTATATTTTTAGCCTTATTAAATGAAGTTGTCTGGCGAACTCAGCCTGAAGCAACCTGGGTTAACTTTAAAGTCTGGGGCATGTTGCCAATTACAATAATTTTTACTGCGATGCAGTTGCCACTAATAAATAGATATAAGTTATGAATAAAATAAGACTAGTAGTTAATAATGAGACTAAAAGAAATGGAAAAGAAAAATTTTTTATTAAAAAAGAATTACAAAGTATCTTAAATTTGTATGCAAAAATGGTTTCAAACGGTTCATGGAAAGATTATTCTTTTACTTCTAGTATAAAAGAGGTTTCGTTTGATGTTTATCAAAGAACTTCTGAGAAACCTGTCTTGAGAATTTTAAAGAATCTAAAACCGAAATATTTTAATGAAAGGTATCTCATTAAGGATAAAAACGGAGCAATTCTAAAAAAATCTGAAAATTTAAATCAGCTGATTAGTAAAACTAGTTGGAATAAATTAAAATTGGTTAAGTAATTATCTTCTTTGACCGAAAAGTCTTAAAAGCATTATAAATAGGTTGATAAAGTCTAAGTATAATGTCAGAGCACCCATGACAGCTTTTTTACCGATCATCTCTCCGCTATCACTCACTAAATACATGTTTTTTATTTTTTGAGTATCGTAAGCTGTTAAACCTACGAAAACTAATACACCAATTATAGAAATTACAAAGTACATCATTGTAGATTTCATAAAAATATTCACCAATGATGCAATTATAATTCCGAAAAGACCCATCATTAAAAAAGATCCTAATTTAGTTAAATCTCTCTTTGTAGTATAGCCATAAATACTCATTGCACCGAAAGTTCCAGCAGTTATAAAGAAAACTCTAGTTATACTTGCTCCAGTGTATATCAAAAATATTGATGAAAGCGATGCACCCATTAATGCTGCGAATATCCAAAATGTAGTTTGAGCTTTAGCTGCAGACATTTTTGCAATTCCAAAACTCATATAGAAAACTACTGCTAAAGGAGCCAACATGATCACCCATTTAAGTTCTGAAGCGTAAATTGTATTTCCAAAGTTTGTTAAACCAATGATCTGCCCTTCGCTTGAAGTTACAACAGCCATTTTAAAAAATGCTAGAGCTATAAAACCTGTCAATAAAACACCAGAAGCCATGTAGTTATAGACTTTGAGCATGTAAGAACGTAAACCCTGATCTATAATTGCTTCAGAAGCTGATGATCTTACAGTTGATGTTTGTTTGTTAAATTCCATACTTTATATATATGTTTTTTTAAAAACTTTTCAATAGTCAAAAATTGACCTAAAAAAGAGCCATAAATATTAATTTTTATGAAATTTAGAAAACTTGGAACCACTAATATTGACGTAAGTTTAATTTGCCTCGGCACAATGACATGGGGAACTCAGAATACTGAAAAAGATGCTTTTGAGCAGATGGATTACGCGGTATCACAAGGAATAAATTTTTTTGATACTGCAGAAATTTACTCTGTGCCACCAACTTCTGACTCTTATGGTAAAACAGAAGTAATGATTGGCAATTGGCTCAAAAAAAGAAAAAATAGAGATAAAATTATTTTAGCTTCCAAAGTTGCTGGGCCAGGATGTGACTGGATAAGAGGTGGAGGTAATAATTTTGATGAAAAGAAAATTGGCGAAGCAATTGATGGTAGCTTAAAAAGATTAAAAACAGATTATATTGACTTATACCAACTACATTGGCCTGAGCGTTCTACAAACTTCTTTGGAAGAAGAGACTATCTATTTAATAATAAAGAGGGAAATTGGAATAGTTTTGAAAGTATACTTGAGGCTTTAGAAAAATATATAAAGAGTGGAAAGATTAGGCATATCGGTATGTCTAATGAAACACCATATGGATTATCTAGGTATCTTGAAATCTCAAAAAATAAAAATGCTCCAAGAATGATGTCAGTACAAAATCCATATAATTTAGTGAACCGAACTTACGAAATAGGCATGTCAGAAATTTCTATTAGGGAGAAATGTGGCTTACTCGTTTATTATCCTCTTGCAGCAGGAGGATTATCTGGAAAATATAGGAATGGTAAAATGCCAAAAGACTCAAGAATGGCACTTTTTAAAGGTTGGGAAAGACATTTAAATCCTTTGGCAATGAAAGCCTACGATAAATATTTTGAACTAGCTAAAGATTTTAATCTAACAATGGTTCAACTGGCTCAGTCCTTCGTTAATTCTAGACCATTTGTAACAAGTAATATAATTGGAGCAACCACAATGGATCAACTTAAAGAAAATGTTGAAAGCATAAACATAGAATTTACCGATGAAATGATGGAAAGAGTGAACGAAATTCACAACAACAACCCAAATCCATCACCTTAATCGAGCGTTGAAATCAAATTAATTTAGTATAAAAACAAATTATGGTGGTCAAAAAAATATTTCTTTTAATTATTCTCGTAATCTTTTCTTTTAGCGCCTTTGCTAATACCCCAAGATCAACTGGTAAATATAAAAATTGGGAAAGCTTTGTTGCTGAGACAGAAAAAGGTAAAATTTGTTTTGCTCAAACTGTTCCCACAAAAAGAGCTCCAGGAGCGATTCAAAGAGATCAGTCTAAATTGTTTGTAACGTTTAGACCTGGTGAGAACATTAAAGATGAAGTTAGCGTTACAAGCGGCCACGATTATAAAAGTTCTACTGTTACGGCTAGCTCAGGGAAAAAAAGATATTCTTTTTTTTCACAAAAAAATTTCGCTTGGCTATTAGATGATCAAGAAGAAAAAAAATTTATTAAATTGATGAAAAAAGCAACAAATCTTATCGTTAAAGCTAGAACAACAAAAGGCGCGGAAACTACTGATCATTATTCAATGATGGGATTTACAAAGGCATATAACACTGCAAAAAAAACCTGCGGCTAGATGAAAAAAATTGTATTAGCCTACTCTGGTGGATTAGATACTTCAATTATTTTAAGATGGTTACAAAAAAATTATAAAGCAGAAGTAATTGCTTATACTTCAGATATTGGCCAAGAAATTAATAGAAAAAAAATTATAACTAACGCAAAACGTCTTGGAGTAAAAAATATTATAATCGAAGATCTTAAAAATATCTTTGTAAAAGATTATGTTTTTCCAATGATAAGAGCGCATGCTGTTTACGAAGGTGTTTATTTACTTGGCACTTCAATTGCAAGACCTTTAATTGCTAAAAGACAAATAGCCATAGCAAAAAAATTTAAAGCTTATGCTGTATCACATGGAGCCACGGGAAAAGGTAATGATCAAGTTAGATTTGAACTTGGTTACGCTTTTTTTGGCGGAAAGAAAATTAAAACGATCGCGCCTTGGAGAGAATGGAAATTACAATCTAGAGCAGACTTAATTAAATACGCAAAAAAAAATAATATTCCAATTCCTAAAGATAAAAAGGGAGCGCCCCCTTTCTCCGTTGATGATAATATTTTTCATACCTCTACAGAAGGCAAGGTTTTAGAAGATCCTAAAAATTCTGCACCTGAATTTATTTTTCAAAGAACTGTTTCACCAGAAAAAGCTCCAAACAAAAAAACAAAAGTTAAAATTACTTTTAAAAATAGTGATCCTATTGCAGTAAATGGAAAAAGATTAAGGCCTGATAAACTTTTAGATAAATTGAATATTCTTGCAGGTAAAAATGGCATTGGAAGAGTGGATCTTGTTGAAAATAGATTTATTGGTATTAAATCAAGAGGTGTTTACGAAACACCTGGTGGAACTTTGTTATATACAGCACATAGAGCAATTGAGTCAGTGACTTTAGATAAAAAAACAGCACACGATAAAGAAAGAGTCATGTCTAAGTATGCTGAATTAGTTTACAATGGATATTGGTTTTCAAAGAAAAGAATTAAACTTCAAAAAATAATTGATAAAAAAAGAAATCAAGTCTCTGGCGAAATAGTTTTGAGCTTGTACAAAGGAAATATTATTATTCTTTCAAGGAAAACGAAAAACAAAGCTTATTCAATGAAAAAAGTTTCTTTTGAGGAAAATAAAACCTTTAATAAGAAGAAAGTTGAAAATTTTATAAAATTTCATTCTAAACAGTTAAATAAAGGTTAAATTTTTGATACAATACTTTTAAATGAACAATTCGATTCGAAATATTCAACTAGTTGCTGTTGTAATTGTCCTAATCTCAACAATCATTGCTTTCTTTTTGGAGATGAGAGAAATGTACGAGAATAGAGATATTACATTAGCAGACTTGCTTTTAATGTTCATTTACATTGAAGTTATCGGATTAGTTAGATCTTATTGGGAAACAAGAGCAGTTAGAATTACTTATCCTTTAGTTATTGCAATAACTGCTTTAGCCCGATTTATAATATTACAAGACAAAGAAAGTGACCCAACAAACTTAATTTACATATCGGTCGCAATATTAATCGTAGCTTTAGCAACTGTAATAATTAGATTTAGAAATAGTAAATACCTAAAAATTGATAAATCAAAGTCTAACGAGCTTTAAAACAATCTAAGGTATTTTTTAACAAACAAGCAATAGTCATTGGTCCTACCCCGCCAGGTACCGGAGTTATAGCTTTAGATTTCTCTTTAACATTATCAAAGTCAACGTCCCCTACAATTTTATCTCCCACTTTATTTATTCCTACATCAATAACTATTGAGTTTTTTTTTACCCAATCTTCTTTTACTAATTTAGCTACTCCAACTGCTGCAACTAGAATATCAGCCTTTAAACATTCTTGTTTTAAATCTTTGGTTTTTGAATGAACAATTGTAACTGAGCAATTTTCTTTTAAAAGTAATTGAGCCATAGGTTTACCATTTAAATTTGATCTACCAATGATAACCGCATGTTTTCCTGATAAATTTTTTTCAACTTTTTTTATTAAATACAAGCATCCTAAAGGTGTACAAGGAACTAAAGCATTATGTCCAGATGAAAGGTTGCCAACATTCATAGGATGAAATCCATCTACATCTTTTTTAGGACTTACAGCGTTAATTATTTTTTCCTTATTAATTTGAGGAGGCAAAGGCAATTGAACTAGTATTCCAGAAACATTTGTATCATTATTAAGATCTTTAATCTTTTTTAAAACTTCTTCTTCTGTAACCTCTTTTGAGTATCTGACAACATTTGAATTAATTCCAACTTCTTTGGCGCTTTTTTCTTTGTTCTTAACGTAAATCTGGCTTGGTGCAAAATCACCAATTAATATAACGGTTAATCCAGGAACTCTGTTGTTTTTAGATTTTATCGACTCAATTTCTTTTTTAATCTCTTGTCTTAAAATTTCAGCTTCTTTTTTTCCATCAATAATCATCATTAAAATAAACTTGGGGCAAACATTTCGAAAATAAAATTTCTTAAAAACATTAGTGCTAAAATTAATATTACAGGAGAAATATCTATCGAACTTAAGTTAGGCAGAAATCGTCTTATATAGTTTAAAGGTGGAGCAGTTAATCTGTAAGAAAAATCAAGAACTGCGTAAACAAACCTATTTCCAGTGTTTAAAATGTTAAAGGCAACTAGCCAACTTATAACTGCGTTGATGATTAATATCCAAATGTAAAGAGTAATTACATTATCAAAAAGTATTAAAACCGACTTCATGAATTTTTCTCCACATAAACCGATGTACTTGGGAAAGCAAATGAAGCTTTATTTTTTTCTACAATGTTTTTAATCTCTAAAGCTAAAGTATCTTTCACATTAAGCCATTCTTGAAAGTACTTTGTTTTTGTAAAACAAATGAGTCTAATATCTATAGAGCTTGCAGCAAATTGATCTATTTTAACTGATAACAAGGTGTCTTCGGATTTAACAAAATCATCACTTTTTTTAATATAGTCTTCAATCTCTTTCTTAATGTTTTTCAATTGTTCGCTAGTAGTTCGATATTCCAAACCAATCATCCAATTGATTCTTCTATTTGTGGTTTGGGTATTATTAATCACTGCATTTTCAGCAAATTGAAAATTTGGAATTGTTGCAAGAGATTTATCAAATCTTCTTACTACTGTAGATCTAAAACCTATACTTTCTACAGTTCCCTCAATAACACCTTCGACATATATCCAGTCACCAACTTGAAATCTTCTCTCTACTAAAACTAGTATGCCTGAAATTAAGTTCTTAAATAAATCTTGAGCCCCGAGTGCAACAGCTACACCGAATAAACCTAAACCAGCAATGATTGGACCTATTTTAATTCCCCAAAGCTCTAATACTGCTGCCGCTCCTAAAATAAATATTAAAACCTTTATGGCTTTAATAATCCAATTGATTAAATCTTTTGAAAGTAGTCCTCCAACAGATTTGATAACAACTGATAAAGGTCCAATGATTTGATGAAATGTCCAAAATATTAAAATAGTTATTAAGGATCGATTAATAGTTTCTAAAAATTCAGCAGCTTGTGTTTCAACAGTTAAATAACTTGTAGAAACAAAAAATCCTAAAACCACTGGAAAGAACTTTGCTGGTCCCTCCATTGAAAAAACAAGAGAGTTATCAAAATTATTTGTAGATTTTGATACGTAATTTTCTAATCTTTTAACTACAAACTTAGAGAAAACACCCCTTAAAAATAAAAAAAATAAAAAAATTAGTAATGCAATTATTATCTCTGAAATATTAATTCCGGATATACCTTTATTCCACACATCAAAAAACAAATTTTTAAAATTTTGTAGTACTTCCATATGTTTAAACTTTCAATTTTTCTAACTCTTCTCCTGGTTGGAAAACTTCCAATTTTTTCCATCCCAAGTTTTTAAATACACCTAAAACTTTTTCACTTATACATAATACTCTAGACTCTGTCATCAACCCATTAAGAGAGTATTTTTTTACTATTTCAATAAAGCTCTCAGCGCTTCTTTTAGAGTAAATAAAAATTATGTTAGGGGGATGGTTTTTAATAATTTTGTTATTTTCCTCATTTAGGTCTGTGATTTTTTCAGAAGTGTAGTTGATAATCTTATCAATCTGAAAACCTTCATTTCTAAGTTCAATGTCGAGATTGGAAGAAATGTAGTCTCCACAAAAATAAGCAATAGATTTTTTTTTATCAATTTGATCTGAATTTAAAATAATATTTTTTAAAGCGTTTACAGTTCCGCCCGCAGAAATTGTGTTATTGTACCCTTTTTGCCTTACAATTTTTTCAGTAATGGAACCCACACAAAAACATATTTTACTATTATCAAGATTGTTCAACTTTAAATTTCTAATGGCGTTTGCACTTGTAAAAATAAACGCATCATATTTTTTTGCATCAACTGGACTAGCATTAGCTGCTGATATCTTTAAAGTTGGGATATGAACAATCTTATGTCCAAGAGAAAAAAGCTTTCCCATTAAATCTTCTGAGTCTATTAAAGGTCTAGTAATTAAAATATTCATTTTTTTTTAAATTCTGATCCTGCGAGTTTTAATAATTCTTCCCCTACTGATTTTCCAATATTTACTGCCTCACTAGTTTTGCCCATCATCTCACACTCATAACTTTTCAATCCTGAATCTGAAAATAATTGAGCTGTCAATTTAAGATTATTGCTTTCTATTATTGCTAAACCACCGACAGCTGTTTCGCAATCACCTTCAATTGCTTGCAGCATCGCACGTTCAGATTTTGCACACGCTTCAGTTTCTGTATCGTTAATATTTCTCAAAAGTTTTTTGATTACATCATCGTTTTTGTTACATTGAACAGCTATTATACCTTGTCCCACTGCAGGCAAAACTTCTTCGGTTTTAAAGGACAAGCCTATTTTATTGGTTAAATTTAAACTTTTAACTCCTGCTGCGGCCAAGATTATTCCATCTAATTTACCTTCTTCGAGTTTTTTAATTCTAGTGTCAATATTTCCTCTCATACTTGTTACTGAAATATTTTTATTAATTTTTTTAAGTTGTAACTCTCTTCTTCTAGAACTTGAGCCAATAACTATCTTACCTTTTAAATCTTCTAAGCTTTTAATTTTATTGCTTATGATTACATCTCTATAATCATTTCTCTTTAAAAATGCGCCAATGACTAGGTTGCTGTCTTCTACGGACTCCATATCTTTTAAGGAGTGAACAGCAATATTAATTTCTTTCTGCAAGAGTTTCTCTTCAATTTCTTTACAGAATAGATTTTTGCCACCTATTTTAGACAATTTTTCATTTTGATTGATATCACCAGAAGTTTTAATGGCTTTAAAATCTATATTTTCTTCTCTCAGATCATTATTTTTTTGAATTAAAAGCTCTTTCACTTTTTCAACATAAGCAAGTGAAAGCTTGCTTCCTCTGGCGCCGATTGTAATTTTAGTCATAAATTGATTATATATTTGAAAGATCTAAATTATACTATTTAAATTATTGAAGATATAATGGCAAAAAAAATAACTTTTCTTGGTATTGAAACTAGTTGCGATGAAACAGCCGCTGCTGTCATAAGAGAAAATAACAAAGGAACTGCGGATATTCTATCTAATATAGTTTCAAGTCAGATCGAAGAACATAAAAAATTTGGTGGCGTTGTACCTGAATTAGCGGCAAGAGCTCATTTAGAAAATATTGAATACATAATTAATATAGCTTTAAAAGAGAGTAAAATTTCTATTGATGAAGTGGATGGGATTGCAGCAACTGCTGGACCTGGTTTAATAGTTTGTTTAACTGTTGGTTTAAATATTGGAAAATCGATCGCTGCGTTTTCTAATAAACCTTTTATTGGAGTTAATCATTTGGAAGGACATGCATTAAGTCCTGGCTTAGAAAAAAAAATTAAATTTCCTTATTTATTATTATTAATTTCAGGGGGTCATACTCAATTTTTAATAGTTAAAGATGTCAATGAATACGAACAATTAGGAACAACAATCGACGATGCTTTGGGTGAAGCATTTGATAAAACTGCAAAAATGTTAGACCTGGGTTATCCAGGTGGGCCAAGTGTTGAGAAATTTGCAAAATTAGGAGATAAAAACTTTTTTAAACTTCCTGAACCAATAATAAATAAAGCAGGTTGTAACTTATCTTTTGCTGGTCTTAAAACAGCAGTACTTAGGGAGTCAAAAAAAATAAATGGAGAAGAAAAGTTAAAATATAATTTAGCAGCCTCTTTTCAAAATACAATTAATAAAATTCTTTATAAAAAAACTAAAGTAGCTGTTGAAATGTTTAGGAAAAGAACAAAAAAAGAAAATTTTCAATTTATTGTGGCAGGAGGAGTTGCTGCTAATAAAACTATAAGAGATAACTTATCGACATTATCAAATGAAATGAGCTTTGAAACTATTTATCCAAATTTAAAATTTTGTGGTGATAACGCTGCTATGATTGCTTGGGCCGGTATACAAAGATTTAAAAAAAATATGATTGATAATGTAAACATACCGGCTAAGTCAAGATGGCCTCTCGATAAAAATGCTCCTTACATGAAAGGACCCGGGTTAAAATTATAATGCAATATTGGTTAATGAAATCTGAACCAGACGTATGGTCAATTGAACAACAAAAGAAAGCTGGAAAAAAAGGAGTAGCCTGGGATGGTGTAAGAAATTATCAAGCTGCTAACAATCTAAAAGCAATGAAAGCGGGTGATCTCTGTTTTTTTTATCATTCGAATATTGGAAAAGAAATTGTTGGTATAGTGAAGGTAATTAAAGAGGCATTTATTGACAAAACTGATAAAACAAAAAGATTTGTAGCTGTCCAGGTTAGGTTCGAAGAACATCTTAAATACCCTGTATCTCTTGAAAAAATTAAAAAAACAAAGACTATTTCCCATTTACCACTTATCAAACAGAGTAGATTATCAGTTATGCCAATTGATTTTAAAAGCTGGAAAATTATTTATAAGATGGGTAAAATAAATCCTTATTGGGAGAAATTGTGACTAAAAGAAAAAAAAAGAAAAAAAAATCAAAAAAGACTAAAAAGACTAAAAGAAAGAAGTCTAAGAAAATTATTAGATTAAAAAAAAAGAAGTCTAGAAAAGCGAAAAAAAGAAAAAGACCGAAATCAAAAAAAAGAAAAAAATCAAAATCAAGATCAAGAAAATCAAAACCAAGAAAATTCAATTTTAAAGCACCCAAGCTACTTGAAGATGGCGATGGTAAGTCTTTAATTAAAGTTTCAGATAGTTGGGCAAATCATGCTTATGTCAACGAGTCTAAATATAAAAAGAAATATAAACTTTCAATAAAAGAGAATGACAAATTTTGGGCCAAAGAAGGAAAAAGAATTACTTGGATTAAAAAGTATTCGAAAATTAAAGATGTTAAATACAGTAAAGAGGAAGTGAAGATTAAATGGTTCTATGACGGTACGTTGAATGCTTCAGCTAATTGTATTGATAGACATCTTAAAAAAAATCCAAGTAAAACCGCTATTATATGGGTAGGTGATGATCCAGCTGACTCTAAAAAAATTTCTTATAGAGAATTACATCAAAATGTAAGCAAAGCAGCTAATGGTCTTAAAAGTTTAGGCGTCCAAAAAGGAGACCGAGTAACGATTTACTTAACTATGATACCAGAGCTAGCTTACATTATGCTCGCTTGTGCAAGAATAGGCGCTGTGCACTCAATTATTTTTGGTGGATTTTCTCCTGATTCAATTGCAACAAGAATAACAGATTGTGAGTCTGAATATTTAATTACTGCAGATGAAGGAGTTAGAGGAGGAAAAATTATTCCTCTTAAAAAAATTGCAGATGAGGCTTTAGATCAATGTCCCAATGTAAAGAAGTGTGTGGTAGTTGAGAGAACAGGTAATCAAGTTAATTGGAATGAAGAAAGAGATGTTTCTTATAAAAAACTAATTTCTTCTGTTCCTACTAAATGTGATCCTGAGGAAATGAGTGCAGAAGATCCCTTATTTATACTTTATACATCTGGATCGACAGGAAAACCCAAAGGAGTTTTACATACTACAGGAGGATATATGGTTTACGCCTCAATGACTCATCAATATATTTTTGATTATAAACCAAATGATATTTATTGGTGTACCGCAGATATTGGTTGGGTGACAGGTCACAGTTATATTATTTATGGTCCATTAGCTAATGGTGCAACTACAATTATGTTTGAAGGTGTTCCAAATTATCCTGATAATTCAAGATGGTGGCAAATAGTAGATAAATATAAAGTTAATACTTTTTACACTGCTCCTACCGCTATTAGAGCCTTAATGAGAGAGGGAGACGGTCCTGTTAAAAAAACAAGCAGAAAATCTTTAAAACTATTAGGCACTGTTGGTGAACCTATAAATCCTGAAGCTTGGATGTGGTATTACAAAACAGTAGGGGACTCAAGATGTCCAATAGTTGATACTTGGTGGCAAACTGAAACGGGGGGAATATTAATTGCTCCTCAGCCTGGCGCTATAGATTTAAAACCTGGTTCAGCAACAAAACCATTTTATGGAATTAAACCAGTAATAGTTGATAAAGATGGAAAAATTATTAAAGGCGAGGGACAAGGAAGGCTATGTATGGCTAGTTCTTGGCCTGGACAAATGAGGACTGTGTATGGCGATCATCAAAGATTTATAGATACTTATTTTTCTCAATTTGATGGAAAGTATTTTACTGGCGATGGTTGTCGAAGAGACAAAGATGGTTACTACTGGATTACAGGTAGAGTAGATGATGTAATTATAGTTTCAGGACATAATTTAGGCACAGCTGAAATCGAGAGTGCTTTTGTAGCTCATCCCAAAGTTGCGGAGGCAGCAGTTGTCGGTTTTCCACATAGCATCAAAGGAAATGGTTTATATTGTTATGTAACATTGAATGCAGGGGAAAACCCTACAGGTGATTTAGAAAGAGATTTGAAACAATGGGTGAGAAAACAAATTGGTCCCATTTGTTATCCGGACATTATTCAATTCGCCCCTGGATTGCCAAAAACCAGATCTGGGAAAATTATGAGAAGAATTTTAAGAAAAATTGCAGCTAATGAACCTGATAATCTAGGCGATACTACAACGTTAGCAGATCCAAGTGTAGTAACATCGTTAGTTGAAAATAGGCTAAACAGAGATTAAAAATTTAAATTTTTTGTCAACTTTTTAAATTCATCTATCTTTAAATTCCACTTCAATCTCATTGAATTTAAAACTATTTCTTTGTCTAGTATTTTTAATTCGTCTGCAATTGGCGCCCAATCATAAAGTGCTAAACAACTTTCTTTAAATGGATTATCTAAGTAATGTTTGTTAAAATCTATTTTTTCGTAGCGATTTAAAAAATTTTGTTTTGCTTTTTGATAAATGTCATCGGATAAACCATTGGCCTTTTCTTTTTCTATAATTTCTAAGTAAATATTTTTACAATCATTCTCTTTAAGATTTTTTTCACTTATTAAATAAGAAAAAGTATAAAAAGTGCAATCAGCAATAGCGATCATATATATATTCCATTTTGCAATATTAATTGATTTCGAAAAGACCTCATCTTCAACCATCGCTGTATATTTAACTCCAATTCTAGTCTTAAGATAACCATACAAAGTTGTTTGCGTAACATGAGCTGATCTTTGTTGAATAAATTTTTGTAAATCGGCTTTTGTTTTGATGCTTTTAAAGTAGCTAGTAACTTTCTCAACGGGGAATAAGTATTCACCCATCGTTTTTAGAGTAATTCTAAGTTTTTCTAGATTCAATTTCACGTTGTATTTTAAAAACCCTTATTTTACTTAACTTATAGCATTTCAAATTGGTTTTAGGGTCCTTTTTTCTCTTTAAATTAAACTCATAATGGGTAAGGTTCCATCAACTAATAATACTTTTTACGTAAAAAGTTAAAAATAAATAGGGGGAAATATGTCAAATAAAGACGCATATTGGAATAAGACCAAAAACCATATGATAGTTACATTGGTTCTTTGGGCTTTCTTCTCATTAGTGATCTTCATGTTTGGTTCAGAACTGAACACGATGTCTTTTCTTGGCTATCCACTAGCATATTACATGACTGCGCAAGGCTCACTTCTTGCCTTTGTGATAATATTGTTTTGGACTGCAAATAAACAAGAAAAAATCGACGAAGAACATGGTTTCTCAGAAAGAGAGGATGACTAATGTTTAAAGGAGATTTTATAAAAAACCTTCCTAAAATATACGGGACCTACACGGGTGGTTTCATAGTATTCATCATTTTGATGGCTATTGCGGAACAAGCTGGTGTGTCAGCTAAAAACATCGGAGTGATGTTTGTGGCTTTCACGGTTTTGATTTATGCCTTAATCGGTTATTTATCACGAACCATACAAGTAGATGCCTACTATGTTGCAGGAAGACAAGTGCCAACCGTATTTAACGGAATGGCAACAGCAGCTGACTGGATGTCAGGTGCTTCATTCGTAGCCTTAGCGGGTGGAGTTTACTTTGGTGGCTATACTTATATGGCCTTCTTAGTAGGTTGGACAGGTGGATACGTACTTGTTGCAACTTTAATGGCTCCGTACCTAAGAAAATTTGGATGTTACACAGTTCCTGATTTTATCGGAACACGATACGGTGGTAATCTCGTGAGAGCTTGCGCTGTATTTGTGCTTTTCATAGCATCATTTACTTACGTAACTGCACAAATTAACGCTACGGGTACAATTGCTTCTAGAGCTCTTGGAATTCCGTTTGAAGCAGGTGTATGGGTAGGATTAATAAGTATCCTTATCTGTTCAATGCTTGGTGGAATGAGAGCCGTAACTTGGACTCAGGTTGCTCAGTACATTGTATTAATTATCGCTTACTTGATACCAGTATTCTGGATCAGTTCAAACGTTGGTGGAGGAATTTTCCCTCACTTAATGTTAGGTGATGAAGTTGCAAGACTTGGTGAACTTGAACAACAATTTGGACTAGTTAAAAACAGCGCCGCAGATATGAAAGCAGCTGGGGTACCAGGAGGATTGAAATACATCTCTGGAACTCACTCTGGAGTACCTGAAGGTGGAATGGCTGTATGGAAATACTTATCGTTAGCGATTTGTATGATGGTAGGAACTGCATCGTTACCTCATATCTTAATGAGATACTTTACAACTCCTTCTGTTAGAGCAGCAAGAAAATCAGTAGCTTGGTCGCTATTCTTTATTTTCTTACTATACTCTTCAGCGCCTATGTTAGCGACATTGTCTAAGTTGGCATTAATGGATCCAAATCTACCAACTGGAATTATTGGAAAATCAATTTCTGAAGTTCAGTCGATAGAATGGGTACAAAGATGGTCTGAAGTTAAACAAGTATTTATCGCAGACTTTAATGGTGACGGTATACTTCAGTTGAACGAATGGTTTATGAGAGGTGACGTTGTAGTATTAGCTACTCCAGAAGTAGCGGGACTACCGTTTGTAATCTCTGGACTCGTGTTTGCTGGTGGTATGGCTGCTGCCATGTCAACTGCTGACGGTCTTGTGTTAGCGATATCAAATGCTTTATCTCATGATATTTACTACAAAATCATAGATCCAAAAGCTGATACAGCTAAAAGACTTTTAGTTGCTCGTGTACTTCTAGTAATAATCGGAGCTGCAGGTGCTTACATAGCCTCTTTCAGGCTAACAAGTATCTTAGGTTCGGTTGCTTGGGCATTTGACTTCGCAATGTCAGGCTTATTCTTCCCACTTGTGCTTGGTGTATGGTGGAAGAGAGCTACTAGAGCTGGTGCAATCGCTGGTATTGTAGCGGGAATTGGTTCAGGAACATTATACTTATTGTGGGTGTTCCCTAAATTCTCTGTGCCAATATTTGGTGGTGTAAATACTCCATTCTTAGGTATCGACCACTTAAGATTTGGTTTAATTGGTGCACCAATTTGTTTAGTGGTAATGGTTGTAGTTAGTTTAATGACTAAAGAGCCATCTCCATCTGTACAAAAAATGGTAGACGATACGAGAATACCTACAGGTAAGGCTATTCTTGGTAAGCAACACTAAAAAATAATTATTTAAAATTAAAAGGGGCGATTTTTTCGCCCCTTTTTTTTTACCTGAATCATGATAGTTTAACGATTATGATACCTACCTGGGCGATTGTTTTGGATTACGTTCTTGGAACAATAATGTGGACTTTAATTGGAAGAGCGTTCATGAATATCTTCCAAAGAGAAGACTCAACATTTTTTTTTATGAGGGTTTTTGTTAAATACACAAATCCGATTATAAATTTATTTAAATTTATCACACCAAGCTTTTTATTTGGTCCATTTATAGCTCTTTATGTTGCCTGGTTTTTTTACTTATTTAGATTTTACGCCATGCCTTATATTTTAGGTTATGATGTGTGGGGAATGTTGGCATTTCCACTTGAAAGTGATTTTTCAAGACAACTTTATCAATTATTTAATTAATTTTTTTGACAAAGTTTTACTTTAAAATATAAACAAAATATGAGTCAATTAGTTAAAATTTCACCATCAATTTTATCTGCTGATTTTAGCAAACTTGGAAATGAAGTAATATCACTAGAAAAAGCTGGCGCTGATTATATTCACATTGATGTTATGGATGGGCACTTTGTTCCTAACTTAACAATTGGCCCTGAAGTTATAAAAAAGCTTAGACCATTAACAAAAAAAACATTTGATGTTCATTTAATGATTTCACCGGTAGATAATTTTATAAAAGATTTTGCAAATGCCGGTGCTGATATTATTACATTTCATCCTGAAGCAACGGATGATGTTTCAAAAACAATAAAACTTATCAAAGAACAAAATAAAAAAGTAGGAATTTCCCTTAAACCAAAATCAAAAATAGATTTAATAAAAAATTATTTAAATGAAATAAATTTAGTTCTTATCATGAGTGTTGAACCTGGATTCGGTGGCCAAAAATTTATGCCAGAGGTTTTAGAGAAAACAAAAGCAATTAGAGATTTAATAGATAAACAAAATCTAAATGTAGACGTTGAAATAGACGGAGGAATCAACTTTGAAAATTGTTCAAAAGCAAAAAATGCAGGCGCAAATATACTTGTTTCGGGGTCTACTATATTTAAAGAAAATAAAGGCGACCTTAAAAAAAATATAGAAATACTCAGAAATAATTAATAGATGTTTGGGCTAAAAAGTGTCTATTTCTATTTGATCGCATGTCAAATAACATTAATAAAACTTTTTAAAAAGATTTATTTTTCCTCAAAAAACTATAATAAATCACTTGAATCAGTTATACCTCAACAAGTTTATCATAGTCCTAATCCTTTTTTACTCTCAATAATTAAAACTTACAAAAAACAATCCTTTAAGATTAATGAAATAGATCCAAATATTTTTTGGTTAGAAGATAATAAAAATAGTTCCAAAGAGATACATAATTTTTCTTGGCTTACTCTGTTAGATAGAAAAACTGATAACAGAAAAATAAAAAAAATTATCTATATCTGGATGCTAAAAAATTCTAAATATAAAAGAAGTATATGGGATACATCTACTTTAAGTACAAGAGTTATAAGTTGGATATTAAATATTGATTTTATTTTAAATAATAGCACTTTTGATTTTAGAAATAATTTTCTTTCATGCATAATAAGACAAACAAATCATTTAAAAAAAAATATAAAGTTTGAGAAAAATTATGTAAAAAAAATAGAGATATTGACAGCAATTATCTTAACGGGCATTGTTTTTAAAGAGTACAAAGATAATTACGAGTTAGGTATAAAAGAATTAGAGACACTTGTAAAAATTTTTTTTAACAAAGATGGTTTTCCTTTATCTAGAAATCCTAATGATCTACTTCTCTTTTCAAAATATTTAATACTGTGCAAAGAAGCTATTAAAGACTCTCAAAAGTATGTGCCTGAATTCTTAGAAGATATAATTGAAAATAGTTTATTTTGTTTAAATTTTATTAAAACACCTGATGGACAATTACCATTATTTAACGGATCAACAGTTACAGATTTAAATCAAATTGAAAAATATTTAGGAGATACAAGAAAAAAAAAGGTTTTGGTTAAAACTATAGGTGGACTTTTCAAGATTAAACATAAATCACATTTAGTTTTTATAGACATTGAAAGCCCGCCACCGAAAAAATTTTCGAAAAGTTATCAATCTGGTCCATTATCTTTTGAATATTTTCTCGACGATATTAAAATTATCACAAATTCAGGTTTTGGAGTGAATATTTCTAAAAAAGCAGAAACCTTGAGCAGGTTATCCGTTTGTCAATCTACTTTAAATTTAAATGACACTTCGGTAACCAAATTTGAAAAAAATGAATTAATTAATAAGGTTTTTGGAAACTCAATTAAAAATAGTTTTAGATTTTATGATCAGGAGACTAGGGATGAGGACAATCGAATAGGCTGCTTGGCGACAAACAATGGATATGAAAAAAATTTTGGGTGTGAACATAAAAGAGAGATTTATATTGATAAGGATCAAGATTGCTTAAAAGGAATAGACCATATTTTTAAGAAAAAAGACGGCTATCCTGTCAGATATAATTTTAGATTCTATATAAATCCTAAACTGAATGCCGTTAAGACCATGGGAGGAAATGGAGCTTTAATTCAGATATCTAAAAATAAATCGCTTTTATTCACAATTAAAGATGAAATCATAGAGATTGAAAAAAGTATATTTTTTGGAAACAAAAAATTTTTAGATAACACTTGTATATCAATTTCAGGTAATCTAGTTAATAAAAATAAATCATTTATTTGGGAGATTAAGAAAAACGTCTAAGATGAATTTAAAAGTTAAAAATGCTCTAATTTCTGTCTCTGATAAAGAAAATCTTTCTTTAATACTCAAAGTTTTAAAAAAATTTAATATCAAAATAATTAGTTCTGGTGGAACTTACAAATCTATTAAAAAACTTGGTTATAAATGTACTGAATTATCTAAATATACTGGCTTTGAAGAAATGTTAGACGGAAGAGTTAAAACACTACACCCAAAAATACACGCTGGTATTCTTCATGATAGACAAAACAAGAGACATCAACGCGAAATGCTTAAACAGAATTTTCCAGCAATTGATCTTATAATAGTAAATTTTTATCCTTTTCAGAAAATTGTATTAAACTCTAAAAATTCAAAAAATATAATTGAAAATATTGACATAGGTGGTCCTACAATGGTCAGGGCAGCGGCTAAAAATTTTAATAATGTTACAATTGTTACAAATAAGCATGATTATAAATCTTTAATCCAGGAGCTGAATATCAATAAAGGGAAAACAACTTTAAAATTTAGAGAGTTAATGTCATCTAAAGCATTTGGATTAACTGCTTACTACGATGCAATGATCGCAAATTGGTTTAATGAAAAACTGAAGATTGACTTTCCTGAGAGAAAAACAATTTTTGGTCGAAAATTACATAAATTAAGATATGGCGAAAATCCTCATCAACAAAGCTCAATTTACGTAAACGACTATGATGACAAACGCCTATCTTTCAAACAATTGCACGGAAAAGAATTGAGTTATAACAATTACAACGACATGTTTGCTTCTTTGGATATTCTGAAATCTCTTAAAAAAAAGTTTAGTACAGTAATTATAAAACATGCAAATCCTTGTGGCGTATCAGAAAATAAAGATCCTTTGAAATCTTTTAAAAATGCATTCTCTTGTGATCCTGTAAGCGCCTTTGGAGGTATTATTGCATGTAATTTTAAGATAAATAAAAAAATTGCAATAGAAATTAATAAAAATTTTTTAGAAGCAATACTGGCAGTAGGTTTTGATAAAGAGTCGTTGCAAATCTTAAAAAAGAAAAAAAATTTAAGAATTATTGATATTTCTAATTTTAAACCAAAAAACTTGATATCTGTGAAATTATTTGATGGTTCATTTTTAATACAAAGTAAAGATAGTATAATTATTAATGAAAAAAAATTGAGATGTGTGACAAAGTTAAAACCAAGTAAGAAGGAACTTTCTGAAGTGAAATTTGCTTATAATATTTGTAAACATGTTAAATCTAATGGAATTGTATTGTGTAATAATTTTTCAACAATTGGTATTGGAGCTGGACAACCAAGTAGGTTAGATAGCTGTAAAATAGCAGTCCAAAAAGCAAAGCAATTTCAACTTTCAAAGATTAAAAACTCAGTTGCTGCTTCAGATGCTTTTTTTCCATTTACCGATGGAGTTCAAACTTTAATAAGAGCTGGTGTAAAGACTATTATTCAACCTGGCGGCTCAATTAGAGATCAAGAAGTAATCAATGCAGCTAATAAAGCAAAAATAAAAATGTTATTTACTGATGTAAGGCATTTTAATCACTGATCAAATTTTATCAATCTTAGCAGCCAATATAAAATCACTCTCGGCTAAACCTTTTATAGCGTGAGTAAAAATTTTGATTGTGCAATAGCCCCAGCCAAATGAAATATCAGGGTGATGATTTTCTGCCTCAGCTAAATTTCCCACTTTATTTATAAAAATTTGACTTTCTTTAAAATTCTTAAATTTAAAATCCTTTATTAGGTAAAAATTTTTATTTTCGTTACTTTTCACCTCCCAACCATCGACTTTTTTTAAATATTTGTGTATTTGACTGGTATCGAATGGAGGTATGTTCCCTTCGCACGCAACACATTTTTTTTTTGATAAATCATTCATAATTTGGAGCGGGCAAAGGGGCTCGAACCCTCGACCTTCTCGTTGGCAACGAGACGCTCTACCACTGAGCTATGCCCGCAATAGAATAAGTATAGTATACACTCTTATCAATGGTCAACCATTATAAAATGTCTCTACCGCAAAGAGGTTTTTTTTTGTATAGTTATTCAATGAAAAAATTTCCAGAAATTATTCCAGTTTTCCCTCTAAGTGGAGTTATATATTTTCCTCAAACAAATTTACCATTAAATATTTTTGAAACGAGATACCTAGAATTAGTAAATGATGCTTACAACAAAAATAAATTAATGGGAATGGTACAATCTAAAAGATTTGGTAATACTCTATACGATATTGGTTGTCTTGGAAAAATAAGTGATTATCAAAAAAGTAAAGACGGTAGAATTATCATCAATTTAACAGGAGTATCTAGATTTAGGATATTAAAGGAGATATCAAATAAAAAATTATATCGAGAATTTCAAGTTAAATATGAGGATTTTGAAGAAGATGTAAATAATGCTAATAGCGAAATCAATATTGATAATTTGATGAAAAAAGCCAAAATCTTCTTTAAGAAAAATGGGCTTTTACTTAATTGGAGAGAATTTGAAAGATTAGACCAATCGCAAAAAATTAATACTCTAGCAATGATTGCTCCGATTACTAATGAGGAAAAGCAGAAACTTTTAGAAACAATTTCTTTGGAAAATAAAGTAAGTATACTTGAAAGTATAATTGATTTTTATTTACACGAAAATAATTTTAGTAGTCAAACAGTTCAGTAAACTAATTTGCTGTCTTATTCATCGAGTCAAAAAAGTCAGCATTATTTTTAGTGTTTTTTAGTTTGGAAATTAAAAACTCAATCCCATCCATTGTCCCCATTGGACTTATAATTCTTCTTAACACATTCATTTTAGAAAGGTCATCTTTTTCAAATAAAAGTTCTTCTCTTCTAGTTCCTGATCTAGTGATATCTAATGCAGGATAAATTCTTTTATCTGCTACTTTTCTATCAAGTATAAGTTCTGAATTACCAGTTCCTTTGAACTCTTCAAAAATTACCTCATCCATTCTACTACCTGTATCAATTAAAGCTGTTGAAATTATTGTTAAAGAACCGCCCTCTTCTACATTTCTTGCTGCTCCAAAAAATCTTTTTGGTCTTTGTAGAGCATTTGCATCTACACCACCTGTTAATACTTTTCCAGAGCTTGGTATCACAGCGTTGTAAGCTCTTCCCAATCTTGTGATTGAGTCTAATAATATGACAACATCTTTTTTGTGTTCAACTAAACGCTTAGCTTTTTCTATTACCATTTCTGCAACAGCGACGTGTCTAGATGCAGGTTCATCAAATGTTGAGGCTACCACCTCACCTTTGACTGATCTTTGCATGTCTGTAACCTCCTCAGGTCTTTCATCTATTAGCAAAACCATTAAGTAGCACTCGGGATGATTTGCGGTGATCGATTGAGCAATATTTTGAAGAATAATTGTTTTACCTGCTCTTGGTGGAGATACAATAAGCGATCTTTGACCTTTGCCTATTGGACTTACTAAATCAATTAGTCTTGCAGTGTTGTCGGGTTTTTTTTCAATTTTTGTCGTTTCGACTTCCAGTTTAATTCTTTCATTCGGGTAAAGAGGAGTTAAATTATCAAATGCTATTTTGTTCTTTCCTTTTTCTGATTCATCAAAATTAATCTTGTTCACTTTTAAAAGAGCAAAATATCTTTCTGCATCTTTTGGTCCCCTAATTTCTCCTTCAACAGAGTCTCCTGTTCTTAAACCAAATCTTCTAATTTGACTTGGGCTTACATAAATGTCATCTGGTCCTGGCAAATAGTTAGACTCAATTGCTCTAAGAAAACCAAAGCCATCTTGTAGCACTTCAAGCACACCTGTTGCTGTAATTTGTTCGTTTTTTTCAGCTAATTTTTTTAATATAGCAAAAAGAATTTCCTGTTTCCTAAGCGTGCTTGGATTTTCAATTCCAAGTTTTTCAGCTTCATTAATAAGTTCTGCGGGGTTCTTTTGCTTTAATTCTTGTAAATTCATGTGAGTTTATTGATAATTAGGAAAGTATTAAAAATATATGGTTTTTTAAAAAAAATTCAAGTCTTATGTTAAAGGCTTAAAAACGACAACAAATACAACTACAATAAGTATTATTGTGGGCACTTCATTTATAATTCTATAAAATTTCGTCTCTTTGTGATTGTTGTCTACTGCAAAGTCATGAAGGTATTTTCCAAGCATAAAATGGTAATAAGTTAAAATTAAAACTGATATAGTTTTTATTTGCATCCAAAGTTCATTGAAAACATTAAAACCTAGGTTATGAATTAACAAGACACCAAATATCCAAGATAATAACATAGCTGGCATCATAATATAGTTATAAAGCTTTCTTTCCATTATTTTAAAGATTTGTTTCTGTGAGTCATGAGTTGCCTCTGAATGGTAAACAAATATTCTTGGTAGATACAATAGTCCTGCCATCCAAGATATTACCGCAATTAAATGTAGTGATTTAAATAGAAGATATAAATTCATTTTAGACAAATTTCTTTACGAGATTTTCAAATAAATTAATATGATCTGAATTGTCGTTGAGACATGAGATTAAATCAAAATTTTCTCCACCATTCTTTAAAAAACTTTCTCTTCCCTGAATATTTATCTCTTCCAAAGTCTCAACACAATCTGAAGCAAAGCCAGGGCAGATAACTAATAAATTTCTAACACCTTTTTCAGGCAAGGTTTCTAAAGTTTTATCTGTATAAGGTGTCAGCCACTCTTGAGGCCCAAATCTTGACTGGAAAGTAGTTTGAATATCTATGGAAGAGTATTTCTCTTTCATCAGTCTAGTTGTCTTGTGACAGTAACAATGATATGGATCGCCTTTGTCAAAATATTTTTTAGGTATTCCGTGGTAAGAAGAAATTATTAAATCTGGTTTCCAGTTAATTGATTGTACTTTATTCTCAATGCTATTTACTAGTGCATTAATATATTCTGGATTTGACTCGTAATGAGGTATTATTTGTAAACTAGGTTGCCATCTCATTTTCATTAAAGATCGATAAACTTCATCGCATACTGTAGCTGTGGTTGCGGCTGCATATTGAGGATATAACGGTAGAATTATTATTTTTTCACATCCTTCATCTTTTAATAAATTAAGCTTTAATCTAATACTTGGATTCCCATATCTCATGGCAAAATCTACAATTATTTTTTCATTACCTATCTTTTCTTTAAGTTTAAGAGCTTGATTTCTTGTAAAATATAATAATGGGGACTCATTGCTTTCTTTTCTCCAAATTTTTTTATAAGCATGTGCCGTTTTGGAAGGTCTTAAAGTAAGTATAAATAAATTTAAAATTATTTGCCAAATTATTGGATTAACTTCTATAACTCTTCGATCAGACAAAAATTCCTTCAGATATCTTCTGATGTCCCACCAGCTGGTCGAGTCAGGTGTACCGAGATTAATCAATAGCACCCCTGTTTTACCAAATTTTACCTCTGGATGATCTTTTTTCATTATTAATAATTTCTATAAAATTTAATTAGTTTTTCAACTTTATCTGGGTCAGTCGAAGGAAGCAAACCATGCCCTAAATTAAAAACATAAGGCAAATCTTTGAAAACATCCAAATACTTTTTTGTATTGCTTATTATTTCTTCTTCTGAATTTAATAAAATCTCAGGATTTAAACCACCTTGAATTACAACATGTTTTAAATTTGTTTTCACCCAGTTAGGGTTAACTTCATAATCTATATTTATTCCATCTGGTTTTACCATTTCATTAAATTTTTTATAATTTTTTCCTATCCCTTTTGGAAAGCAAATTACTGGAATGTTCTTATTTTTACAAAAATTAACAAGTTTCGTGTTAGGTACGATGCAATAATTAATAAAATCCTCTGGTCGGATTAATCCAGCCCAAGAGTCAAATATTTGAACTACGTCAGCTCCTGCATTTATTTGGTTTTCAATATGAATGGCAAGATATTCGTAAAGTTTATTTAATATTAAATTTATCTCTTCAGTTTTAAATTTTATTTTTTTATAGTCAATTTCATTTTTATTTGATTTTAAATCAAGCATATAAACTAATAAAGTCCAAGGAGCTCCAATAAAAGCAATTAAAGATTTTTCTTTATTTAATTTATTTCTAGTTTTATTAATAGCATCATAAACAGGTTGTAATTTTTGAGTAAAAGAATCTTTGTTGGTTTCTGTAAATACTTTAAAATTGAACTTATCTAATTTTGGTCCAAAATCTTTTATAAAATCAACTCTTTGACCTAATGCGTAAGGAACCATTAATATGTCAGAAAAAATTATAGCAGAATCTAAATTAAATCTTTTAATAGGTTGTAATGTTAACTCTGAACTTAATTCACTATTTAAACAAAGATTTACAAAATTTTGATTTTGTAATCTAATTTTTCTAAATTCAGGCAAATATCTACCTGCTTGTCTCATAAACCAGATTGATTTACAAATTTTTTTATTTATTAAGATATCTTTAAGTTTACTCATAAAATAATATAAGTTTTTAAGTATAGTATGCGTTATAGGTACTGTTAATTAGTTATATAACCATTTTTACAACAATTATACATATGTGACTTAATAACTTCGATAAGTTTTCCCTAATTTTTAGTTTTTATTCATTTTATAAACATTCAAAAAACATTATTATTAACATCTAATAAGTTGTTTAAATAATGTTGATTATTGTTTACAGTATTTCCGTATTCGAGCTGAAATTACAAAATATAGAGTCATTAATATTTTATTAACAAAGATATGAACGAAAAATACAATGTATATCTTGTGTCTGACTCAACAGGTGAAACTCTAGATAGAATTTTTTTATCCTTAAAATCACAATTTGCTAATTTTGATTATGTAAAAAAGGAATTTGCTTTTATCAGAACGGAACAACAAATAGATAAAATTATCAAGGAATGTAATAAAATTGAAAATTCTATTATTTTATATACGATTGTAGAGACAAAATTAGCAAAGTATCTTGCAAGTCAAAGCGAAAATTTTTCTGTTCCATGTTTTGGAGTTTTAGGAAACTTAATTTTAAGTTTTTCAAAACTTCTTAATCAAAAAGCTATTCACAAACCAAGCGCACAACATGTTTTAGATGAAGATTATTATAAAAGAATTGAAGCCATCCAATTTACAATGTCACATGATGATGGAAAAAAAGTTGATGATATTAATAACGCTGATGTTGTTTTATTGGGTGTTAGCAGAACCAGTAAAACACCTACATCAATCTATTTAGCAAATAGGGGCTATAAAACTGTTAACATCCCTTTGGTATTAGATCAAAAAATCCCTGAAGACTTATATTCTAATACAACCTCATGTATCGTTGGTTTAGTTGCCGATCCAGAAAGATTATCGGATATACGACGTAACCGTGTAGCAATAATGCAAGATCAAAATTTAAAAGAATATACAGATTTAGAATCTATTAAGAAGGAAGTAGAAAACTCCAAAAAATTATTTAAAAAGAACAGTTGGCCTGTCATTGATGTTACTAGAAGATCGGTTGAAGAAACTGCAGCGTCTATACTAAAAATTATAGAAATTAAAAAAAATAAATGAAAATAATTTTAGCGTCTAAAAGCGGGGTAAGAAAACAAATTCTCGATAAATATAATATTGATAATGAAGTTATAATATCAAATGTTGATGAAGATGAAGTCAAACAATCTCTTTTAGCCGAAGGGGCTAATCCACGATCAATTTCTAAAAACCTTGCTGAAATAAAGTCTATAAAAGTGAGCAGCAAACAGCCCGACAGATTAGTTCTCGGAGCAGATAGTGTGATATCACTCAATGATGAACTTATTAATAAGCCTAATTCTAGAGAGGAAGCTTTGGAAATATTAAAAAAGCTAAATAACTCAAAACATTATTTAATAAGTTCAGTTTGTATATCTAAAAATGGAGCAATGATATGGAACTATACAGATGCCTCCGAACTAAAAATGAAGAATTTAACAGATGAAGATTTAACAAACTATTTAAATAAAATAGAAACCGAAACCTTGTTAGCTTATGGTGTATATCAAATAGAGGCAGATGGGATGATGCTTTTTGAATATGTTAAGGGAGACAGAGACTCAATTATGGGATTGCCTATAAAAGAAATTAAAAGTTATATAGATAAACTAAAAAAATGAAAAAATCTTTTGGAATTATTGGGAGTCCAATTAAACATTCTTTATCGCCAATATTACACAAGTATTGGTTTGACAAATACAATTTAGATGCTGATTACGTCATAATGGAAGCAACAGATAAAGATTTACCGAAAATTATAAGTAGAATTAAAGAGGGTTCTCTTTACGGTATCAACGTTACACTACCGTTTAAGCAAAAAATTATTAATCATGTTGATGAAATAGTTAATGACGCGGAACAAACTGGATCAGTTAATACAATACTTTTAAATGAAAATAAATCTATCATTGGAGAAAATACAGATGTATTTGGATTGCAAGCAGCTTATCTTAAAGAAATCGATAATAGTCCAAACAAGAATTCTTTGGTTATAGGTGCAGGTGGAGTTTCACCATCAATTATTTTATCTCTTCAAAAATCAGGTATAAAAAATATTTCAATAACAAATAGAACTCATGAGAAATGTATTTTTTTGAAAAAAAAATTTAATAATATTAATATTTTGCCCTGGGAAAATTTGGAGACCGAATTAAAAAATTTCGACATTATTGTTAATGCTACAAGTCTTGGACTGAAAAATGGTGATGATTTTAACTTTAATTTCTCTAAAACTAAACCTGAAGTTATTTATATAGACACCATCTACAATCCATTAGAAACGAATACTTATAAATATCTTAAAGAAGAAGGAAAAAAAGTTTTTAATGGACTAGACATGTTTATTTATCAAGGCCAAAAATCTTTTTACCTCTGGAATAAAATTAATCCTGAAATTGATGACGATTTAATAGAATTACTGAATTCAAAACTTAAATGATTAAAATTGGTATTACAGGATCTTTAGCATCAGGCAAAACTACAGCTAGCCAGATTTTATCTCAAAGGCGTGGGCCACTTTTTAGTGCCGATAAGATCGTTCAAAAACTATACAAAGATAAAGATTTCAAAAAATTGTTAAGCAAAAAATTTAATATTGAAAATAATAATTTCATTAAAAAAAATCTTAAAAAAATTATTATATCCAATAAAAAAAATATTAAAAAATTGGAAAAAGTTATTCATCCCAAAGTAAGAATTCATATGAAAAAATTTACTAATAAAAATAAAAATAAAAAATTTCTCTTTTACGAAATACCTTTGCTCATCGAGAGTAAACTGATGAGGTACTTTAATATTATAATCTTTATTAAAGCAAAAAGAAGTTTGAGATTAAAAAGATTTAAATCAAAAAAGGGAGATAAAAAACTTTTTAATTTATTGGACTCGAAACAACTAAATGATAATAAAAAAATTAAATCTAGTGATTATGTGGTTGTTAATGAAAAAAATTTAAAGATTTTAAAAAAAAACTTATACGATATAATTAGTAAATATGAATGAAATTTTCTTAGATACCGAAACAACTGGTTTATCTTATGAAGAAGGCCATAAAATAGTCGAGATAGCTTGTATTGAAACGAAAGATCTAATAGCAACTGGAAAAGTATTTCATAAATTAATTAACCCTAAAAGAGACATGCCTATTGAAGCCTATAAAGTTCATGGTTTCTCATCAGATTTTTTAAAAGAGAAAGAAACATTTAATCAAATTGCGGACGAATTTTTAAGTTTTATCAAAGATAAAAAAATTATTATTCACAATGCTCCATTTGATCTTAACTTTTTAAATGGGGAATTGGCATCAATTCAAAAAGAAAAAATAAATAAAGAATTAGTAATCGACTCACTAGAAGTTGCTAGAAACAAATATCCTGGAACTTCAAATTCTCTTGATGCGCTTTGTAAAAGATTTAATATTGATCTTTCTCGAAGAACTAAACATAATGCTTTATTAGATTGTGAGTTATTGAGAGAAGTTTATATAAATCTTTTAGACGCAAAAGAACCTAAGTTTAATCTTTCAAACAATCTTACAGAACAAAAAATAAATAAAAACAAAGATTACAATAAAACTATTTTAAAAATATCAGAAGTTGAGTTAAAAAAACATAAAGATTTCTTAAAATTAGAATTAAAGAAAAATTTTTATTGAACTTTCCTCATATCATAAAGGTTTTTAAAATTTACATTTTCACTAATCTTTACATCCTTAAATCCTGATTTCTCAAATAAAAAAATAAATATTTTTCTTAATTCAGGATAAATTTTATCAGGAACTTCTATGAGAATTATTTTTTCCATCTCTTCTTTAGATAATTTATTACTTTCTAATTCAACAATTGTCGAATAAACAATCTTTGTATTAATAATTTCAAAGTCATCTTTCGTAGGAGAAATATTTAAGCTTGTAAGAACTTCTATAATTTTTTCTTTAGTTTGTGAGCTTTTTATATCAATATTAATTTTGTACTTAGAAATATCTTTAGATAATAAAAAAAATGTTTTAGGATTTGGGATATTAAAATCTAATTCCTTAATATACTTTCCTATAATTTTATAGCTCATCTTTTTTATTATCTATGATCTCACCATCAATAGTTTTACTTTGAGTTTTGACTCTATCTTTTTTTTGATCTTTCAAAGCAATATTTAAAAAAATTTTTCTAGTAAATGGAATAAGTAGAAAGAAACCAACGATATCTGTAAAGAAGCCTGGTATGATGAGCAACAATGCAGCTACAGCTATAGAAGCACCTGAAATCATTTCATAAATAGGTATTTTATTTTGGTATACATTAACCATTCCAGACTTTAACGTTTGTATTCCCTGAAGTTTAGCGAAGTAAAGACCGACAATTGCAGTAAAAAAAATCAATGCCAAGGTATTAAGAGCCCCAATCTGTCCTCCTACTTCAATAAAAAGATATATCTCTAAAGCTGGAAGGCCTATAAATAATAAAAAAAATGGGTTCATTTGTCTGATACAAAAATATATGATTAATGTATATTTATCAAATTATGAGTAATAGTTTTGGTTATTTAGATATAATTTTACTAGGTATGATTGCAGGATTTATAATTCTGCGACTTAGAAGCATATTAGGTAGAAAAACTGGACATGAGACTAAAGTTTATCCTGGTTTTGCCGAAAAAGAATTCAACATGCCAAAGAAAGAAGTCAAACCTGTTAAACAAAATTTGGAAATTTTAGAGGGAAAAGACAAAAAAGAATTCCTGAGAGGTGCAGAAATTGCTTATGAGAGTATTTTAACTTCTTTTGCATCTGGAGATTTAATAAAATTAAAGAACTTATTGGCCTCTAATATGTTTTCTAATTTTTCAGACGCTATAAAATCTAGAAATAAAGAGGGAATTAAATCTGAATTCACATTTATTGGTATAAAAGAGTCGTCTGTAGAAAAATACGAGAAAATTAAAGATAATTTATTTGCAACAGTAAAATTTGTTGCCGAAGTTATCTCGGTTAAGAAAGATAAAGATAACAAAATAATAGAGGGCAATCCTGATAAAATTAAATTCGTAACAGATAGTTGGAAATTTACTAAAAACATAAATCAAAAAAGCCCTAATTGGTACTTGTCTGAAATTATCAGTAAGTGATAAAGAAAAAAGACCCCAGTCAAGAAGATAAAAAAACTTGGGAAGAATATATCAAAAATCCCTCTGATATTTACGACAAAGATCAAAATGTCTCTAATAGCATCCAGAGAAGAGAACGTTATAAATTTGATTTACATGGTTTTACTTTGGACGAAGCTAATAACAAAGTGAAAGAAATTATGAACCATTGCATTAAAAATAAATTTAAAGAAATATTACTTATTACTGGCAAAGGCATACATTCAACTAACGAAGAAAATACTTATGTTTCTGAAAGTTTAGGAAAATTAAAATATTCTGTACCTGAATTTATAAGAACCAACTCAGATTTAAATAAACTTATTATTTCAATTAATGATGCAGAAAAGATAGACGGTGGTGAGGGAGCGTTAATAATTAAGTTGAAAAATCTATAAAATGAATTTTGATAAATCAGTATCTTTTACTAAGTTTCCTAAATTATCTTGTACGTATTTTTGATCTACTGTAATTGTTTCTCCTGCTCTATCGGTTGCGTTAAAACTTATATCATCTAAAACCTTTTCAATAATAGTGTGAAGTCTTCTAGCACCTATATTTTCAACTGATGAGTTTACCTCTGCTGAAATTTTAGCAAGCATATCAATACCGTCATCTGTAAATTCAAGATTTACGTTTTCAGTCTTCAGCAATTCTTTATATTGTTTAATTAGGCTGTTATCAGGCTCTTTTAGAATTCTTTTAAAATCTTCTTCTTTAAGTGCATCTAATTCAACTCTAATTGGTAATCTACCTTGTAACTCAGGTAACAAATCTGAAGGTTTAGCCAACTGAAAAGCCCCCGATGCGATAAATAAAATATGATCCGTTTTAATCGGACCGTGCTTGGTACTCACAGTTGTACCCTCTATAAGAGGCAATAGATCTCTTTGAACACCTTCTCTTGAAACATCACCTCCAACCCTATCACTCCTTGCAGAAACTTTGTCAACTTCGTCTAGAAAAACTATCCCATTTTCCTCAGTTGCCTTTTTTGCTTCAGAAATAATTTTATCCTCTTCAATCATTTTATCTGACTCTTGTGCAACTAAAATGTCGTGAGATTCTTTCACGGTCATTTTTTTCTTTTTACCTTTTTTACCACCCATAGATTTTCCAAGAATGTCCCCAAGATTTACCATTCCAACGTTTCCTCCAGGCATTCCTGGTATTTCGAAACTTTGAAGTGGATTAGAAGAGTTTTGAACCTCTATTTCAATTTCATTGTTATCTAAGTCGCCCGTTCTTAATCTTTTTCTAAAACTCTCTCTTGTTGCTACACTGGCTTTATTACCAACAAGTGCATCTAATACTTTTTCCTCTGCTTTTAATTCTGCCTTAGCTTTAACCTCTTTTCTCATCTTCACTCTCTCCATAGCTATAGCTATTTCAATTAAATCTCTAATGATTTGCTCTACGTCTCTTCCAACATAACCAACTTCTGTAAATCTTGTTGCCTCAACCTTTATAAAAGGAGCCTCTGCTAATTTAGAAAGTCTTCTAGATATTTCCGTTTTACCAACCCCTGTTGGCCCAATCATTAAAATATTTTTTGGAAGAACTTCATCTCTCATTTCATCTGATAAAGCCTGCCTTCTCCATCTGTTTCTTAATGCAACAGCTACAGCTTTTTTCGCCTCTTTTTGTCCAATTACATATCTGTCTAACTCTGAAACAATTTCTCTCGGAGATAGGGCGCTTACTTTAGAGGTTTGTTTATCTTTTTTTACTACTTTTAAATTTGTAACTTTATTTGTTGGTGCCATGTTAAACTTTTTCCACTGTAATGTTGTTGTTAGTAAATACACATATGTCTGATGCAACTTTAATAGATTTTCTAGCTATTTCTTCCGCGCTCATATCAGTTTCAGCTAGTACCTTGGCAGCTGCAAGAGCATAGTTTCCACCAGATCCAATTCCAATAATTCCATCTTCTGGTTCTAAAACATCTCCAGTTCCAGAAATTATAAAACTATGTTTTTTATCTGCTACAGCCATAAGTGCTTCTAATCTTCTTAAAAATTTATCACTTCTCCAATCTTTAGCTAACTCTACGGCAGCTCTCTGTAAATTTCCTGCATGTTTTTCAAGTTTAGCCTCTAGCCTTTCAAATAAAGTAAGAGCATCGGCAGTTGATCCGGCAAATCCTGCAATTACTCCCCTGCTTTCAATTTTTCTCACCTTCTTGGCCTTACTTTTTAGAACTGTATTACCTAAGCTAACCTGGCCATCTCCAGCCACTACAGTTTCACCTTTTTTTCTAAGCAAGACAATCGTTGTTCCATGCCACTTTTCAGCTGTATTCATATTGTTATATGTGGAGATTAATTCGGGATCTTCAATAGTAAATCTCATTTATTGATAAAATGACCGATTATATATATATCAAAGTTAATTCAGAGATAATTTATGGCAAGAAAAGCAAAGATTAGTCGAAAAACAAAAGAAACCAGTATTTCTGTTTCCGTTAATTTAGACGGTAAAGGTAAATATAAAATTAAAACTGGGATTGGTTTTCTTGATCATATGTTAGAACAACTCTCTAAACATTCTTTAATCGATTTAGATGTAAGTGCTAAAGGTGATACTCATATAGACTTACACCACACTACAGAAGACACAGGTATAGCTATCGGTGAAGCTATTAAGAAAGCAGCTGGCAACCGAAAAGGTATTAAAAGATATGCCTCAACAATAATTCCTATGGATGAAACTTTAAGTCGAGTTTCAATTGATGTGTCTAATAGACCTTATCTTATTTGGAAAGTAAATTTACCTGTTGAGAAACTTGGTGAGATGGATACAGAACTATTCAAAGAGTGGTTCCAAGCTTTTTCACAATCTGCTGGTGTTACTTTACACGTAGAAAATATTTATGGTGAAAACAGTCACCACAAAATTGAGTCTTGTTACAAAGGTTTAGCTAGATCATTAAAAGATGCTCTAGAAGTTGATAAAAGAATTAAAAACTCAATACCTTCGACCAAAGGCTCTATTTAAAATTGATGAACGTCACAATTGTTGACTACCAATCGGGCAATATAAGCTCAGTTATTAACTCTTTTACAGAGGTAGCTAAACGCAAAGTTAACCTAAAGGTTACATCAGACATTAAGAAAATTAAATTAAGTGATAAAATAGTTTTACCTGGACAAGGATCATTTAAAAGTTGCGTCGATTCTCTTAAGAGCATCAACGGACTAGCAGATACGCTTAAAGAATTTGCTATCACAAACAATAAACCTTTATTAGGTATCTGTGTGGGTTTACAAATGTTTGCTGACGTTGGGTATGAAGAAGAAGAAACAGAAGGATTAGGTTGGATACCTGGTAAAGTTTCTAAAATTGATAATCAAAATGGAAAATTTAAACTTCCACACATCGGTTGGAACGAAATTGAAATTCAAAAAGAAAGTAAAATTTTTAAAGATATAAAAAATAAATCGCACATGTACTTTGTGCACAGTTATGAGTTTATCCCTGAGGATAAATCCGTTATTTCAGCAACAACAGATTATTCATCAAAAATTGTTTGTTCGATTGAAAGAGATAATTTGTTTGGAACACAGTTTCACCCTGAGAAAAGTGATAAAATTGGATTAAAAATAATTGACAACTTTATGAAACTTTAATGAAAATATTCCCTGCTATAGATATTAAAGATAAAAAGTGTGTGAGATTAATCAAAGGAAATTTTGAAAATAAAACTGAATATAAAACCTCACCTATTGATCAAGCAGGAAAATATAAAGACCATGGCTTTAAAAATTTACATATTGTAGATTTAGATGGAGCGCTGACCGGTAAGACAGTTAATTTAAGCATTATTCAGGAAATTGTGAGTAAATACGATTTAAAAATTGAAATAGGAGGTGGTGTTAGATCTTTGAATAGTATTAAGCAATATATTGATGCAGGTGTTGAGAAAGTTATCTTAGGAAGTGGTGCGATTAAAAATAAAGAATTTTTAAAAGAGGCTTGTGAAAAGTTTAAAGGTCAAATTGCTTTAGGATTAGACGCAAAGGATGGAAATCTTTCTGTATCAGGCTGGAAAGAAAATCTTAATATTAAAACTTTAGACTTTCTCAAAGAAGTCAACAGTTATGGAGTGAGCAGAATTATTTACACAGATATTAATAGAGATGGAATGAAAACCAGCCCTAATTTTGACGAGACCATAAAAATTGCAGAACTGTCTAATTGTCCTGTAGTTATTTCGGGAGGTGTTTCCTCGATGAATGATATTAAGAAAGCTAGAGAATTAAATAATAAAAAAATTGAGGGTATCATTGTTGGTAAAGCTATTTATGATGGCGATATTAAACTAGATGAGCTAGCGAAGGAAATCAGTGCTTAAAAATAGAATTATACCTTGTTTAGATGTTAAGAACGGAAGAGTAGTTAAGGGTATCAACTTTGTCGAATTGAAAGATGCTGGAGATCCAGTTGAACAAGCTAAGATCTACAGCGACGGTGGAGCCGATGAGATTTGTTTTTTAGATATTACTGCATCAAATGAAAATAGAGAAACAATTATTGATATTGTAAGAAAAACAGGAAAAGAATGTTTTGTTCCTTTAACTGTTGGTGGTGGAGTAAGAACAATTCAGAATATAACTGATTTATTATTAGCTGGTGCAGATAAAGTTTCTATTAATACAGCAGCGGTTAAAGATGTTAGTTTTGTAAAAGAGGCGTCTAAAAAATTTGGCTCTCAATGTATTGTTGTGGCTATTGATGCCAAAAAAGTTTCGGACAATAAATGGGAAGTTTTTACTCACGGTGGAAGAAATAAAACAGGAATTGATGCTGTAGAATTTGCTGAACAAGTGGAAACAAATGGAGCAGGAGAAATTTTATTAACTTCTATGGATAGAGACGGAACAAAGTCTGGTTATGACGTTGAATTATTAAAATTAATTACAAATAAAACTAATATTCCTGTAATTGCTTCTGGTGGTGTAGGAACTTTAGATCATCTCTACGATGGTATAGTTAAAGGTGGAGCGAGTGCAGTTCTAGCAGCTTCTATTTTCCATTATGGAGAATATAAAATTAAAGAAGCTAAAGAATATTTGAATTCTAAGAATGTATCAGTAAGATTATAATATGTTTGAAAACCTAGAACAATTAATGCAAATCATTAGAGAGAGGAAAAATTCATCTCCTGATAAATCTTATACAAACAAACTTCTCAACGATAAAAGCTTAAGTGTTGCAAAAGTTAAAGAAGAAATAGCAGAATTAATAGAGGCTGTTGAAAAAAACTCTAATAAAATACACGAGGCGGCAGATGTAATTTATCATTTGATGGTTTATCTTGAGGCTAATAATATTAAGATCGAAGATGTTATGAGTGAACTAAAAAAAAGACAAAAATGAGTTACGATAAAAATAATATATTCGCAAAAATTCTTAGAGGAGAAATTCCTTGTAAGAAAGTTTATGAAAATGATCATGTTTTAGCTTTTCACGATATTAATCCTCAAAAGAAAGTGCACGTATTAGTAATACCCAAAGGCGAATATGTTGATCTAGATGATTTCAATACTAAAGCCTCTGATAAAGAGATTGTCGAATTAAATAAAGCAGTTACACATGTAGCAAACTTAATGGGTTCAAAAGATAAAGGTTACCGAGCTCTTACAAATATTGGTAGTGATGGAGGGCAAGAAGTTCCCCATCTACATTATCATATTTTTGCAGGTGAAAAGATAGGAAAGATGGTCAGCTAATGGTTTCTAGAGTTAAAAGATATTTTTTAGAGATAAAAGATTTTTCTAAAACTATAGATCTAAATCTCCCTGAAAATTATAAAATTGTTTTGGATAATAAAGATAATTTTCATTTAAATAAATTTTTTTATAAGCAAATAGGTTTAGATCATTTTTGGAGAGATAGGTTGTTATGGTCAGATAGTGAATGGGTTAAGTATGTTACAAACAAAAATTTAGAAACTCATGTATTAAAAAAAGGAGAAGATCTCGTTGGTTATTACGAACAAGAATATCATCCAGGTTCTAATGAAGTAGAATTAATAAATTTGGGAG
The DNA here is from genome assembly GCA_902626045.1 of uncultured Pelagibacteraceae bacterium. Taxonomy (GTDB): domain Bacteria; phylum Pseudomonadota; class Alphaproteobacteria; order Pelagibacterales; family Pelagibacteraceae; genus Pelagilacustribacter. The sequence continues at coordinate 53,447 of CACODU010000001.1, forward strand.
TATTGAAAGAATTTAGAGGTTTAAAACTAGGCTCAATCCTTGTTAATCACGCCATTGCCAGCGCGTCAAGAAAAAACCCAGAAAGAATGTGGGTTCACACTTGTAGCTTAGATCATAAACACGCGCTGCAAAATTATAAGTCAAAGGGTTTTGAAATATTTAAAGAGGAAGAAATCGATTTCGTTGCTTAATTTATCTCTGGAATTTTGAAAGTTCCTTTTTTAAAAACATCGTTTTTAGCTACAATGTTTAAAGAGAAATTTATATTATTGTTATACTGATCAATTATCTGCCAACCTTTTAAATCTAATGTTTTCTTGTCAAAGAAAACTGTTATCTCGTTTTCTTCTAAATAAACTAACTTTATAATTCGATCAGATAATTTTAACTTTCCAGATTTTACAATTTCCAATAGTTTATCTTTATATAAAATATTTAGGAATGGAGATTTTGAAATGGGATAATAGTAAGTTTTGTTATACCTCTTTTGTGTAATTGCCAATCTTTTTTTATTAATTATTAATTCTTTTTTCTTATCATCAAAATAATCACACTTTAATTTTCCAGGAAATTCTAAAAGGCAACTCCCCTTCTCAATTTTGTCATTCACCACTTGATTAAAGGTAAATTCTAATGATTTTAAATTATTTAATTGAGTGACTATTTGATCTTTTTCATCAGCAGAAAGATTTACCGATAATAAAATAAATATTGTGAAAATTTTATAGAACTTCACGTTTACCAACATGATTTGCTTTACTGACAATACCTTTTTCTTCCATCATATCAATAATTCTAGCTGCTCTATTGTAGCCAATTTGTAATTTTCTTTGTAAGAAACTCGTCGAAGCTTTTCCCTCTGATTTAATTATATCAACTGCTTGTGAATATAGTTCGTCTTCATCGCCGTCTCCTTCTGATGCAGAAGAAGCCTCACTACTTGTATGTGCAGTTATTTCATCCATATAATCTGGTTCACCTTGCGCTCTTATTGAGTTAACAATTTTCTCAATTTCATTTTCTGAAACGAACGGACCATGAATTCTAACAATTCTATTTGCTGATGACATGAACAACATATCACCTTTACCCAATAACTGTTCTGCGCCTTGCTCTCCTAATATAGTTCTACTATCTATTTTAGAGCTCACTTGAAAAGAAACTCTTGTTGGAAAGTTTGCTTTGATTGTACCAGTAATAACATCAACACTTGGTCTTTGTGTAGCCATAATAATATGTATCCCTGCAGCTCTTGCCATTTGTGATAATTTTTGAATGTAGTTTTCGATTTCTTTGCCCGCTACAAGCATTAAATCTGACATTTCATCAACTACTACAACGATGTAAGGCATTTTTAATTTATGTTTAGCATTGTAACCATCAATGTTTCTAACCCCTACCTTGCTCATTAGTTTGTATCTGCTATTCATTTCTTTTACTGTCCAAGCCAAAGCAGATGTTGCTTTCTTTGCATCTGTAATTACTGGAGTTAATAAATGAGGAATACCCTCGTAAGTTGATAGCTCTAACATTTTAGGATCAATTAAAATAAATTTACAAAGATCAGGATTTAATTTGTAAAGCAATGAAACAATAATCGTATTAATACAAACTGACTTACCTGAACCTGTTGTACCAGCTATTAATAAGTGAGGCATCGCCGTAAGGTCTCCAACTATTGGCATCCCAGATATACTTTTTCCAAGCGCAATAGGCAATTTTATATCTTTCTTTTGAAACTTTTCGTAAGAGATAATTTCTCGAAGTGATACACTTTCCCTTGTTTCGTTTGGTATCTCGATACCAACTGTATTTTTTCCTGGAATTACCGAAACCCTTGCAGATGTTGAACTAGTGTTACGTGCTAAATCCTCGGATAAATTTATAATCTTGGAAACTTTTACACCTGGAGCCGGTTCAAATTCATATAAACTAACTACAGGACCATTATTGATAGCTTTAATTTTTCCATCAATACCAAAATCTAAAAGAATTTTTTCCATAAACTCACCATCAGGACGATTTTTATTTAATTCTGTCGCACTAAGTTTTGTAGAACTTTTGTCTAAATAATCTATTGCTGGCAGTTTATATTTTGATCTTAAGCTAGTTGATGGTTTTTCCGATTGGGTTAAGTCACCAAAAGAAAATGATTGTTGTGGCCTATCAATAATTTCATTTTTATCCTCAATAGGATTTTCCTCTAAATTTACGTCAGGAATAGTATTTTCTTTTCTTCTAAATAATGAAGCAATTGTAGAAAAAGTTCCAGTAATTATTTTCCTTATATTTAAATCTGCTGAAAAAATAAAAAAAATTAAAGTAAGCAATAACAAACCATAAGCAGAGTAAGTGTTATCAATATAAGGAAACCATGTGCTTAAAAATTCATAACCAATCTTTCCAACAAAACCAGAGTTACCATTATCGATAAGCCAAAACGAATTATTAAAGGTAATATAAATAAAAATTGTACCTAAGATCAAATATGAAACTACTAGAAATAATTTTAACACTATTCTTTTAATTTCTTTTTGAATGATTAAATTAATTCCCCAAAACAAGAAATTAGCTAATATTAAAAATGAAACGAGACCAAAACTCTGCAAGAGAAAATCAGCAATACTACTGCCATAGATTCCAAAGAAATTTTTGATCTCAAATTCCCTATCGCCATAGACAAACGACGGGTCTTCTGGCGAATATGTTGTAAAAGCTATTGCTAAACCGATACTCGTAGAAATTAAGATTAAACCTATAAATTCAAAGGTTCGTTTTTTTAAAAAATTTGTTAAACTATTTAAAAAGTTTGTATTCATATCGAATCGTTTACGTACTTTTTACCATTTTTATGAAATTGAGAAAAATTTTAATATGACAAAACATAGAATTTGTATAGTTGGAGACGGTCTTTCAGGTCTAATGACTGCTTTAGCATTAAGCCAATTAGAAGGCTTAGAAGTCCACTTAATATCTAGGAAAAACAAGCATTCTAAAGATAGACGAACTACAGCTATTTCTGCTTCAAATTATGAGTTTTTTAATAAAGTCATAGGCAAACTCGACAAAAAATTATTTTGGCCTTCAAAAAAGATCGATCTTTTCTATGAGACAAAAGATAAAAACATGAATTTCTTAAACTTTAATGAAGACAGTAAAAATCTCATGTATGTTTTTGAGAATGACAAAATCAAAGAAATCCTGATTAAAGAGATTAAAAAGAAAAAAATCAAAACACTTCAAAAAAATATTAATGAATTAAAAGATTTAGATGGTTATGATATGAAAATATTATGTCTAGGAAGATCTTCAAAAATCTATCAAAGTATAATTGATAAAAGATCATTAAACAAAGATTATAAAGAAATTGCTATTACTGGTTACGTTAAACATAATTTGAAAAATTTGAATACTGCTCAATATTTTTTAAAAGAGGGACCATTAGCTATACTCCCTTTTTCAAAAAATAATTTTTCATTTGTGTGGAGTGTAGACAAAGAGTTTTTAAAAAAAGATGCTAATTCAGTTGTTAAATCTAAAATTTGCAAAGTTTTAAAAACAAATAAAATACAGATCTCAAATCAGCAATCTTATACGCTGATGCTTAATTTAAAAAGAACCTATTACAAAAATGATATTCTTATTCTAGGTGAAGGATTGCACACTGTTCATCCCGTAGCAGGTCAAGGTTTTAATCTTGTATTAAGAGATATTAATAAATTACAAAAGATTTTTAAATACTACACAGAATTAGGCATGTCTTTAAAAAGCACTTCTGCCCTTGAAGAATTTACAAGTAATAGGAAATCTGAGAATATTATTACTGGTATAGGAATTGATCTAACTCATAAGTTCTTTAAACAAAATAAATTATTAGATCCATTTAAAGAAACAATTTTGAAAAATATTTCGAAAAATGATACTCTTAAAAAAATAAGCAAATTTATTTCTAATCAAGGTTTATCAATTTAATTCAATGAATATTTACGCGCTTTCATCAGGCAGAGGTCCGTCAGGAATAGCCATCGTTAGAGTCTCAGGTAAAGACACTCTTAAAGTTTGTAAGAATTTAACTAAACTAAAAGAAATTAGTTCAAATGAAGTGAATTACTGTAAATTTTACGATCCAAAAAACGATAAAGTCATAGACCCAGAGGCTCTATTATTATGGTTTCCCGGGCCTAATAGCTATACTGGTGATGATTTAGCTGAGTTTCAGGTCCATGGAAGTAATGCTGTTATTAATGCTTTATTGAAGGCACTTTCAGAACAAGAAAATTGTAGATTAGCTGAACCAGGTGAATTTACAAAGATAGCTTTTCAAAATGATAAAATTGATCTTTTAAAAGCTGAAAGTATAGGTGATTTAATTCATGCAGAAACGGAACTTCAGAGAAATCAAGCTGTTAAACTAGTTCAAGGTAATGCTTCAAATTACTATAATGATTTAAGAGAAAAAATAATAAAATCTCTGGCTTTTATAGAAGCTAAAATAGACTTTGCTGAGGAAGATTTACCTGAAAAGGTTCTAAAAGATGCTCACAATTCAATAAAAGATATTCATTCAGAAATATCTAAAATTATTGAAGATAATAAAGTTGGAGAAAAAATTAGGGATGGGTTTAGAGTTTCAATTACAGGAGAGGTAAACGCAGGTAAATCATCTTTGTTAAACTTGCTTTCAAAAAGAGAAGTGGCAATTGTTTCAGATGAAGCCGGTACAACAAGAGATGTTATAGAAACCTATTTAAATTTAGATGGCTATCCTGTAATTTTAGCTGATACCGCTGGTATAAGAGAAGCTAAAAACGAAGTTGAAAAAAAAGGTATTTCTTTAGCTTTAGGCAAATCAAAAGAAGCAGATTTAAATATTGTAGTAATAGATAATTCATCTAAAAAAATTAATAAAGAAATACAGAGTATGATTAATAAAGATACTATAATTCTCTTAAATAAATCAGATGTTTCAGATAAGCAAAATCACAAATTCGATGTTGATACTGTTTTAGCCTCAGTAAAAAATAATAACAATATCGATAAATTGATAAATTTAGTTAAAGCGAAGTTAAGTAAAAAATTCACATCCAATAATAGTGCTTTAATTACCAGAGAAAGGCATAGAATTAAGCTTAAAGAATGTCTTAAAGAGATAGAAAAGTTTCTTAAGAAAGATCCAACCAAAGACCTCGAACTTGCTGCAGAAGACCTAAGAATGGCTACACAACATCTTGGAAGTATTATTGGTAAGGTTGATGTCGAGGAAATCCTTGGATCTATATTTAAAGACTTTTGTATAGGTAAATAAAATACCTCTTGTATTCCTAATATACCGCGTTACATTCATTTTATGACTAAACAAAGTTATGATGTCGTAGTAATAGGGGGTGGACATGCTGGATGTGAAGCAGCTGCAGCATCCGCTAGAATGGGCGTAAATACAGCCCTTTTTACACATAAAATAGAGACTATTGGTGAGATGTCGTGCAATCCAGCCATCGGAGGACTTGGAAAAGGGCACCTTGTAAGAGAAATAGATGCTTTAGATGGTGTAATGGGCGTTGTAGCCGACAAATCAGGTATTCAATTCAGATTATTAAATAGGAGTAGAGGTCCAGCAGTGCAGGGACCACGTACTCAGTCAGATAGAGCTCTTTACAAAGAGCACATGCAAAAGATTTTGCTAGATTACAAAAACTTGGAGGTAATTGCAGATCCAGTTATTAAATTTTTATTCGAGGGAGATAAAATTATAGGTTTTGTATGTCAAAGCGGAAAAGAAGTGAGGACTAAGGAACTTGTATTAACTACTGGTACCTTTCTTAATGGATTAATACATATAGGCGAAACTCAAATACCAGCAGGTAGGTACGATGAGAAACCGTCTACCGGTTTAAGTGAACAATTAGAAAAATTTAAAATGCAAATAGGAAGATTAAAGACAGGAACTCCACCAAGACTAGATGGTAGCACAATTAATTATGACAACCTAGAAATGCAGCCAGCTGATGATGATCATTATTATTTTTCTTTCCTTACAAACAAAATTGATAACAAACAAATTAAATGTGGAATGACTTATACTAATAACGAAGTCCACAAAATCATTAGTGACAATATTTCCAGAAGTGCAATGTATTCAGGAAATATTAAAGGTGTTGGACCTCGTTATTGTCCTTCCATTGAAGATAAAATTGTTAAGTTCAAAGAGAAACAACAGCATCAAATCTTTCTTGAACCCGAGGGATTAAAGGACAATACTATTTACCCAAATGGTATATCTACTTCCCTTCCAGAAGAGATTCAGCTTAAAATATTAGCTAAAATCAAGGGTTTAGAGCAGGTTAAGATGAAAAGAGCAGGGTATGCTATAGAATACGATTATGTAGACCCAAGAGAGCTTAATGCCACTTTAGAAACCAAAAAAATTAAGTCATTATTTTTAGCAGGACAAATTAACGGTACTACTGGTTATGAGGAAGCTGCAGCTCAAGGGTTAATAGCTGGAGTCAATGCAGCTTTAAAAATCAAAAATAAATCTGAATTTATTTTAGATAGATCAACTTCATATATTGGTGTGATGATTGATGACCTAATAACCAAAGGTGTTACGGAACCTTATCGTATGTTTACCTCTAGAGCAGAATATAGATTAACTTTAAGAGCTGATAACGCAGATCAGAGATTAACAGATCTTGGTTTACATCTAAATTTAGTTGGACCTGAAAGAAAAAAAATATTTACAGAAAAGAAAAAAAATATTTATGCTTTAAATAATTTTTTAGAATCGAAATTCTTAACTCCTAATGAGGCAAAAAAATACGATATTAAAATTGCTATGGATGGGGTCAAAAGATCATGTCTAGAAGTTATGGGACAACGAAAAGTAAATATGGCAAAAATAAGGCAAATATTTAGGGACATACCATTATTTCCAGCCTCTATAGAAAAGCAGGTTGTAACAGATGCTCATTATTTGGGTTACCTTAAGAGACAGGAGCGAGATATTAAATCTTTTAAGAAAGATGAGTCAGTTATCATACCTAAAGATTTAAATTATGAAAATTTAAGTGGTTTATCTAACGAGGTTAAGTCGAAGCTAATTTCTATAAGGCCTAAAACATTAGGACAGGCTATCAGAATAGACGGTATCACTCCAGCAGCCATAATTATTTTATTATCTCATATCAAAAAGCTGAAATTTAATGCTACTGCTTAATGCAGGATAATGAAGTAATAAATATTCTCTTAAATCAGCTTAGTTTCAGTTCTAAGAATATATCTGACCTTAAAATTTTTAAAAATGAATTGCTTAAGGCCAATACAAAGCATAATTTTATCTCTAAAAACACTGAAACCGCTATTTGGCATCGACATATCCTTGACTCAGCCCAATTAGTAAAATTTATCGATTTTTCGAAAGGGTCTTTGTCAGATTTAGGCTCTGGGGCTGGTTTTCCAGGTTTAATTTTAGCTTTGTTCAACAAAAACAAGGACTTTCACGTGAAATTATATGAAAAATCACCCGTAAAAAGAGCTTTTTTGAGTGACATAAGTGATAGATTATCTCTTAAAATAGAAATCTGTGGTAATATTTACAATGAATCTATCGATACAGACTACATAGTGTGCAGAGCTTTTAAGAAATTAGATTCAATAATACAAGTTTCACGTGAAATCGCAAAAAAGTCCCATAAATTAATAATTCTAAAAGGTCAAAACGCACAGGAAGATCTAAAAAAAGCTTTCAAAAAGGAAAAATACGCTTATAAACTTGAACAAAGTATAACAAATGAAGATTCCAAAATAATTATAGTCGATTTTAAAAAATGACGACAACAATTTCAGTTATTAATCAAAAGGGTGGAGTAGGAAAAACAACAACTGTGATAAATTTAGCTGCCTCACTGTCCATATTGGGTCAAACAAATCTTGTTATTGATCTAGATCCACAGGGGAACGCCACAACAGGATTTGGCAAAAGTAACAATGATGAAGATAAAAATATTTATAATCTATTGATTAAAAAAATCAGTCTTGGGCAGGCAATACAAAAAACTAATATACAAAATTTAGATATCGTAGGGTCACATGTAAATTTATCTGGCCTAGAAGTTGAAACAGCAAATGACTCTAAAAGAGCATTTGTTTTAAAAGAAATATTATCGTCAGAAAAATCAGGGTTACTTAAAAAGTATGATAATATATTTATAGATTGTCCGCCTTCTTTGAGCCTGCTTACAATTATGTCTTTAGTGGCATCCAATGAGTTACTAGTTCCTTTACAAACTGAGTTCTTTGCCTTGGAAGGAATTACACAGTTAGTTAAAACAATTGACAGAATAAAAGAAAATTTAAATCCATCACTATCTATAAGAGGAATACTCTTAACCATGTTTGATAAAAGAAACAAGCTTTCATCAGAAGTGGACAGGGAAGCGAGAAATTATTTTAAAGATAAAGTTTATAAAACTGTTATTCAAAGAAATGTAAGATTATCAGAAGCGCCGTCACATGGTTTACCTTGCGTTATCTACGATAAAAGTTGTGTTGGCAGTAAGTCATATTTTAAATTAGCTGAGGAGTTTAAAAACAAAATAGTGAGTGTTGTATGAGTGGAAAAAAAAAGGGTTTAGGTCGAGGTTTATCAGCGCTCTTTGGTGATGAAAAACCTAAAAATCAACCGCAAGAAATAAAGCAATCAAATACTGTTTCTATAAGTGATTTAAGCCGAAATCCTTATCAGCCTAGGCAGCATTTTAGTGAGGAAAAGCTTGAGGAATTAGCAAATTCTATAAAAAAAAATGGGATTATACAACCAATAGCAGTGCGCCCAAGTAAATCGGAAAAAAGCAAATATGAAATTATAGCTGGAGAAAGAAGGTGGATCGCAGCTCAAAGAGCGGGACTTCATGAGATTCCAGTTACAATCTTAGATTTAAGTGATGTTGAGTCATTGGAAGTTGCTATAGTAGAAAATATCCAGAGAGATGATTTAAATCCTGTAGAAGAAGCGAGAGGTTATAAAAGACTGAACGAAGAATTTAAATATGATCATGAAAGTATTTCTAAACTAATGTCTAAAAGTAGAAGTCACATAAGCAACACCTTAAGGTTGTTAACTTTACCAAAAGACGTGATAGCAATGTTAGAGGAAGGCTCTCTAACTTCTGGACAAGCCAGACCACTTATTGGATTAGGTAACGCTTCATCAGTAGCTGAGGAAATTGTTGCTAAAAATTATAGTGCTCGTAAGGTTGAATATTTAGTTAAAACAAAAAAAAATATATCTTCTAAAGTTAAATCATACGATGCAAATATTTTGAAAGCTCAAGAAAAAATCGAAAAAGCACTAGGTCTTAAAGTTTATATTTCAACTAAAAAAAACAATTCAGGTAAAATTACTATAGAATATAAGGACCTTGAACAATTTGAATTAATTTCAGATTTGTTAACTAAGCATTAGCTAGATTACAAATGTCTATCAATAATTTTTTAATTAATATATTTTGATTAAATGATATTACTGACTTTAATTTTTTTTCTAAAGAGTAAGTATTTTTTAACATTTTAGTAATTTTATCTTTATCCCATTTATTTAATTGATTTAAAAACGCTGGTTTATCTTTCCAAAATATTGGAGGTTTAATTTTGTTCACAGCTTCCTCTTTTGAAAATTTTTTGTGCAATTTTTGTGTTTCCAACAATTTAAATAACCGTTGATTGATTAAACTTAAGTAGTATACACTTTTTTCATTTTCAATGTATGTATCACTAATTAATTTATTAACTAAATTTTTATTTCCCATTAAAGCCTGATTTTTCAATGTATTAAAGTTGTCGTTTTGCTTTATGTTTAGAAGTGCTTCCAATTTGTCTTTTTCTAGTTTCGAACCACAAAAGCAAGAAATAATTTTATTTAGCTCATTTTCTAGTTTTATTCGATCTAGATCGCAATTATCTAAAATCAGATTTAGATTTTCTTGATTTAAACCTTCATAATTTTTTAATTTTTCATGAATTATTTTTTTCAATGTTATCTCATTATCAAGGTAACATGGCACTATCCCATGCTTGTTTGATTTTTCAAAAAAAGTTCTAAGCTTAGATTTTTTATCTAATATATCTGAAAAAAAATAAATTTTCCGATTATGTTTCTTTGTTTCTAAATATTCAATTATTTCTAAAATTTTATCATTAGAATTATTTATAAAAAAAATTTTTTCAGACTCAAAAAGTGAATTAGTAAAAACTTCGTTATAAAATAGATCTTTATCTAATAAAATTGTTTCTTGGGAAAAATTCTGCACACTTGCATTTGAATAATTACTTTTGATCCTCTTTTTAAATTCATCTTTCAGACCAAGATTTTCTCCATAAAAAAGCATGAATTCATTTTTAAAATTATCTAAATCCTTTTCAACTAAGTAACTTTTATAAATCATTTAATATTTACTTAAGGTTAAAACTATCATCTCTGATATTTCATTAGTTAAGTTCTCAACTAATTTTCTCTCACGTGAGAGAGTCTGTGAATATTGGTCATGTACTGAATACTCGCCAATTTCAGACAATATTATTTCATTTTCGCTGCCGTCAATATTAGATTTGACTGTAGTATCAATTTGTATCTGATACTTTGTAGGCTCATTTTTAATATTTTTTTCACTTATAGTTTTAATTTTTTTCGTGTCGATTTTTAATGAGATTGATGTATTTCCATCTGATTTTGAAGCACTCAGTAAATAGTTTTTAATCAAATAATTTATACGTTTATCTCCAGCAGTTTTGACTTCAGAAATATAAAAATTTGTTGTATTTAAATTTTTTTCTAATTCAAATCCACATGCAGTAAATATTAAAAATAACAGGATTAAGTAAATTTTTTTATTCATTAATTTGAAATTATATAATTAATAATTTTATTTTTAACAAATATTGTTCGTATAACCTTTTTATCTAAAATATATTTTTTAGCTTTTGATTCTAACATAATTTTTTTATGGATTGTTTTTTCATCTATTTCACCCTTTATTTTAAGCACATCTCTAGTTTTTCCATTTATTTGGACAGCAAAATCTATTTCTTCTATTATTTTGTTCTCCACCTTTGGCCAAGTATCAAAATTCTTACAACCAAAAAATTCTAAGGACTCATGGGATAAATGTGGAGTGAATGGCATCATTAATTTATTTATATTAATTATATTTTCTGTGAAAGATTTGTTGCTTATATCATTAGCGAGATTGTTAATAAAATATTTATAAACTTCATAGAAATATGCAATAGAAACATTAAATCTAAATTCATTTATTGAACTATTTATTTTTTTTATGTAACTACTAATTTTTTGGCAAAATTCATCATCTGTTTTTTTTTTTATTTTATTTTCTTTTCTATTTTTCACTAAACAATTTAAATCCCAAAATCTTTGAAGAAATTTATTTGCTGAAATAACTCCAGTGTCTGACCATTGAACATCTTTTTCAGGGGGACTATCGGATAAAATAAACCATCTTACAGCATCAGCACCATACGAATTAATCATTGTTTCAGGGTCTATGGTATTTTTTTTTGATTTTGACATAGACTCCGGTGGAAAAATTTTAACAATTGATTTGTCAGTTTTTTTTATTGCAGTTTTAGCGTCAGTTTTTATAATTTCATCTGGATAAAGCCAATTTCCTGATTGATCTTGGTAAGACTCATGACAAACCATTCCTTGTGTAAATAGATTTTTAAATGGTTCAGAAAAATTAATTTTCTCATCGCAAATTTTTAAAGCTTTCGTAAAGAAACGGGAATAAAGCAAATGAAGAATCGCATGCTCGATACCGCCTATATATTGATCTACAGGCATCCAATAGTTTACTTTACTTATATCAAAAGATGACAGCTTGTATTTTGGGGAACAGAATCTTAAAAAATACCATGAAGAGTCTACAAATGTATCAAGAGTATCAGTTTCTCTTATAGCTTTTTTTCCACTAGATTTATGTATTGTATGTTTCCATTTTTCATGTACTTCAAGTGGGTTTCCTTTAATATTAAGATCAATGTCGTCAGGTAACTTTACTGGCAAGTCTTTTTTATCAACGGGGACAATACTTCCATCCTCAAGGTATAGCATAGGAATTGGACAACCCCAGTATCTTTGCCTAGAAATTCCCCAATCTTTCAATCTAAATTGCATCTTTCTTTTTCCAAACTTTTTATTTTCAATTGTATTAATTATTTTCTCCTTTGCAGAAATAACTTCCAACCCGTTTAAAAATTCTGAGTTAATTAATTTTCCATTCCCTAAAAAGGCTTCTTTTAATTTTTTATTTTTATTTTGCGCATCTTCAACAACCTGAATAATTTCTAAATTATATTTTTTTGCAAAATCAAAATCTCGCTGGTCATGAGCTGGACAGCCAAAAATAGCTCCGGTACCATAATCCATCAAAACGAAGTTAGCAAAATAGATTGGTATTTTTTTATTAAGGAATGGGTGTTTTGCATACATGCCAGTATTAAATCCAATTTTATCTGCATTAGCTAAAGCTTCTTCTGTAGTTCCCGTTTTATTGCATTCCTTTTTAAAATCTATGAATTTATTGTTACTTAAAAATCTTTTATTTAAAGGGTGATCAACTGATAAAGCAAGAAAACTTGCACCAAAAATAGTATCCGGTCTAGTTGTAAATATTTTAATTGTGTCATCAGCTTCATAAGTTTGGAAATCAATTTCACATCCATGAGACTTACCGATCCAATTTTTTTGCATTAATTTTACTTTCTCAGGCCAGCCGTTTAATTGTTCTAGGTCTTGTAAAAGCTGATCAGAAAATTTTGTAATATTAAAAAACCATTGAGATAATTTTTTTCTTTCTACCAACGCATTTGATCTCCACCCTCTACCATTAATAACTTGCTCATTTGCAAGTACGGTTTCCTCTATAGGATCCCAATTAACATAAGTCTCTTTCCTAGACACAAGACCCTGATTGTAAAAATCAATAAAAATTTCCTGCTGATGTTTATAATATTCTTCATCACAAGTTGCGATCTCTTGGTCCCAATCAATAGCTAACCCAAGAAGTTGTAGTTGTTTTTTCATATTATTAATATTTTGATTTGTCCATTCTTTAGGGTGCAAATTATTCTGTTTGGATGCATTTTCTGCAGGTAACCCAAAAGCATCCCAACCCATGGGGTGCAAAACACTAAATCCATTTAAAAATTTATAGCGCGCTATTACATCGCCAATAGTATAATTTCTAACATGGCCCATGTGTATTTTTCCTGACGGATAAGGAAACATTTCAAGACAGTAAAATTTTTTACCTTTTTCTCTATAAAGTTTTTTTTTAGAAAACGACTTTTGCCATTTTTTTTCAATTGCTTGAAAGTTATATCTTTCCATAGCAGTTATTTTTTCTTTTTATCTGATTTTTCAAATAGTGCGGCTTTTTTAAGAATAACTGAGAGCAACTTATCTTTAATTTTACTGTTGGACAATATGTTTATTTTACAATCAAGATTTTGATTACAATTTTTTTTGTGTACAATGATTTTAATACCATCTGATCTTATATCATTAGATAGAAATCTGACAGTAATTTTAAGAGCTTCATTAGAAGAATTTTCAGAATACCAATCTGTTATTACGACACCACCTGAATAATCTACAGTTGTAAGAGGTAAAAAATCTAATGTATCAAGGGTTGCTCTCCACATCGGGTTAGATGTGCTAAACTCATAATTAGTATTTCCACGCGAACCTAATATAGATGCGATAGAAGCACCTCTACCTTCCTCAATATTTTTTCTTCTTTTATCTTCAGCCATTGTAGGCCTATTAGGATCTAAATTTTTATTGCAAGCCTGAGTTAATAAGAGTGAAAAAATTATTAAGGTTATAAGTTTGATATTTTTCATAAATTAGAAGATTAAATTAGTAATATATCAATTTTGATAAAAACATTAAGATCATAAAAAAAAGGCTAAAAATAGGGAAAAATATAGTGGCATTTATGCAACATTAAGAAATAATGCTACTTTATAAGCTCAAAATTAATGAAAAATAGCCTGTTTATTGTAATTTATCACCAAATTGTAATTACAATTTAGTTAAAACAAAACAAAGGACAAATAATGAAAAAAATATCTAAATTATTAGTAGGTATCTTATTTTCTGCATTAGTTATTGCTCCATCTTACGCAGGTGAGTTAACAGTAACTGGTGGCGCGACTGCAACATACACTATCGGTGGTGATGATGCTGGTTCAGGAAAAAACTTAGGTATCTCTAACGAACTAGATTTCTCTGCAAGCGGAGAGCTAGATAATGGATACACTTGGAACTACCAAGTACAATTAGATGGTGCTTCAGCAGCTAACGATGACACAAGACTAGAAATCGGAACTGACTTTGGTACAATTGGATTATACGTAACAGAAGGCGGAATGTCTAAAGAGCTACACGGTGTAGGTGCTTTAGGTGCTGGTTTCGATTACATATCTCCAGCTAGTGGTACATCAGGTGCTTTCAAAACAGGTTATGATGTTGATGGTTATTCAAATGTTCAATATCACACACCAAGCGGAATGCTTCCTTTCGGAGCACAAATTAAACTTGGTTATGTGCCAGATATGAATGACACAACACAAATGTCTGCAAAAGAAAACAACAGTGGGCCAGCTTCACATGCGACAGGTAGAAACCTAACGCAAGTAGCTTTCTCTGCTTCTCCAATTGATGGTTTAACAGTACAAGGTGATGCTGCACAAACTTCTAACGAAACTGGTACTGCCGTTTCAGTAGAAGAAGGTGTATCTGCAAACTTAGGTGCTAAATACACAATTGGTCAAGTAACTGTAGGTTACGTGGAAGGTGGATACCAACCAGCAGTAGCTTCAGGTGAGATAACTTATTATGAGAACAAATTTATGGGAATTCAATTCGACATAAATGACTCAATATCAGTATCTTACAATGTTGATGAGTCTAACAGTAACGCTAGAGCAGAAGTAGCTGATGGCGCAACAGTTGGTACAAAAACTGAAACAGAAATGGAACAAAAATCTATTCAGTTAGCGTATACAACAGGTGGTGCTACATTAGGTATTGCTCAAGCAGAAGTTAGCAATTCTGATTACACAGCTGGTAAAGATGAAAACCAAACTGTAGTATCTTTAGCTATTGCTTTCTAATTAAGTAAAAGTTAAAAATTAAAAAAGCCGGTTAATTATATTAGCCGGCTTTTTTTTTATCTCTGATAAAAGGGCAAAACCTTTACAAGAAACATTCCTTAAATGATTTAAATTGTGGCTTTTAATACCTCCAAGAGCTATTAACTTGTTAGAGATTTTTGAAAAATTGTTAAATTTTAACACACCTAGATATGGAGATTTTTTATCATAATCAACTAAAAATAATTTAGAAAATAAGATTGAGGTGCATCCTTGCTTAATTTTATTCGAAATTTCTTTTAAATTGTGCGCAGATCCAATTATATCAAAATTTGATTTTTTATAATTTAGAATTTTCAATCCTTTATTAAAAGATGATAAATAAACTCCATCACTATTAAGAGAAAGCGCTAATTTGATATCATTAGCAATATAGAATTTAATCGATTTTGATTTACATGTTTGTCTAAACTTAAATAAATCCCTAAAATTGTCTATTTTTTTATCATTCCTATAAATTATAAAAAATTTATTACGTATTTTTATGTTTTTTAAATTAATATGTTTGATATTTTCTATAATTAAAAAATATTTATTTTTAATGATAGCCATATGAGCACAATAGTTGATAGATTTGAAAAAATAAAATCCAAAATAACATCTTTAAAACCAAACAAATCAGTTAAAATCATAGCTGTAAGTAAAACATTTACATTAGAACATATAAAGCCACTAATAGATCATGGTCACATTCATTTTGGAGAAAATAAAGTACAAGAAGCTGTAGCTAAGTGGTCGGAACAAAAAAAAACAAATAAAAAACTCAGACTTCACATGATAGGTAAACTACAAAGTAATAAAGCTAAAGATGCTGTAAAATTATTTGATTATATTCATTCGCTCGATAATAAGAAATTAGCTGATAATCTTGCTAAACATCAAGAGAGTTTAAGTAAAAATTTAAATTATTTTATACAAGTAAATATTGGAAATGAAATACAAAAATCAGGAATTCCTATTAGTGAATTAGATGCATTTTACAATTACTGTGTGAACGAAATTAATCTTAAAATTATAGGTTTGATGATAATTCCTCCAGTTGATCAAAAAGTAGAAAGATATTTTAAATCTTTAAATGAATTAAATAAATCTCTAGCGCTTGAAAATCTAAGTATGGGAATGTCTGCAGATTATATAGAGGCTGTCAATTATGGTTCGACATTTGTGAGAATAGGAAGTTCTATTTTCGGTTCTCGATCTTAACTTCTGTATTTTTTTTTAAATCTTTTATAATTTTCAAAAGATAGTTTTTTTTTATAGCAATACATCCTTCAGTTTTTTTAAAATTTCTTTTTGAAACATGAATAAAAATAGCGCTACCTTTATTCTTAATTGTTGGTTTCATATTGTAATCCAATATTAAAATTATGTCGTAAGTATTATCTTTTATATAAAGCTTCTCATGATTATCGTTACTCGGTAACCTGATAAGTTTATTGTAATTTTTCGATTTTGGATCATCACACCAACCCATATTTTTTTTAATTACAAATTTTTTAATTTTCGAATGGATTTTTTTTATTCTATCTTTTCTGTATAGTATGTATTTAATTTTATATGAACCTTTTGGTGTTATTAGGTCACCCTCTTTTCTTTTATAACCAATTCCCCTTTTACCTATAGCGCATTTTGCATTATAGTTCCCATAAGTTAAGTTTTTTTTATTAATTAGAATATGCACAAGTTAAATGTTCAAATTTTAGGTCCTTCTTCATTTGTTTCAACATTAAATGAATTAAAAATGTTTTTAAAGTTTAATCCTATATCAAATAATTTTAGCAATAATTCCAATATTATACTCTTTCACGTTGATGCCTTGAAGGACAAGAAAAAAAAAGACCTTATAAATAACTTTAATTCTATAAAAATATGTGCAGGAAAAAGGAAAGATCTAATCGACACATACGATGCAAGTATAGAATTGCCAACTTCTCTTATAGAAATTAATACAATAATAGAAAAAACATTTGCTAAAAAAAGATTTAATAAAAACTCCTCAATAGAAATAAAAAGTTATTTTTTAAATAAAAATGAAAAAAAATTATCTAAATTTGATAATTTTATAATTCTTACAGAAAAAGAAGTTCAACTTCTTGAATTATTTTTAAATAATAAAAAACCAATTTCAAAAGATAACATTTTATCTTCAGTTTGGAACTACTCTTCTAATGCAGATACGCATACTGTTGAAACACACATATATAGATTAAGAAAAAAGATTATTGAAAAATTCAAGGATGAAAATTTTATTCTTAACAATAAAGATGGTTATTATTTATGAAAAAAAGAAATAAGATTGCAAAGGATCTTTTTACAACTAAGTACAGAAAAAGAGTTATTAAACCAAAAAAAGGTAAAGGTAGTTTTAAAAGAGAAAAAAAATAAACTAAATATTTAGTCTCGCACCTATAATCTGTATCACTTTTGAGGACATCTCTGTCCCAGTTGCTAAACTTTCTTTTGTGGGTTTCTTGTTAATTATGCCATGCAGAAAACCACTTGCAAATAAATCTCCAGCTCCAGTCAGATCTTTAATTTGTAAATTTTTTTTAGCTGAGCACTCTACTATCTCACTTTGATTTATAGCAATTGCACCTTTAGCGCCGCGTGTAACAACAATTAATTTATTAATTTCTTTGGCAAAATCGATAACATCTTCAAATTTTTTAACATTAATTAATGACATGATTTCTTGCTCATTTGCGAAAGTGATATCTAATTTATTTTTTACTAAATCTAGAAATTGGGACTTATGTCTCTCCACACAAAATAGATCCGACAATGACATTGCAACTTTGTTAGAATTATTAATTGCTTTCTCGAAGGCTTTTTTAGGTTCACCTTCATCCCATAGATAGCCTTCCAAAAATAAAATTTCACTATTTTTTATTGCAGCAGTATCAATATCATTTTCATTAATTTTTCCTGCAGTACCGAGAAAAGTCACCATGGTTCTTTCAGAGTCAGGTGTTATCAATATTAAGCAAGTGCCTGTTGGAATAGCTTCTTTTTTTTTTGAACAAAAAAATTCAACTTTTTCTTTTTTCAAACCTTTCTCATACTTATTGCCTAAATTATCATCACTCACTTTACCTATAAAACCCACTTTATTTCCAAGTTGTGAAAGACCTACTATTGAGTTTGCAACAGATCCGCCTGAAACAGTATCCTCTATTTTAAGAGTTGCTAATAGTTTTTTAAATTCAACCTCATCTACTAGCTTCATCGTACTTTTTGTTAATTTATTTTGAGTTATAAATTTGTCATCTATTTTACAAATTACATCTACTATAGCGTTACCAATTCCTAGTATTTTCATTCAAGCTTTTTTTGTTTTTATAGGTTTTTTTCTATTGGGATAACAGCTTTTGCAAATTTTACAAGTTATTCCATAGCAATCTCGGGCTTTACAATATTCTCTTCCATACCAAATGATTTGTAGATGTAGCCTATTCCAATATTTTTTTGCAAAAATTTTTTTTAAATCTTTTTCAGTTTGCACAACATTTTTCCCATTTGTTAAACCCCATCTTTGAGCCAATCTATGAATATGTGTGTCTACTGGAAAAGCAGGAAAACCAAAACCTTGAGACATAACAACGCTAGCAGTCTTATGACCTACTCCAGGCAATTGCTCTAATTCCTCATAGGTGTTTGGAACTGTGCCTTTATACTTTTCAACTAAAGTTTTCGACAAATAAAAAATACTTTTTGCTTTAACTCTGAATATGCCTATTCTTCTTATTAATCGCTCAATTTTTCTTCTTCCAAGTTTTACAAAATGAGATGGTTTATTATATTTCGGGTAAATATTTTTTGTAACATTATTAACATTAACATCTGTACATTGGGCTGAAAGCAATACAGAAACTAAAAGAGTGAAAATATTTTTGTAATTTAGTGGTATAGGAACTTTAGGATAAGTTTTGTTTAATATCCTTAAAATAATTTTAGCTTTTTCTTTATTATTCACTTAAAGTTAAGAAGATCTCTCATAGAATAAAGACCTGCTTTTTTAGACATTAACCAATTTGCAGCAATTAATGCTCCTTCAGAATATAAAGCCCTGTCAAAGGACTCGTGGTTTAGTTTTATAATTTCTTTTCCACTAGAAAATCTTACTTCATGTTCTCCAATCACCTCGCCTTTACGAATAGAATTGAAATTAATTTTTTTTGCATAAGGAAATGATTTTTTATTTAAATACTTTCTACCAATTAAGTTATAAAAATTTTTATTTTTTCCATTGGCTATTCCTCTACCTAGCATTAAAGCTGTGCCTGACGGATAATCAATTTTATGCTTATGATGTACTTCATAGACTTTACTTAGAAAATTATTTCCAAGAGATTTTGAAGCAATTTCAGTTAAATACATAAGTAAATTAACTCCTAAACTCATATTACCTGCTTTAAGTATAGGAATTTTTCTAGAAAACTTCTTTATTACATTCTCCTCTTTTTTTGAAAAACCTGTTGTTCCAATAACAACTCTTTTTTTTAATTTAGACGCAATCTTCAATATTTCTAATGTGCATTTAGGAACAGTAAAGTCTATTATCACATTTGTTCTTTTAAAAGCATCAAAGCTATTTGTTATAGGTTTTATCCCTGCAATCTTTTTATTTATTAATCTATTTTCTGTCAAAGAAACCAATTTAAAACTTTTATTTTTTTTTGAAGATTTTATGAGTTGCTGACCCATTCTTCCCATACATCCAGAAATAGATAAATTTATTTTTCTCATAAACTAATAAAATAAATGATTACAATAATACTAAGCGTAATTATAGCCCAAATAGATAAATTTCTTAAAAATTCCTTTAATTTATAATTTGTAGAAAGAAAACTAGGTAAAATTAAAATTAGCACTGCAATAAGAAAAATTGCAGACATTATTTGATCAGTGCTCATTTAGTTTATGAATTTCTCCAAAATTTTTTAGCTTTTTCAAAAAAACTTTTAATGACTGGATCAGGTTTATTACTTTCGATTTCATTAAACTCTTCAAGAATTTCTTTTTGTTTTTTAGTCAATGAGGTAGGAACTTGAGTATTTATTCTTATGTATAAATCTCCAAAAGCATTTCCTCTTAAAACTGGCATCCCTTTTCCTCTAAGTCTGAATTGTTTACCGTGCTGTGTACCTGCAGGAATTTTTATCTTAGATTTACCTCCATCAATTGACGGGACCTCAACAGAAGTTCCAAGTGCAGCATTGGTAAATGAAATTGGAAGTTCATAGTACAAATTCTCATCCGCTCTTTTAAAGATTTCATGATTGTCTATAGATATGAATAAATACAAATCTCCATTAGAACCACCTTTTGATCCGGCTTCACCTTTACCCGACACTCTTATTCTTGTACCATCATCAACACCTTTTGGAATTTTTACAGTCACATTTTCATTAGATTGTACTTTTCCGTTACCGCTACACTTGTTGCATGGATCATTAATCATTTCTCCGTATCCGCTACATTGAGGGCAAGTTTGTTGGACGGTAAAAAATCCTTGGTTGGTTCTTACTTTTCCTCTTCCAGAACAATAATCACATCTAACAGGTTTCGAACCTCTCGCAGCTCCACTTCCGGAACAAGAAGAACATGCTTTATAAGTAGTATATTTCACGTTTTTTTGAATACCCTTATAAGCCTCTTCTAAATCTATACTTACATCATACCTTAAGTCATTTCCTCTATTACTTGATCTTCTTGAAGATCCTCCTCCACCAAAATCACTGAAGAAGTCTTCAAAGATATCTGAAAAGGAAGACGTATCAAATCCACCAAAGCCTTGACCTCCACCACCTCCTTCAAAGGCTGCGTGTCCGAATTGATCGTAATTTGCTTTTCTCTTTTCATCTGAGAGAATATGATATGCTTCGCTTGCTTCTTTAAATTTTTCTTCGGAGGTTTTGTCGCCTTTAGTTTTGTCGGGGTGATATTTAAGTGCTAGTTTTCTATAAGCTTTTTTAATATCGTCTTTGGATGCAGATTTTGGTACACCTAAGACATCATAACAATCTCTTTTAGCCACAGGACGTCTCCTTTATTTTCTTAGGCGCTTTTTTCTTTATCTTCTTCTTTTTCTTTTACGTCTTCAAAATCAGCATCAACTACGTTATCTTTGTCGCTAGGTTTAGTGTCTTTAGGACTTTCAGTTTTACCTGATCCAGGTTTTTGTTGGCTTTTATAAACTGCCTCACCTAATTTCATAGAAACTTGAATTAAACTCTGAGTTTTTTTCTTAATATCTTCTGCGTCTGTGCCCTCTAAAGATTTTTTAAGATCAGCAATACCATTTTCGATTGCTTTCTTCTCCTCTGCTGATATTTTATCTCCGTGTTCTTTCAAACTTTTTTCTGTTGAGAAAACAAGACTATCTGCTTGATTTCTAGCATCAACATTCTCTCTTTTCTTTTTATCTGCTTCTTTATTTGCTTCAGCATCTTTGACCATTTTATTAATTTCTTCTTCTGAAAGTCCTCCAGAGGCTTGAATTTGAATCTTTTGCTCTTTTCCTGTTCCCTTATCTTTAGCAGAAACATTTACTATACCGTTTGCGTCAATATCAAATGTAACCTCAATTTGAGGCGTTCCTCTTGCAGCAGGAGGTATACCTACTAATTCAAAATTTCCTAAAATTTTATTGTCTGCAGCCATTTCTCTTTCACCTTGAAGAACTCTAATTGATACCGCAGGTTGATTATCTTCCGCAGTTGAAAAAACCTGACTTTTTTTTGTTGGAATAGTAGTATTCTTTTCAATTAACTTTGTAGATACGCCTCCTAAAGTTTCAATTCCTAAAGAGAGAGGCGTTACATCTAAAAGCAACACATCTTTCACATCGCCTTGAAGCACACCACCTTGTATAGCTGCACCCATAGCTACAACCTCATCAGGATTAACACTTTTATTAGGTTCTTTTCCAAAAAAGTTTTTAACTGTCTCGATAATTTTAGGCATTCTTGTCATTCCGCCTACAAGGACCACTTCATTTATTTCTGCAGCTGAAAAACCTGAGTCTTTAAGAGCAGTTTTGCATGGCTCTAAAGTTCTATCTACTAGTCCTTGAACTAAAGCCTCTAGCTTTGCTCTTGTAAATTTTAAATTTAAATGTTTCGGACCAGTTTTATCGGCTGTAATAAAGGGTAAATTTATTTCTGTTTGTGCAGCTGAAGAAAGTTCTATCTTTGCTTTTTCTGCTGCTTCTTTTAATCTTTGAAGAGCAAGTTTATCAGACTTTAAATCTATACCATTATCTTTTTTAAATTCATTTGCAAGATACTCAACAATAGCATCATCAAAATCTTCACCTCCTAGAAAAGTATCTCCATTAGTAGACTTTACTTCAAATACTCCGTCACCAATTTCTAGGATTGATATATCAAATGTACCTCCACCTAAATCGTACACAGCTATTTTTTTTCCACCTTTTTTATCTAATCCGTATGCAAGTGAGGCTGCAGTTGGCTCATTGATTATTCTTAACACCTCTAGTCCGGCAATTTTTCCAGCATCTTTAGTCGCCTGTCTTTGAGAGTCATTGAAATAAGCAGGAACAGTAATTACTGCTTTTGTCACAGATTGACCTAAATATTTTTCAGCTGTCTCTTTCATTTTTTGTAAAACGAAAGCTGAAATTTGAGCTGGTGAATATTTTTTTCCTTTTCCTTCTACCCAAGCATCACCATTATCTGATTTCACAATTTTATAAGGAACTTTTGAAATATCTTTTTGAACTGAAGGACCGTCAAATTTTCTTCCTATAAGCCTTTTAGCAGCAAATATAGTGTCTCCTGCATTAGTTACGGCTTGTCTTTTTGCAGGCTGGCCTACTAGTTTTTCCTCATTTTCTAAGAAAGCCACAACGGAGGGAGTAGTTCTAGCTCCCTCAACGTTTTCTAAAACCTTAGCTTGTTTACCATCCATGATGGCAACACATGAATTAGTTGTTCCTAAATCTATTCCTATTACTTTGCTCATAATTTAATTCCTACACGATAGATATGGGTGTTATTTCTCCATCTACAAGGCTAATTTTCCTCTTTTTTATCTTTATTTTCTTGGTCTTTAGAGCTTTTTTTCTTTGAAACACTTACCAATGCTGGTCTTAAAAGTCTTTCTCCGAGTAGATAACCGGCTTGTATTTCTTGAAGGATGGTACCAGGATCTGCTTTATCATCTTCTACTTCAGACATAGCTTGGTGAAAATTAGGATCGAATTTTTTATTTTGGGAGTCTATTTTTTTAATATTATTTTTTTCGAAAATAGAAATTAAGTCTTTTTCAATTATTGTAATGTTCTCTAAAAATTTATCTAAGTCTTTGTTGATTTTAAGAGTTTCATCATTTCTAATGGCCTCTTTAGCTCTTTGAAGATTGTCTAAAATAGCTAAACTTTCTTTTGCAAAATTATATGACCCAAATTCAAAAGCATCCTTAATTTCTTTTCCAAACCTTTTTCTTTGATTTTCAGTCTCAGCTAAAGAACGAAGCAGTTTTTCTTCAGCATCTTTAAGTTTTTCTTCGACTGTTTTATCTTTTACTTCCTCCGAACTCTTATCTGGTGATTTTGCTCCTTCTAAATTGTTATCTTTGCCAGATTTTTGATTTTTTTTTATATTTTCTTCTTTATTATTTGCACTCATATAGTTTGCTATATAGTAAGTACTTATAATATTACTAGGCTTAATATGAAAAAAATTTTGATTGGCACTCATAATAAAGGAAAATTTAAGGAAATTGCGTTTTTAGTTCCAAAAAAATACAAAAAAATCTCACCAATTACACTAAAAATTAAAAGCCCAAAAGAAACTGGAAAATCGTTTATTTCCAATTCTAGACTTAAAGTAATTTTCTTTTCTAAATTTGTTAATTATCCTGTTATATCGGATGACTCTGGTTTATGCATTGAAAGCCTAAATAACAAACCAGGCATTTATTCAGCCAGACTAGCAAAAAAACATGGAGGTTTTTTTAAAGCAATGAAATTCATACTAAACAAGATGAAAAATATTAAAAATAGAAAAGCATATTTTGTATCAAGTTTATCTTATAAAGATATCAACGGAAAAATAACATCTGTAGAGGGAAAACTCAGAGGAAGAATTTCTAACAAAATTTTAGGCAAAAGAGGGTTTGGTTACGATCCAATTTTTATTCCCATTAAAAAGAAAATTACCTTTGGACAAATGATTAAGTCAAAAAAAATTAAAATGGATCATAGATTTTTAGCTTTCAAAAAATTAAAAAAGAAAATTAAAATTTAATGAATTTTTTATTTTCTGTTTTATAAATATCTAACTCTTGTGTTATTTTTTTATTTTTGAAACTAAATGTTCCTATTTTACCTTTAATTTTACTTTTAAATAAAAAATCATTTACACTATTTATTTTACCATTTTTTTTCCAGGCATAATAAATTAAACCCAAAGCATCGTAAGCTAAAATTGTAATTTCATTAGGGTACATTTTAAATTTTTTAAAGTATTTGTTATTATATTTTTTAAATTCTTTATAATTTATGGAAGGATAATATAAATTTTTAATTGTATTTTCATAGAATATACTTTCGTCAAACCACTGGTTAATTGTTGTAAACAAAACTTTATTTTGACTCACATCTGTATAAACTAAAGAAGTTAAAACACTTTTTAAGTTATTTCCGAAATCTATTATTATTACTGAGTCAAAGTTTACATTGCCAAGAGTATATAATTGATCTAATCGTTCCAATTCCTTTATTGATTGATCATCCTCTTTATCTTCAAACATTTTTTTTCTTATTTCTAAGTTTCTTTTTCTTTGAGTATAATTGGTTAAAATTTCAATCTCACCGGTTAAGACTTCAGGATTTGGACTATAAGTGAAAGTTTTAACATTTTTTAAGTCTAAGCTTTCAATCTTCTTTTCAACAAATTTTAAATAATCGTTTTTTGGATACATTATAATTGTTTTTGTTTTTTTTTGTTTTTCTATAAATTTCATTAAAGCCATTAATTGTGACTCTAAACTTACTCCTATACTAATAATGTTACTTTTAAATTCAGGATTTATATTGGACGGGGAAATAAATATTAGATCATTGTACTTGCTTACTTGATTAAACTCTTTATGCGTAATTGGTCCAATTATGATTTTAGCACCAGAAGAACGTATATCGTTAATTGCCAAATCAATTTTTTCTTTATTATTAAAACCAGAGTCTCGTGGGATTACAATAACATCTTTGTCACCAATTTCTTCAAGAGCCAATTGTAATGAATTCAAAAGCGAGTTCCCAATTTCGCTGTATGGGCCAGAAAGAGGTGCGAGTAAACCAACTTTTAGTTTATTATTTTCCTCACTTAATAGGTTAGAATTAACTAAAAATATTATATAAAATATTATTAAAAAATATTTTCTTTTCATAATGAAATTACTTACAAGGCACTTATACATTGTTTCTACCCCTATTGGAAATTTAGATGATATTACCTTAAGAGCTTTAGAAGTTCTAAAAAAAACAGACATAATTCTTTGTGAGGATACAAGACGATCAATTAAATTATTAAATCATTACAAAATTAAGAAAAGATTAGTTTCTTATCATAAATTTAACGAAAAAAAACAACTCGTTAAAATCATTGAATATTTTAATGAAGGCAAAATTTTGTCGCTCATATCAGATGCTGGAACACCTTCATTGTCTGATCCAGGAAGATTATTAGTTAACTTTTGTATTGAAAACAATATACAGGTAATTCCTATTCCTGGAGTATCTTCAATAACTACGGCTTTAAGTGTGTCTGGTTTTAAAGATCAATTTCTATTTTATGGTTTTTTACCTAAAAAAAAAAATGAATTAGAAAAAACACTAAGTTTTTTATCTCAAAATGAATATACACTTGTTTTTTTTGCACCCTCAAAAAAATTAAATTTTTATATTAAAAACTTTAAAAGGTTCTTTTCAGGAAGAAAAATTTTGATAGCTAAAGAGATAACTAAAATACATGAAGCATTTATAAGAGAGAAAATAGATAAATTAGAAATTTTTGAAACTTCAATGAAAGGGGAATTAACAATTGTTGTTTCAGAAAAAAAAACTAAAAATATCAATCTCAATGAAAAAAAAATTGTGAATAAAGCGAAAAAATATTTAAAAAGTTACAGCTTAAAAGATACTGTAAATTTGATCTTAGAGACTGAAAAAATAAACAAAAAAAAGATTTATGATTTATGTTTAAAAATAAAAAATGAAAAGAATTTTTAATTTAATTTTAATAATTTTACTTACCTCTTGTACTTCTGCTTCTCAATTTGGAGCTGGAGTAAACATAACTTTTGATCCAAGGACTATCGGTATGCAAATTGATGACACAATTATGCAAAAAAATCTTTCGGCAAGATTAGCTCTTTCTGATAAGAAATATTTTTTATCAATTCAATCTGAGGTATTAGATGGCAGAATTTTTTTATCTGGTAAGGTTGATGAGCCAGAGGAAAAAATTAAAATAACGAAGATGGCCTGGGAAACTAACGGAGTGAGATCGGTAAAAAATGCAATAACAATAAAAGGTCAAAGTAATTTTAAAAGCACGGCTAAGGATATTTTAATTACAAGTCAATTGAGAACAGCTTTGATTTTTAACAAGAAAACTAAAGCAAGAAATTACACTTTAGAAACAGTCAATAAAAATATATATATTTTTGGAATAGCTATGGACGAACAAGAAAAAAAAGAAGTTTTAAATGAAGCTAATAAAATTTATGGTATTAAAGAAGTTATTCCATCAATTTACCTTGCCTCAGAACTGAGTAGAACAAAAATCAATTAGAATAATCAATTACATCTGACGAGTAAGCAGCTATAGATGCAAGATTTAAGATTTCAGACGTACTTGCACGTAAAGGCGCAACTTCAATCGGTTGACCTAATCCAATAAGTAAAGGACCAATATTTTTACCTCCACCAAAAACTTTCATGAGTTTTGTAGAGATTGCTGCACTATGTAAAGCTGGCATTATTAAAATATTTGCATTTCCAACAATTTTTGAAAACGGGTAAATTTCTTGATAAATTGGGTTTAAGGCAACATCGGGCTGCATCTCTCCATCAAAATCAAAATCGACTTTATCCTTTTTCAATTTTTCAATTGCATCTCTCACATGTCTTGTATTTCTTGATAAAGGTTTTCCAAAAGTTGAGTGAGATAAAAAAGCTACTTTTGGTTCAAAACCAAATAAACGGGCTATACGCACGCATGACTTAGATATTTTGATTAACCTTTCAGCAGATGGTAGCTCAGTCACATTTGTATCCGCAACAAGTATTGTTTTTCCTTTAGAGACAATCATTGTCATTCCAAAAATTTCCTCTCCTGGTCTTGCGTCCACAACCTTTTTTAATTTCTCAATAGAAGCAGCATAATGTCTTATATTTCCAGTAACCATTGCATCAGCATCTTTACATGCAATCATAGATGAACCCCATGCAATCCTATCATTTCTAACTAAACGATCTACATCTCTTTCTAGTTGACCTTCTCTTTGAAGTTTTTTGTATAAGTGTTTAACGTATCTTTCTCTCTTATCTTTATCTGTAGAATTTACTATTTCAATTTTGTAATTTTCATCTAGTCCTATTTTTTTTAATTGCTCTTTAACCCTTTTTTCTGAACCAATTAAGATTGGTATGCCCAATTTATTTTTTCCAAATTCAATAGCTGCTTTAAGCATATTTTCATCTTCACCTTCTGCAAATATAACTCTTTTTGGATTTTTTCGAACCTTGGCGTTAATCCCTTGCATAATAGACATTGATGGGTCTAAACGGTTTGATAATTGATCTTTGTAAAGTTCAATATCCTCAATGTTTTTTCTAGCAGCACCACTTTTGATTGCAGCCTCAGCAACAGCAGCAGGAATTACACTTATTAATCTTGGATCAAAAGTTGAAGGTATAATATAATTTTTTCCATATCTTGGTCGATCACCTCCGTAAGCTGCAACTACTTCATCTGGAACATTTTCTCTTGCCAACAAAGCTATTGCATTAGCGGCAGCAACTTTCATTTCCTCGTTAATTGCTTTTGCTCTCACGTCAAGTGCTCCTCTAAAAATATATGGAAATCCAATAAGATTATTTACTTGATTAGGGTAATCAGAACGTCCCGTGGCAATGATAGCATCATCTCTTACTTCTTGAATTAACTCTGGTTTTATCTCAGGATCAGGATTAGCGCATGCAAAAATAATTGGGTTTTTGGACATAGACTTCACCATCTCCTTAGTAACCACATCTTTTGCTGACAAACCAAGAAAGACATCTGCATTTTTCATTGCTTCAGCAAGTGTTCTAAAATTCGTATCTATAGCAAAGGCAGATTTAAATTGATCAATATTTTTTCTTCCTTTATATATAACACCTTTACTGTCACACATTATTATATTTTCACTTTTTACACCTGAACTTTTAAATAAATTTGCACAAGCTTGAGCTGAAGCACCAGCTCCATTAACTACTATTTTTACGTTTGAGATTTTTTTCTTTGAGATGTCTAAAGCATTTATCAGAGCTGCTGTTGTTATAATGGCTGTTCCGTGTTGGTCATCATGAAAGACAGGTATGTCTAATGTTTCTTTTAATTTTTGTTCAATTATAAAACAATCAGGGGCAGCAATATCTTCAAGATTTATTCCACCAAATGTCCCACTTATATTTTTAATTGTTTCAATAATTGAGTTAGTATCATCATTATCAATCTCAATATCAATAGAGTCAATATCAGCAAAACGTTTGAATAAAACTGATTTACCTTCCATTACAGGTTTAGATGCTAAAGATCCGAGATTTCCCAAACCCAATATTGCAGATCCATTACTTATAACCGCAACTAAATTTCCTTTACTGGTGTAATCATATGCAAGTTCAGGTTTTTTAGATATTTCTTTAACAGGTGCTGCAACACCAGGTGAATAAGCTAGAGATAAATCTCTCTTTGTCGTGAGTGGTTTAGACGAACCTATCTCAATTTTGCCTGACTTACCTTTTATATGAAAATCAAGTGCTTCTTTATCTGAATAGTGATCTATCTCTGTTTTTTTTGGCATTTAATTAAATGAGTATGTAATATAAAAAATGATAATTCACTAAAAATTTATGGCTTAATTAAGAATTTATGAACCTATTATCTTCAGCATCTGTATTTAGTTTTTTTACGTTAATAAGTAGAATTTTAGGTTATCTGCGAGATATTTTGATAGCAATATTTCTAGGAGCGTCAATTTTTGCCGATGCTTTTTTTGTTGCATTTAGATTGCCAAATACATTCAGAAGATTGTTTGCTGAAGGAACATTCAATGCAGCATTTATACCTAGTTACACATCAGCAAAAATTGAGGACAAAAAAAAAGGAAAAAAATTTGCAGATGATATTTTGAGTGCTTTACTACTTATTTTATTATTTATAGTCACTCTTGCAGAAATTTTTACTCCTTACTTAGTTTATATTATTGCTCCAGGTTTTTTAGATGATCAGATAAAGTTTAATTTAGCTGTTGAACTTACAAGAATAACTTTTCCATTTTTATTATTTGTAAGTTTATCATCTTTTTTTGCAGGTGTTCTAAATTCTAATGATAAATTTGCAGCGGCTGCAGCAGCTCCTATTATCTTAAACGTAGTTTTGATTTTAAGTATAATTTTATCTTATATACATGATCTAAATTATGCAAAACAGCTTTCATATGGAGTTACAATATCAGGTATAATTCAATTAATATTTTTAATTTACGTAGCTAAAAAGTTTTATAAACCAGCTATAAATTTTAGTTTGAAATTAAGTGCAAAGGTAAAATTTTTTTTTAAAAAACTCTTACCAAGTATTTTATCTTCAGGAGTTACACAAATTAATATTTTAGTTGGAACGATTATCGCCTCTTTTCAAACAGGTGCTGTATCATATCTTTATTATGCTGATAGAATTTATCAAATTAATCTTGCTGTAGCGGGCGTAGCTGTAGGAACTGTCTCTTTGCCAGCTCTTTCAAAAGCTTTTAAAACTAAAAATGTTAAAAAAATTTCTGATATTCAAAGTAAATCTTTTGAGCTATCTCTTCTTTTTTCAGTCCCTGCAAGTTTTGGATTAATCTTAGCATCAGAGGAAATTGTAAACGCATTATTTGGATATGGATCATTTAATAAAAATGATGTAGAGATGACTGCTACCGCTTTAAAGTTCTTTGGATATGGAGTGCCTGCTTTTGCATTAATAAAGATTTTATCTAATTTCTTTTTTGCAAGAGATAATACTAAAACACCTTTTTATGTTTCTTCATTTATTGTTTTCTTAAATATTTTGATAAGCGTTATTTTTTTTAACAAAATAGGATTTACTATTATCCCAATCGCTACATCGATTTCGACTTGGGCTGGTGTTTTTATTTATATTTATTTATTAAATAAAAAAAAAATATTATTATTAAAAAACCAATTTATAACGAATTTTACCAGAATATTAGTTTCAACTATCTTAATGGCTTTGGTACTGATTGTTTCTTTAGATAGTTACGCTAATAACTTAGAATATAACTATGAATACAAAGCTATTTATTTAATATCAATTGTAAGTTTAGTAGGTATGCTTTACTTATTATCATGTTATTTATTAGGAATTTTAAAACTTAAAAATTATAAAACAAAGTAATTAAATGAGTAATAAAAAATTAGTCTTCTCAGGTGTTCAACCAACGGGCAATCTTCATTTAGGAAATTATTTGGGAGCATTAAAAAACTTCGTTTCTTTGCAAGAAGAAATGGAATGTATTTATTGCGTTGTTGACTTACATGCTATTACAGTTTTTCAAAAACCCAATCAGTTACATGACAATGTTTTAGAGACTACAGCAAGTTTTTTAGCAACAGGATTGAGTCCCGATAAAAGTGTAATCTTCAATCAATCCTCAGTCTCAGGTCATGCAGAACTTGCTTGGATTTTAAACTGTGTTTCAAGAATAGGTTGGTTAAATAGAATGACACAATTTAAAGATAAAGCAGGAACAGATAAAGAAAAAGCTAGTGTTGGACTTTACATTTACCCCAATCTTATGGCGGCAGATATTTTACTTTATAAAGCTACTCATGTTCCAGTGGGAGCTGATCAAAAACAACACTTGGAATTATCACGAGATATAGCCCAAAAATTTAATAAAGATTTTAATTGTAAAGACTTCTTCCCCTTGCCTAAGCCATTAATATCTAAAAATATTTCAAGAATAATGAGTTTGAGGGACGGAACAAAAAAGATGAGTAAATCTGAAGAGTCTGATTACTCAAGAATAAATTTAAAAGATACCGCTGATGAAATTAATAAAAAAATAAAAAAAGCAAAATCAGATTCTGACTCAATCCCAAGTGAAATTAAATTGTTAGAAAACAAACCAGAGGCTTTAAATCTTTTAACAATTTATTCTGAATTAACTAAAAATAGTTTAGAAAAAATTATTTCAGAGATGGGCGGAAAAGAATATTCCTTTTTAAAAACTAAATTAGCTGAGGTTTTAATAAGTGAAATAGTACCAGTTGGAAAAGAAATCCAAAAATTACTTAAAGACAAGTCTTACTTAAAAAATATTTTAAAAAAAGGCACCGAAAAAGCTAATATTATTGCTGAGGAAAACCTAAAAATTATACGTGAAAAAGTAGGCTTGATATAATATAAAGCATTAATGATACAAATAGAAACCACACCCAATCCGGACTCATTAAAATTTTTGTCTGAGAAGACGTTATCTACCATAGGAACAGAGGAATTTAAGAAAGAGAAATCAAATGTAATAAAAATTCCTTTCGTTAAAGAATTGTTGGGTTTTAAAGGAGTAGAATTAATTTTATTATCAGAGAAATTTCTCTCAGTTAAAAAAACCAAGGAAGTTTCATGGAATGAGCTTAAACCAATGGTGATTTCACACCTAAACGACTATTTTGAAAAAAATGATAAACCAATATTAAGAGAGAGAGAAAAAATCGAGGAAAGCAACAATAATGACAATGAAACTGTGAATAAAATTATTGAAGTTTTAGATACTAAAATACGTCCAGCTGTGGCAAGAGATGGTGGAGATATAAAATTTATATCCTTTAAAAATGGGGTTGTAAAAGTGGAATTACAAGGAAGTTGTTCAGGTTGTCCTAGTTCTTTAATGACCTTAAAACAAGGGGTTCAAAATCTCTTAAAACATTACGTAAAAGAAGTTAATTCAGTTGAGGCTGCATAATGAAAAAAAAGTTAAGTTATAGAGATAAATTAGTTGAGCTCGCGTATATATATGATGTCAAAGAAATTAAAGACTATGAAAAAAGCAGAAAAAATTTAACATCTGGTCAATTAGAACTTATTTTAAAAAAAAATAAAATTATAATTCCCAAAGATTTTAAATCAAATTTTTTAAGAGATAATATTTTAAAACCTTTTGGAAAAATTAGATCCAATTTAGAAGAATTTAAAGAAAACAAAATTAAAGATAAAAATAGAGCAATAAGAAGATTAGATAATTTAAAACATGACACTAATAGAAAAATTAGTCGAGCTTTTAAAGATTTATGGACTCAACTTGGAAAAATAGGTTTAAATTTTTTAAATATTATTCCAAAACTGGGTAAAGTTACTTACGATTTTTTTGGGGACCTGTTTACAGATTTATTCCATGGAATTTACAAACAGCAAATAGAACCACAAAAAGCTAAAAAGGTAATAATTGCTATTTCTTCTGTTGCTATTGTAACAACA
>CACODU010000002.1 GCA_902626045.1 uncultured Pelagibacteraceae bacterium
ATTAGTAAATCAGAAATGAGCGGTGATAGAAATTATGAAAGTTTAAGGTATGAAGGTTTTGGACCTTCAAATATTGCTTTTATAATTGAAACTTTAACTGATAATAAAAATAGATCAGCTTCAAGCATAAGAACTGTTTTACAAAAGAACGGTGGAAGATTAGGTGAAAATGGCTCAACATCACATATGTTTTTCAATTGTGGAGTGCTTCATATAAATAAGAATGAAATTAAAGAGGAAGAAATATTTGAAATAGCAATTAATGCTGGTGCCAAAGATTGTATAGCTCTGGAAAGTATTTTTGAAGTAATTACTGAAAAAGAAGATTTTTATAAAATAAAGACAGAACTTGAAAAAAAAATAAATACTTTTGATTACTCTTCTATAGAATGGAGACCCCTTAACTATGTTAATTTAGATAGCGAACAAAGTAATAATGTAGCAGAGGTTTTAACTTCATTAGAAGAGTTAGATGATGTTCAAAACATATTTACCAATGCTAATTTAAAAAACTTACAATAATGAAAATAATTGGAATAGATCCTGGCTTAAGCGGCGCCATTGCAGTTTTAGAAAATAATAAAGTAGTAAAAATTTTTGATATTCCAGTGATGTCAGAGGGAAAAAAAAATAAGAGACAATTAAATAGTGCACTACTTGTTAACTTATTAAAAGAAAATATTCAAAAAGATGAAGATGTAACAGTTGTCGTTGAACAAGTGAATGCTATGCCAGGACAAGGTGTCACCAGCATGTTCAATTTTGGTCAAACTTTTGGAGCTTTAAAAGGTATTTGTGCAGCATTAGAATTACCAATTTTTTTTGTAAGACCATCAAAATGGAAAAAACATTTTGAATTGATAAATTCTTCTAAAGACGCTAGTCGAACTAAAGCTATTGAAATGTATCCAAAGTTATCAAGTCAACTTTCAAAAAAAAAAGATGTCAATAAATCTGATGCCATTTTAATTGCCAGATTCTTTAGTGATACAAGACTATTAGAAGAAAAATAAACCTATTTCGATAATTAACGCCAAATTCATGACACATTCTAAAAGTAATCAAACCTAATGGAACAAGATATAGCAACTCAAGTTGTTGGATTAGGCGGAGCTACAGATTTCTCTTTATGGAAACTTTTTTTAAGAGCTGATTTTGTAGTAAAATTTGTAATTATTTTACTGATAGCATGTTCAATTTTTTCATGGGCTCTTATTTTTGATAAAATTAAGTTATTTAAAAATATCAATAATTCTATACAAGATTTTGAAAAAAAATTTTGGAAAGCTAAATCTGCAGAGAGCTTCAATAACAACTTGCCGGCTAATTCTAATGATCCAGCAATACTCATTTTTAAATCTGCCATGTCAGAGTTAATTAAAACCAAAAGACAATCTTCTGCAATTCAAACAGCTAGAGTAAGCAGAGTGTTAGAAATTGCAACTGACACCGAGATGAAAAAGGTTGAAAAAAATTTTACATTCCTTGCAACAGTTGGTTCCACAGCCCCTTTTATTGGATTATTTGGCACTGTTTGGGGAATTATGAACTCTTTTCAATCAATCGCAATTTCAAGAAATACGAGTTTAGCAATAGTAGCCCCAGGTATAGCGGAAGCATTGTTTGCAACAGCATTAGGACTATTAGCAGCAATACCAGCTGTTGTAGCTTATAATAAATTTAATAACGACTCCCAAAAATACTTTTCAAGAATAGAGAATTTTTCAAAAAGATTTCTATCAATAATTTAATAATGGCTTTCAACTTTAATCGCTCAAGAAAAGAACCAATGAGTGAAATAAATGTAACTCCTTTTGTCGATGTTATGTTGGTACTTCTGATTATCTTTATGGTTACTGCACCTTTATTAACTGTTGGTGTTCAAGTTGATTTGCCTGAGTCAGCAGCTGACTCTTTACCAGATGATCAAGAACCATTAACGCTTAGCATCAATTCAAAGGGAGAAATTTATATTCAAGAACATCAAGTTACTTATCAGAAAATGATCCCCAAACTTTTAGCTATTGCAAAAAATAGAACTGATACAAGGATCTACGTTAGAGGAGATAAAAATATTAATTATGGTAGAGTTTTAGAGGTTATGGGCACTTTATCTGGTGCAGGTTTCTCTAAAGTTGCTCTTATATCAGAACCCTATAAAAATTAGGATGAACCATGATAAGAAGTTTAATTTATTCAATAACTTTTCATTCAGTATTAGTTCTACTTACTATTTTGAGCTTACCCTTTATGCTTAGAGAACCAATAGATCTCCCCCCCATAGTTTCAGTTGAATTGATACAAATTACTGACAAAACAAGCATTCCATATGCTCCAAAAACTAGAAAAATAATTGAAGAAACTAAAAAAAAAGAGCAAGAAAGATTAGTGTCAGAACAAGCACCACCAGCTGCTAAAGCTAAAGAAAAGCCAGATCGAATTCCACTTCCTAATGAGTTGAAGGAAGAAAAACAGATTATTAAAAAAAAACAAAATCCTGAAGAAGTAAAACCTGAAATAAGACAAGCATCAGAATTTGAAAAAAAAGAAATAATAGACACTAACCAAATTGCTGCACTAATAGATAAAGCAAAAGAAGAGGAGGCAGTTCAACAAAAAAAAACAAATAAGATAACTCAAAGTAGTCAAAAAAATTCATTCGCTACAGGTCTTACGCTTTCTCAAGAAGATGCTTTAAGAGCACAAATTTTTGGTTGTTGGAGTGTGCCTTTAGGTTTACCATATGATGAAGATTTACTTGTAAGAATTAAACTACAATTAAAAAAAGATGGAACTATAATTAAATCTGAAATTTTAGATCATCAAAGAATGAATAAACCAGGACAAAAATTTTATAAAGTATTAGCTGAAAGTGCTTTAAGAGCAGTTAGATTATGTCAACCGCTCAAAGTACCACCAACAGGTTATGATAAATGGAAAGATTTACAATTAAACTTTAATCCAACAGAAATGTTAAAGGGCTGAAATGAAAAAAATTTTCTTAATTTTAGTATTAAATATTTTTGTAATTAGTAATGCATTTGCTTTGATAGAAATCGACATTACCAGGGGTAATCTAGACCCTTTGCCAATAGCAGTCTCACCTCTTCATGTTGATGTAAAATCTGAAAATTATGAGGGAATAAAGATTAAAGAACTTGGTGAAGATATTTCAAAAATAATTGAAGATAATTTTAGAAATACAGGATTATTTAATCCATTAAAAAAAGAAGCTTTTGTGCAAAAACCAGATATTACACATTTAAAACCAAGATTTGAAGATTGGAGGTTGATAAAAGCTCAAGCATTAGTTTCTGGAAAACTTTTAATTACAGATCAAAAATTAAAAGTTGAGTTTAGACTTTGGGATTTAGCTGCTGCAAAAGAGATGACAGCTTTAGCATTTACAACTACGCCTTCTAATTGGAGAAGAGTGGCACACATTATTTCTGATAAAATTTATGAAAGGTTAACAGGGGAAGAGGGTTACTTTGACACTAGAATAATTTATGTTGCAGAAAGTGGTCCAAAAGAACAAAGGGTAAAAAAATTGGCGATTATGGATCAAGATGGAGCTAATACAAAATATTTAACTTTAGGTAACGAGTTAGTTTTGACTCCAAGATTTAACCCCACAAACCAAATGGTGACTTACATGTCTTATTTTAGAAATATGCCAAGAGTTTATCTATTAGATATTGAAACAGGAACACAAGAAGTTGTCGGAAACTTTCCAGGTATGACTTTTGCACCTCGATTTTCACCAGATGGAAAAAAGATTGTGATGAGTTTTGCTAAAGATGGTAATTCAGATATTTACACTATGGACTTAGACTCAAGAGTTGTTGAACGAATAACAGATCATTCATCTATCGATACATCTCCATCATTTTCACCAGATGGAAAATTTATTGCATTCAACTCTGACAGAAGTGGCTTACAACAAATTTATGTTATGAGAAGTGACGGGAGTGGAGTTAAAAGAATAACATTTGGAAACGGAATTTATGGAACTCCAGTTTGGTCACCGAGAGGAGATTTAATTGCATTTACAAAAATGAGAAAAGGAAGATTCTATATTGGAGTAATGAGAATTGATGGAAGTGGAGAAAGATTGTTAACAGAAAACTATTACCAAGAGGCTCCATCATGGTCACCAAATGGAAGAGTTTTAGTTTTTTATAGAGAGACTAAGTCCGGATCAAAAGGAGAGGGATTTTCAGCTAAATTATGGTCTATAGATATCACAGGATATAATGAAAGAAGGCTTAATACTAAAAGTGATGCCTCAGACCCATCTTGGTCCTCTCTTTTATCAAAATAAACAAAGAATTTGAGTAAAATACACTTGAATAACACTTAATAATTTGAAATAAACCACTTAACAAACCCAGGGGAAAAAAATGATGTTTAATAAGAATTTAAAAAATATATTATTAGTAATATTTGCTACTTTAATTTTAAGTGCTTGTTCTACTGCAAAAAAATCAGGTAATGTTGACGGAGATGTTTATACTGGAAAAGAAACGGTAAAATTCTTAGCTTCAGGTGTTCCTGACAGAGTATTCTTTGCAACAAATAAATCTTCTTTAACAACAGCTGCTAGAGAAACTTTACGGAAACAAGCAACATACTTAAGAAAGAATAAAAATCTTAACGTAACTATCGAAGGTCATGCTGATGAAAGAGGAACTAGAGAATATAACTTAGCTTTAGGTGAAAGAAGAGCTAATGCAGCTAGAGACTATTTAATGACTTATGGAATATCTGGAAACAGAATTGCTGTTATAAGTTATGGTAAAGAGAAACCTGTTAACCCAGCTGGTACACCACTAGCATGGTCTCAAAACAGAAGATCAGTAACAGTTAAAGTAAACTAATCAAAATTTAGACGAATACAAAGACCCCTTAAATTGAATTTAAGGGGTCTTTTTTTTGCCATTTTATCAATCTAAAAATGAATCATGTTAAGAGGATTAAAAGTTTATAAAATTTTAATAATTATAATTTTTTTATTTTTACCAAACTATGTTTATGCAGAGGAAGACGATGTAAGTATAGAAGCAGTTGCAGATCAAGTTAAAGTAATTATAAATGATCTTAAAACTCTAGAAAAAGCCGTTTATCAAAAATCTGATGTTGTGAGTCTTAAACCTTCAAATTCATCAAGTTCAGATGGACTGAATGAGGATATAATGACTAAACATCTTTTAAAATTAAATGAGATTGAAAATCAATTTAGAGAACTTACAAATAGATTCGAAGAAGTAAATTTCAAACTTGATAAACTTTCAACACGTGTGACAAAAATCCAGTCTGATACACAATTGAGATTTTCCGATTTAGAAAGCGGAACCATTAATACAAAAACAAATAAACAAACAGTTCTTCCAGGATCAACTAAGCCTCAAGATTTTGGTGCTGCGCCAGCTTATGAAACATCTAATCTTCCACAGGAACAATCAATTAATTCAGTCGAGAGCGCTCAAACTGTTATTACAGAGGAACCTGAGCAAAGAGAGTCATTGCTTCCAAATAAACCTGCAGAGGAACAATATGAATTTGCAGTAAGTTTTATGAAAATAGGCGATTATGAGACTGCTGAATTTGCTTTAAAAGAATTTATCGATAAAAATAAGGATCACGATTTAGCTGGAAGTGCCCAATATTGGTATGGAGAAACTTTTAGAATAAGACAGCTGTATTCTGATGCAGCTACAGCATATTTAGATGGGTATCAAAATTATCCAAAAAGTAACAAAGCTCCAGATAATCTTTTAAAGTTAGGAATTACAATGGTACAACTTGGCGAAAAAGATCAAGGATGTAAAATGATTTCTGGTATTAAAAAAGAGTATCCTAAAGCAAACAAGTCTGTGTTACAAAAAGCTCAGTATGAGCAAAAAAAATTCAAGTGTAAATCTTAACAATAAGTTTAAAGATAATAAGGATTTATCTCAAATATTTTTAAACTTTAAAGACAAACTAGATACTCAAAAAAAAGATAAATATGTAGTCGCAGTATCTGGGGGTCCAGATAGCTTATCGCTTGTTGCCCTAACAAAAGAATACAGTCTAATAAGAAAAACTAAGTTTTATTATGTTTTAATTGATCATAATATTAGAAAAAATTCTAAGCAAGAAGCCCGACAAGTAAAAAAACTTTTAAAAAAAAAAAACATTAATTTAAAAATTTACTTAAATACAAAAAAAATTACTAAAAATATTCAAGCTGAGGCAAGAAAAACGAGATACGAGATTCTTGTAAATTTTTGCAAAAAAAAGGGGGCAAAAATTCTCCTTACTGCGCATAATTTAGAGGATCAGGTAGAAACTTTTTTTATGAGGTTATCAAGAGGAAGTGGGTTAAGAGGATTGTCAGCAATGAAATCTCTAAGTAAGATAAATAGTAAGGTCAGTTTATATAGACCATTGTTAGATACTAAAAAAAAATTTTTAGCAAAAATAGCTAAAAATACTTTTGGAAAATATTTCAAAGATCCGTCAAATAAAAGTGAAAAATATCTTAGAACGAAAGTACGAAATTTAAAGAAACCTCTTGAAAAAAGCGGTATTAAATACGAGCAAATTTTCAAGTCTATTCAAAATTTATCACTAAGTAAAACTACTCTAGAGGAATATTTGAATAAAATTTCCAAAGAATTAATCAAAAAAAAAAATAAAGAAATTGTGATTAATTTCAACAAATACAAAGAGCTTAGTAATGTTTCAAAAATGGCTGTAATTAATGACTCAATAAAAAGACTTAAAAAAAATTATTACGATCTTAGGTCTAAAAAAATTAACAACTTAATGAAAAGTTTGGAAAAACTAGAATTTAAAAAGACCACTCTTGGAGGATGTGTTTTTTTTAAAAAAGGTGATAATTTGTGTTTGAAAGATGAAAAACTTTAAACATTATATGTAAATTTGTCACTTTTTGTCATATTTACAACTAATTAAATGTTAAAATATACTTGTTAAAAATAAATAAATGATTATTTAATAAATTATGAACATTAAAAATTTGATAATGTGGGTGATCATAGTCTTACTTTCAGTAGGACTATTCAACATGTTTCAAGATCCTAATAAGATAAATACACAGGGAAATTCTTTAGCATTTTCTAACTTCCTAAATGAAGTAGACGCTGGAAGAGTTGTTGAAGTTCAAATTCAAGGAAATAATATTTCAGGTATTTTAGCCGATGGAAAACAATTTAAAACATACTCTCCAAATTACCCTGAATTAGTTGAGAGACTATCTTCAAAAGGTGTAAGCATCGTTGCTTCACCAACCGAGGATAAGATGCCATCATTATTAGGTATCCTATTATCCTGGTTTCCAATGCTTTTGCTTATAGGTGTTTGGATATTTTTCATGCGACAGATGCAAGGTGGTAAGGGTGGTGCCATGGGATTTGGAAGGTCCAAAGCCAAGCTATTGAACGAAGCACAAGGTAAAGTTACTTTTAATGATGTTGCTGGGGTTGAAGAAGCTAAGGAAGAAGTTGAGGAAATAGTTGAATTTTTAAAAGATCCAAAAAAGTTTAGTCGATTAGGAGGAAAAATTCCTAAGGGAGCTCTTTTAATAGGACCTCCAGGAACAGGTAAAACTTTGTTAGCTAAGGCTATCGCAGGTGAAGCAAATGTGCCGTTTTTTTCTATATCAGGTTCAGACTTTGTAGAAATGTTTGTAGGAGTGGGAGCGTCTAGAGTAAGAGATATGTTTGAGCAGGGAAAAAAACACTCACCTTGCATTATTTTTATAGATGAAATTGATGCTGTCGGAAGAAGCAGAGGTGCAGGCTTAGGTGGTGGTAATGATGAGAGAGAACAAACACTTAACCAATTACTAGTAGAAATGGACGGTTTTGATACTAACGAAGGAATTATTTTAATTGCTGCAACTAATAGACCTGATGTGTTGGACCCAGCCTTGTTGAGACCTGGAAGATTTGACAGACAAGTTGTTGTTGGCAATCCGGACATAATTGGAAGAGAAGCAATTTTAAAAGTGCATGTAAAAAAAATAAGCACTGGACCAGATGTAAAACTAAGAACAATCGCAAGAGGAACACCAGGTTTTTCTGGAGCTGATTTAGCGAATTTAATTAATGAGTCAGCATTATTAGCGGCAAGAAAAAATAAAAGAGTAGTTACAATGTCTGATATTGAGGAAGCTAAAGATAAAGTAATGATGGGAGCGGAAAGAAGATCAATGGTAATGTCCGAGGATGAAAAAAAACTTACTGCATATCATGAGGGTGGTCATGCAATAGTAGCCTTAAATGAAAAAGCTTCCGATCCTATTCACAAAGCAACTATAATTCCAAGAGGAAGAGCTTTAGGAATGGTTATGAGATTACCTGAAAGAGATCAATTGTCAGTTTCTCGAGAAAAAATGCATGCAGATATTGCTGTAGCCATGGGTGGAAGAATTGCGGAGGAAATAATTTTTGGCCATGACAAAGTAACTTCGGGAGCATCATCAGACATAGATATGGTGACCAAAATGGCTAAAAATATGGTTACTAAATATGGCATGAGCACTGAACTAGGAACTATTGCATACGGAGAAAACGAGGAAGAAGTTTTTCTAGGTAGATCGGTAACTAAACAACAAAACATGTCAGAAGAAACTGCAAAAAAAGTAGACGCCGAGGTTAAAAAAATTGTAGATAAAGGCTATGAGAGAGCAAAAAAAGTCTTAAATGAAAAAATTGATGATCTACACAAGATAGCTAAGGCTCTTTTAATTTACGAAACACTTTCAGGTGATGAAATCAGAGATTTAATTCTAAAAGATATTAAGCCAACTAGATCATTTAATGATGAAAAAGAAGATGACGGAAGTGCATCCTCAGCTCTCGGTTCGTTAGGATTAAAACCTAAGCCAGCAATCTGAAAATATGCCAAAATATTACACTCGTGCGTGTAATTTTTTCTATGGCGAAACCTCAAAAAACTTAATTAAAAAAAAATTATCATTACCTCTTTGTGGACAAACTTCAATATCTTTTAATCAAATAGAAATTTTTACTAGATATAAAAAGAAAGTTTATTCAAAAATAATAGATATAAAAAACGTTAAAAAACTTCCTTCAGTTATAAGAAAAAAAATATCAAGTGATATTAAAAAGATTATAGCTCAAAGAAAATTCCTACAAAATAAAAATCATATAATAATGGGAGTTTTAAATATGACACCTGATAGTTTTTCTGATGGTGGCAAATTTAATTCCATAAAAAAAGCTTTTCAAAGAATTGAAGAGATGAAAAATTCAGGTGCAGATATTATCGATATTGGGGGTGAGTCAACTCGACCTGGATCTAAAATTATTTCCGAAAAAAGAGAATTAGAAAGAGTTAAAAAGATAATAGAGAAATTTAAAAAAAAATTTCCTAAAACTTTATTATCAATTGATACAAGAAAATCATTAGTAATGAAATTTTCAATTAACAATAAGACAGATATTGTAAATGATGTTTCTTGTTTTAAATTTGACCCTAAATCTTTTGACACAATTAAAAATAAAAATTTATGGAAAATAGTCCATCACATGCAAGGAACGCCTCAAAATATGCAGATAAATCCATCATATGAACATGTCCTACTTGATATTTATGATTTTTTTGAGAAGGAGATTAAAAAACTCAAAAAAACTAAGAGTAACAAAAAAATAATACTAGATCCCGGTATAGGTTTTGGAAAAAAGTTGAAACATAATTTGATGATTTTGAATAAGATTTCGTTATTTCATTCACTTGGTTTTCCTATATTAC
Source organism: uncultured Pelagibacteraceae bacterium (assembly GCA_902626045.1). Taxonomy (GTDB): domain Bacteria; phylum Pseudomonadota; class Alphaproteobacteria; order Pelagibacterales; family Pelagibacteraceae; genus Pelagilacustribacter. Next base: position 9,787 of record CACODU010000002.1, read on the forward strand.
TTGGCACATCTAGAAAGAAATTTATTAATCAAATTTCCGGAAAATATGATACGAAAGAAAGAGTTGGCGGAACGTTATCATCGATAATTTTTTCTTTTTCGCAAGGAATAAAAATTTTTAGAGTGCATAATGTTGAAGAGGTAAAACAAGGACTTTTAGTATTTGAAACTTTATTAAATAGATGAAAAAAAAATATTTTGGAACCGATGGAATAAGAGGCACAGTAAACATTGGGAATATAAATGGTGAAAAATTTTTTAAATTTGGTCTAGCTGCAGGAACATATTTTAAAAACTTAAAGAAAAAAAAGCAAATTGCGATTATTGCAAAAGATACTCGATTATCTGGTTACACACTTGAACCAGCTTTAGTTTCAGGTTTGGCCTCAGCTGGAATGCATATATTTACTCTAGGGCCACTACCTACAAACGGATTAGCTATGCTTACTAAAAAAATGAGAGCTAATCTGGGAATAATGATCACAGCATCGCACAATCCTTTCCACGATAACGGACTTAAGCTTTTCGGACCAGATGGAATGAAACTATCTGACAAAATTGAAAAAAAAATTGAAAACTTGATTGATGCTAAAACAATTAGTCACTTATCAGAACCAAAAAAATTGGGGAGAGTAAAAAGATTAGAGAATGGTAATGATAAATATATTCAAATTTTAAAAAGTAATTTTCCAAGTAATTTTAGTTTAAAAGGCATGCGGATAGTTTTAGATTGTGCTAATGGTGCTGCATATAAATCTGCTCCAAAAATACTTAAAGATCTAGGAGCAAAAGTTTTTTCAATCGGTATAAAACCCAATGGTTTAAATATAAATTATAACTGTGGATCAACATTTCCAAAAGTTTTAAGAAAATATGTTAAAAAATTTAAAGCCGATCTAGGTATTGCTCTAGACGGTGATGCAGATAGAGTAATCATGTGCGACGAAAAATCACAAATAATCGATGGAGATCAAATAATTGCTATGATCGCTCAAAGATGGAAAAGAAAAAAAATTTTAAAAGGCGGAGTAATAGGCACTCAAATGTCTAATTACGGTTTAGAACAATTTTTTTTTAATGAGAAGATTAATTTTAAAAGATCAAATGTTGGTGACAGATATGTAAAAGAAATGATGAAAAAAAATAATTATAATCTAGGTGGAGAACAGTCAGGCCATATAATTTTAGGTAAGTTTGCTACTACAGGTGATGGTTTGTTAGTTGCATTAGAGATATTATTTGCTTTACGAAAAGGCAAATTGGCTAGCGAAATTTTTAAAGTTTATAAATCAGTTCCTCAAAAACTATTAAATATTAAAGTAAAAAATAAAAAAATTATAAATTCTGTCGAATGCAAAAAGGCTATTAAAGCGGCAAATATATTAATAAAGAATAAAGGTAGATTACTTGTAAGACCCTCTGGGACAGAACCAAAAATTAGAATAATGTGCGAGTCATTCAATCTTTCTTTAATGAACAAGTGTATCAATATAATTAAAAAAAAGATTCATTAAAATATGAAACCTAGATCAAAAGTTTTAATTATTGCTGGCTCTGATTCTTCAGGAGGTGCTGGTATTCAAGCAGATATAAAAACTGTTACATCGCTAGGAAGTTATGCAATGACTGCAATTACAGCTGTCACTTCTCAAAACACCACAGGAGTTAAGTCAATAATACCAATCAGCTCAAAAGAAATATCCAGTCAAATAGTCTTTTCAGCTAAAGATATTAGACCAAATGCGGTAAAAATAGGAATGTTGCACTCAAAGCAAGTAATTCAAGCTGTAATGAAATCTTTAAATAAAATAAAAATTAAAAAAATTGTTCTTGATCCTGTTATGGTAGCTAAAGGTGGAACAAAACTTATAAATAATACTGCAATTATTTATATAAAAAAATTAATGAAAAATATTCTATTAATAACACCAAATATTCCAGAAGCAGAAATTTTGACCAAAACAAAAATCAATTCAACTAAAAATATGATAAAAGCTGGTAAAATCTTAATTAACCTGGGTGCTAAAAATGTTTTAATTAAAGGCGGACATTTAAACTCTAAACAAATGAATGATATTTTATTAAATAAAAAAACCGTTAAGGTATTTAAAAGTAAAAAATACAGCTCAAAAAACACTCATGGAACTGGGTGTACATTATCTTCTGCAATAGCAACGCATTTGTCATGTGGAAAAGATTTGATTAAATCTTGTGAGCTTGGAATTAAATATGTTAATGATGCTATCAAATCAAATCTTAACTTAGGAAAAGGAAACGGTCCAATAAACCATTTAAATTCAATTAATCTAAATAAAAAGTTCAAATAATGAAAAACGTAGTTGTTGTAGGTTCACAATGGGGAGACGAAGGAAAAGGAAAAATAGTTGATTGGCTTTCAAGTGAAGCTGATGTTGTAGTACGTTTTCAAGGAGGTCATAACGCTGGACATACTTTAGTCATTGATAAAAAAATATTTAAGTTAAGATTACTACCTTCAGGAATAGTCAGAAAGGGAAAAATTTCAATTCTTGGAAATGGGGTTGTAATTGACCCATGGGCTCTTTTGAATGAAATAGAAGAAATAAAAAAACAAGGTATAGATGTTACTCCTGAAAATTTCATGATTTCTGAGACTGCATCACTTATTTTACCATTTCATCAAGAAATGGATGAGATAAGGGAGGATGCAGCAGGTAAAGGAAAAATTGGAACTACTAGAAGAGGGATTGGACCATGTTACGAAGATAAAGTTGGCAGAAGATCTATTAGAGTAATGGATTTAAGATCAGAAAGTAATTTAGATAGCCGATTAGAAAATGTTCTATTGCATCATAATGCAATTAGAAAAGGTTTAAATAAAAAATTCTTTGAGAAAGATAAGCTTAAAAAAGATTTATTGCAGATTTCATCAAAGATTTTAAAATTTGCTCAACCTGTTTGGCTTAAACTTGATCAATTCAATAATGAAAGAAAAAAAATTTTATTTGAAGGAGCCCAAGGCATACTTTTAGATGTAGATCATGGAACGTATCCTTATGTAACATCTTCTAATACTGTACCGGCTATGGCAGCAACTGGCTCAGGATCAGGACCTGATAAAATTAGTTATATTTTAGGGATAACTAAAGCTTACACAACAAGAGTAGGTAGTGGACCATTTCCGACAGAATTAGATGATGAAATAGGAGAGAGTTTAGGTAGAAGAGGGAAAGAATTTGGAACTGTCACAGCGAGAAAAAGAAGATGCGGTTGGTTTGATGCTATCTTAGTTAGACAAACTATAAAAATTTCAGGTATTAATGGAATTGCTTTAACAAAATTAGATGTATTAGATGAGTTGGATGAAATTAAAATGTGCATTGGATATGAGCTTAATGGCAAAAAGATAGAATATTTTCCAGCTGCTACAGAGGATCAATTTAATATAAAACCCATTTATAAAACTTTTCCGGGTTGGAGATCAAAGACACAAGGAATAAGAAATTTAAAAGATCTACCAGATAAAGCATTAAGATATATACATGCCCTGGAAGACTTTATTGGAGCTAGAATCTCAAGCATTTCTACAAGTCCTGAAAGAGATGACACAATATTAGTTGAGGATCCTTTTAATATTTAGTTTACCGGTAATAAATTTTTAGATTTACTGGCATTGATCATAGATTTTTGTAATTTTTCAAAAGCTTTAGTTTCTATTTGTCTTATTCTTTCTCTACTAATTTTATATTTTTTACTTAACTCCTCCAAAGTTTCAGGTTCTTCAGAGAGTCTTCTAGCCTTAATGATTTCTTTTTCCCTATCATTTAATATTTGCATAGCACTATTTAGTAATTCTTTCTTATCATCATACTCTTGTTTTTGGGAAACAATTAATTCTTGATCTAATCTATCATCTACCAACCAATCTTGCCACTCATCTGTTTCTCCGCTTTTAATAGGATCATTCAAAGATTTTTCTTGTCCCATCATCCTTCGGTTCATATTAATTACTTCATGAGACTCCACATCTAATCTTTTTGAAATTTCATTTACTTGTTCATCTTTAAGATCTCCATCCTGACCTGGTGCAATCTGATTTTTGAGTTTTTTTAGATTAAAAAAAAGTTTTTTTTGGGCAGTTGTTGTTCCCATTTTTACCAAACTCCAGGATCTTAAAACATATTCTTGTATTGCGGCTTTAATCCACCACATTGCATATGTTGCAAGTCTAAATCCCTTGTCAGGATCAAATTTTTTAACTGCTTGCATTAATCCTAAATTTCCTTCCGAGATCAATTCATTTACTGGAAGTCCGTAACCTCTATAACCCATTGCGATTTTAGCTACTAATCTCAAATGACTTGTTACTAACTTATGTGCAGCTTTTAAATTACCATTCTCTCTCCAATTTTTGGCTAACATATACTCTTCCTCTGCATCAAGCATAGGAAATTTTTTAATTTGTGATAAGTAAATAGATAAACCTCCAACAGAGGGTACTGGAAGATTGCTCATTTGATTTTTTTCACTCATAATATTTAATTATATATCAAATTTATTATTTCAACTGCTTAAATTCTCTAACAAATTCAATATTTTTTTAAAACCGTCTGGTAAATCTGAATTAAAATTCATCCATTTCTTCGTTTTGGGGTGAAAAAAACCAAGAGTTTTAGCATGTAATGCCTGTCCTGATAATTTATTTAATTTAATAAAAAAATCATTATTAACTTTTTTAAATTTTATATTTTTTTTTCCATATTGTTTATCTCCAAGCAAGGATGTTCCTTTATATTTTAAATGAACTCTTATTTGATGTGTTCTTCCTGTTTCTAATTCACATTCAAGTAAACTAATTTTAGGTATATCTTTAATATTGAAAACTTTTATGGTTTCATAATTTGTAATAGCTTTTTTCCCATTAATTTCACTTACAGTCATTAATTGACGATTTTTTTTATCTCTTGAAATTAATGTACTCACTTTTCCCTTCAAAGGCCTAATAACTCCCCAGGCTAAACAGAGATATTTTCTTTTTATACTGTGATTGCTAAATTGATCACCCAAATTTGAGTGTGCAAAGTTATTTTTTGCTATCACAAGTAGTCCACTTGTTTCTTTGTCAATCCTATGAACAATACCTGGTCTCAAAGGCCCATTCACATTTGATAATTTTTTCTTGTACTTAAATAATAAAGCATTAACTAATGTATTTTCATAATTCCCAGCTCCAGGGTGGACCACCATACCTTTTGGTTTATTTATGACTAAAATATCATCATCTTCATAAATGGTATCTAGCTTGATTTTATTTGGTTTAATATTTTGCACATAATTTTCAATAATGTTAATTATTACCTGATCTTTATATTTCACTTTAGTTGAAGGAATTCTAAGTACTTTTTTATTGAGTTTTACGTATTCATTTTCAATTAATTTTTTCAAATATGATCTTGTTAAATGATTTATATTTTCTGTCAAAAAAACATCTAATCTTTTCCCAATATTTTTCTCGTCTACTAAAAATTTAATTGTATTATTCATAAATTAATTTAAATTATTCATATTGCGCCGGTAGCTTCAACTGGATAGAGCGCCGGATTTCGGCTCCGGAGGTTATGGGTTCGACTCCTATCCGGCGCACCATATTCAAATTATCCAATCAGAAAGTTTATCTTTATTTTTAGTAATATATTTTGGATAGCTATTATCAATATAAACTTTTTCTAATTTATTTCCGCGTCCAAATATGTCTTCATTTTCTAAAATTTTCTTCTCTATTATTTTTGTATTAAGATTTTTATGATTAAATTCACCATGAGAGAACGATTTTATTTTATTTAAAATCTGATCTGGCGATTGCAGAAAAGAAAAATGCCAACCACCATTTATAATTTGTTGATTAAATTTATCTAATCTCCAAAACGGGTAATTCTTAAACTTCATATTTCTGAAATCTTGCATAGATTTTAAATATTTTACTTTTGTTATCCTAGATCCTATCCAATTACTTTCATTTAAGTTTTGAAGATTTAATTTGTACATGAACATTTTTTGACAAAAAGCTATATATTTTTTTTTATGATTTATCTCAGATAATTTTGTTAAATCCGGTATTTCATCTGAGTCAGATAAAATTATAAGATCTTCACTTGAAGCATTTTTAAGTCCCTCAATTAATGAATTTCTTTGATGCTGTTCTATAGGAGACTCTCCTCCGATATGCTTTGTAAAATTTATTTCTTCTTTATATTCTGCAAGAATAAATTTTATTTTATGTTTGAATTTAGAAAATTTTTTGATGTCAAAGTTAATTTCTTTTTCTTCCCCTTGATGAGTTTTGGTAGACTCTGAAATTACAAAATAATCAACATATTCATTTAAAATATTTAAACGGAGATCTACCATATGATCTTCATTAAAGTATTGAAAACAGTCGTAGATAGCCATCAGTTGAAATAATTATCCTCTAATTTTTCTAATTCTTTAAATTCTAGTTTAAATCTTTTCAAGATAACCTTTAAAAGTTTCAATTGACCAAATATTAACATTAAGCTGATAAACTTATCTCTATCATCCAGAATAAATTTTTTACCAATTTTATTGTTAAAATTTGGGATAAAAATCATATCTGCCTCTGCAGGAATTCTAGTACTGTGATTACCAATACCTTTCAAATCTATTAATGAATAATTCAAATCATAAAGAAAATTTACAAGTTTATCCCAGCTAGGTACATTTTTGTACATTGAAAAAAAATGAGTTTCTATTTTTATTAACAAAGGACGGTACTCACCTATTCCTTTTAAAATCTCTAATTCAGCTCCCTGGGTATCAATTTTGAGATAGTCTAATTTATTAATCTTTAATTCTGTTAGTTGATTTGTTAGAGTATCGCATTCTATTTCTACAGAACGTGTTACTTTATAATTTTCATAGTCTATTTTTTTTAAATTATGAAGATCAAAAAATTCCTCATCAGGCTCATACATAGATGAGCTGCCAAGCCTTTTGTCTAAAATATATAATTTTTTTTTCTCTTTTTTACTCCATAAACCTTTATTTATTATCAACTTATTGTTCTTAAGTTTTTCAGCTTCTGATTTGATTGGTTCAACAAGTATATCTTTGAAGAAAAGGTTATATCTAGAAGGAAAAAACTTATCAGAATTAAAACCCCCTTGAGCACCAACATCTAAAGCAATTATTTTTTCATTTTTCAACAAGCCAGATATTAAGTTAGTAAAATCGTGTTGATCATTACTTCCATAACTTCTATCGCTTAAAAAATTTATTACTCTTCTATTTAACTTAAATTTGATTAAGATTTTATAGATAGTAGGAAGAATTAATTTTATTAAGCTTCTTGAGATATTATTAGGCATAACTTAAAAATTTTACTTTTTAGTAAATGTAGTCAGACCGATTTTTTTTCCATCTATCACACTTGATGAGCAATGAAGTCTAGTTCTATCGAAAATAAGCATCGAACCTAGTTCCCATTCATATACCAAGTCAATTTCTAGACCAGCTAAATTTTCAATTTTCTCATGATTTAAATATTTTTTATGGGCTTCGGCATCGAAAGGTTTTTTATCGTATATTTTAAGATGTTCAGATGATCTTATATTTTGACCATATTTAAGATCTTTAATTTTAAGTTCATTTTCATCTGTGGTAAAATTTGTAGAGTTCCCATAAAATTTATTCTTAAAAATAACAGTGCTACCTTTTGAAGTGAGAGGTATTAAAGTTTGTTTGAATATAATTTCATCAAGATTAAACCCAGCATCGACATGTAAACCAATTGGGTTATAACTTTCCTGAAATAATCCTAAAATATCTTCATTTTTTTCATCTTTAAGATTGTCCATTTTAAAATCACCAATTTCATTTTTAACTTTATTAAAAAAAAGATTTTCTAATTCATCGCTATAATTTTTAAGCCATCTTTTTTTTATTACATTTTGTTTTTTATTATGAACAGTAGTTGGTAATTCTTTATAAAGGTTAAAAAATTTTTCAATCTCATTTTTATTAAACAAATTTTTTATTATTTGAGGCGAACTTTCTAATTTTTTAATTTCATCAATATTTTTGTGCATATTTTATTCACCCATGTTTATTAAAGTTCCTCTATTTTTAGCTCCTTCATACGAAAGATAAAATACAATTATCCCAAAAACAAAATATATGAAAGATATAAATATTGCCTTAAGTATTTGATAATAACTTATAATATCATGAATTAAGACGTTTCGCATCTCTTCAAAAATGTGAACTAATGGAAGTAATTTTGCAACAGTTTGCAGCCAATCTGGAAGAATTTCTATTGGATAATAAATGCATCCTAATGGAGCCAGAAAAAACAGACTTGCCCATGCAATATTCTCAAATGAAGGGCCAAATCTTACCAGACCTGATGTAACCAAAAGCCCTAAAGTAACACCAAAAAGATAAAGCGTGATTAGTAAAAAAATAAGCGGAGGTCCTATTTTAAATATTGATACTCCAAAAAGAGGTATTGCTAAAAATGCTGCGGGGACTAAGCCAATTAATGTTCTAAATATTGCAGTAAAAGTAAGTGCAGCAATTATTTCACTTAATTTTATTGGAGCAATAAATAAGTTTGTGAAGTTTCTACTCCAAATTTCTTCGAGAAACATCATATTATAGCTAATGCTTGATCGAAAAAGGAAATCGTAAAGAATTGCTGCACTTAATATTATACCAACAGTGTTTTCAAAGTATGAAGAATTTAAGGTAAAAAATTTTGAAATAAATCCCCAAAGAAATATTTGAATAGTTGGCCAATAAATTAAATCCAAAATTCTAGGAAAAGAACCTTTAATTAAGTATACATGTCTTAAGCTAAGTGCAAATATTTTATTTAAGTTCATTTTTACTCCTAGCTATTTTTAAAAATGTATCTTCTAAGCTTTGTCTTCCATGTTTTTTTATTAATTGATCACATGTTCCACTGTCTACAATCTTGCCTTGCTTCATCATAATTACTTTGTTACACAATCTTTCTACTTCCCTCATATTATGTGATGCCAAAAGTACCGTAAGTTCATTTTTTTTTTTATATTTTTCAATATATTCTCTTACAAAATCTCCTACATCAGGATCTAAACTCGCAGTTGGTTCATCCAAAAATAATAATTTGGGTTTGTTGATTAGTGATTTAGCAAGTGCCACTCTATTTTTTTGACCCGAGGAAAGTTCACCAGTTTTTTTCTCTAAAAATTTTTTTAAATTTAAATCTTCGACCATTTCTTCAACTCTTTTTTTAATCTCTTTTACACCATATAACCTGGCATAAACTTCAAGATTTTGCTTTACGGTAAGTTTTTTAGGCAATTCAATATACGGAGAAGCAAAATTCATCAGACTTAATAATTTAATTCTGTTTTCAGAATTTAAATTAATACCATTGATTAAAATTTCACCCTTTGTAGGTGTAATTAATCCTAACATCATCCCAATAGAAGTAGTTTTTCCACATCCGTTAGGGCCAAGTAAACCCAAGGTACTATTTTTATCAATTTCAAAACTTATATTATCAACAGCAATCGTAGACTTAAAATTTTTTGAGAGATTTTTTACTATTAGTTTCATTTATGAATTTGAAGCACGTTTTATCCTATCATTTATCGCAACACCAGAACCTTTATTGGGTATTTTAGCAATTTGAATTTTTTTATATCCTTTTTTTTTAATTAATCTAAAAGTTTTATATAAGTTTGACGCAGCTATATTTAAATTTTGATCTTTACTTAAACTAAAAAAATTTTTTTTATTTTTAAATTTTTTACCTAGATAAATGAAAGCACTTTTTCCATCATATTTTTTTTGATTAATTAATACAGGTATCCCAGGTGAATAATGTTTTTTTGTCATACCTGGAGATTTTATACCTCTGCTACGTATATCTTTATTTATCTTTAACTTAAGAGTTTTTTCAATGGAATTTTTATCTATTCTACCAGGTCTTAGAATTTTTGGGTAAGAGGTTAAATCAACAACAGTTGACTCTATTCCTATCTTAGAAACGCCACCATCTATTATCAATGAAATTTTTTTTTGAAATTCTTCATAAACATCTTCGGCGCTCACAGGACTAACACCTGAAGACTTATTAGCACTTGGCATCGCTAAAGGAAAATCTATTTCTTTTAATATCGATCTTAAGATTTTATGCTTTGGGAAACGAACAGCTACAGTTTTGAGTTTAGCTAATGAAAAAGGGTGGACATTAGAATTAGCTTTTTTTTTTAAAATAAATGTAATTGGTCCAGGGCAAAATTTTTTATAAAGCTTGAAAAAATATTTATTAGTAATTATATCTTTTTTCGCATCATTAAAATTATAATAATGTATAATTAAAGGGTTGAATTTCGGCCTAGCTTTCATTTGAAATATTTTCATAATTGAATTTTTTGAATAGGCATTTCCACCAAGTCCGTAAACAGTCTCAGTAGGTAAACCGACAACGTTACTTTTTTTCAAATAATTTACAGTTTTTTTTAGAGTTTTTTTGTTAAAAGTAAAAATATTTGAATAGCTATTTTTCATAATGTAATTATTATTTATTAGATGAAAAATGAAAATATTCTAGCTGATATTAAAAGTAAATCATTAAAAGAGTCCCGAGAGGAAATTAATAGAATTTTAAGCAAATTAGAAAACAAAGAGACAAGTTTAGAGGAATCTTTTAGTGATTATCAAAGACTTATTCAACTCAATAAACATGTAGATAATTTATTCAAAAAGAAATTTAAAGAAATTTTAGAATGAAAAGTAAATGATGAAAAAAAAATTATCTAGAAATGCAAAAAAAATAGATCAATTTTTAATAAAATTTTTGAAAAGACAAAAATCTTTGCTGGTTGAACCAATGAAATATGGTGTCATATCTGGTGGAAAAAAAATCAGATCAACAATAATTTATGACACTGGTAAGATATTTAATGTTGAAGAAAAAAAACTATTAAATATTTGTGCAGCAGTTGAGTGCATTCATTCTTATTCTTTAATACATGATGATTTACCTTGTATGGATGATGATATAATAAGAAGAGGAAAACCATCAGCACATATAAAATTTGGAGAAGCTTCAGCTGTATTAGCGGGTAATTGTCTACTCACATTAGCATTTGAAATAATAGCTGATAAAAAATATTTAATTAATTCTTCTATGAAAAATGAAATTATAAGATCACTAGCAAAATGCTCAGGACATACAGGTATTGCAGGAGGACAAGAACTAGATCTAAAATTTGAAAACAAAAAAAAAAATATTAATCAAGTTATTGATATGCAAATTAAAAAAACCGGAAAACTATTTAGTTTTTGTTTGTATGCCGTCGGTGTTATAGCAAAAAGGAGTAATAAAGAAAAATTTTTTTTAAGCAGTCTTGGAGATGAAATTGGTTTATTATTTCAGTTAGCTGATGACTTTTTAGATAAGAAAGGCTCTAAGAAGTTGATTGGAAAACCAGTTAAAAAAGACAGTAAAAAAGGTAAATCGACTTTATTAAGTCTAATGGGAGAAAAAAAAGCTTATTCATATGCTTATAATTTAAAAAAAAAAATATTGCGTAAATTAGAAAATCATGGAAAAAAAGCTAACGAACTAATTAATACAATTGAATTTATATTAGAAAGACAATTTTAATGGGTAGACTTATTAAACAAATAAATTTTCCAGCCGATTTAAGAAAATTTAAAAAAAAAGATCTTAGACAAATTTCTGATGAACTAAGAGATGAACTGATAGATATTGTTTCTGAAACTGGCGGCCATCTGGGTGCAGGACTAGGAGTTATTGAGTTAACCATAGCCTTACATTATGTATTTAATACTCCTAAAGACAAATTAGTTTGGGATGTTAGTCATCAGTGTTATCCACATAAAATTATAACTGGTCGCAGAGATAGAATTAAAACGTTAAGACAGGGTGGTGGTTTATCCGGATTTACAAAAAGAACAGAGAGTGAATATGATCCCTTTGGAGCAGCACACAGTTCAACCTCTATTTCTTCAACACTGGGAATGGCAGTTGCAAAAAAATTATCAAACAACAATAACAATGTGATTGCAGTTATTGGCGATGGAGCGATGAGTGCTGGTATGGCATATGAAGCTATGAATAATGCTGGTGCATTGAAATCAAAATTAATTGTTATTTTAAATGATAACGATATGTCTATTGCAAGACCCGTAGGTGCTATGAGTAAATATTTAGCGAAACTTCTATCAGGTAAATTATATTTTAGTTTTAGAGAAACGATTAAAATGGTTATTTCTGCTTTTTCAAAAAGGTTTAGTCAAAAAGCAGGTAGAGCAGAGGATTTACTTAGAAATATTGTAACCGGTGGAACTCTATTTAGTGAGTTAGGTTTTTACTATGTAGGCCCAATCGATGGACATGATGTTGAAAATTTAGTTCAGATTTTTGAAAATGTTAAAAATTCAAATCATCAAGGACCTGTATTAGTTCATGTAAGAACACAAAAAGGAAAAGGTTATAAACCTGCCGAAGACTCAGGTGATAAATATCATGGAGTATCTAAATTTAATGTTTCAACAGGAGAACAAACAAAATTAAAATCTAATATCCCATCATATACAAAGGTTTTTGCCGAAACTTTAATAAAACATGCTGAACAAGACACAAAAATCATCGGCATTACAGGGGCAATGCCTTCAGGAACTGGACTAAATATTTTTGAAAAAAAATTTCCAGATAGGACTTTTGATGTAGGGATAGCGGAGCAACACGCAGTTACTTTTGCAGCTGGATTAGCTACTGAAGGGTATAAACCTTATGCAGCAATTTATTCTACTTTTCTTCAAAGAGCATATGATCAAGTAGTCCATGATGTAGCGCTACAATCACTACCAGTAAGATTTGCCATAGATCGAGCAGGATTAGTTGGTGCAGATGGACCAACTCATGCCGGTTCCTTTGATATAACTTATTTGTCAACTTTACCTAACTTTGTTGTTATGGCTGCTAGTGATGAAGCTGAGCTTGTTAAGATGATTAACACCTCAGTAAATATTAATGATCGCCCCTCAGCTTTCAGATATCCTAGAGGAAACGGGATTGGAATTGAATTACCATCAATTAATGAAACTTTAGAGATTGGAAAAGGAAGAGTAATTAAAGAAGGAAAAAAAGTAGCTATATTAAATTTTGGAAACCGGTTGGAAGAATGTAAAAAAGCTTCAGACAAACTTCATCAAAAAGGTATTGATTGCACTATTATTGATGCAAGATTTGCAAAACCTTTAGATGAAAAATTAATTATGGAAATTGCTTCAAATCACGAAGTATTGTTAACTATCGAAGAAGGTTCTGTTGGTGGATTCGGTTCTCATGTTATGCAGCTTTTATCAGATAGAGGAGTGTTTGATAGAGGTTTAAAATTTAGATCCATGATTTTACCAGATATTTTTATTGACCAAGATACGCCAAAGAAAATGTATGAAATTGCAGGTCTAGACAGTGTATCTATAGCCGATAAAGTTGAAGAGACGCTAAACTCTAATATAATTCTAGCAAAAAATAAAAATAAAATTTCTAATTAACCACACTGTGCCCTATGCATTAATAAGTGGTCAAGCAAAACACAATTAATCATTGCTTCACCGATAGGTACTGCTCTAATTCCTACGCATGGATCATGACGTCCTTTAACAGAAATATTTGTATTCTTACCTTTTTTATCGATAGTTTCCCTTCTCGTTAAAATAGATGAAGTTGGTTTCACCGCAAAGGATGCAACAATATCTTGACCCGATGAAATTCCTCCAAGAATTCCACCGGCATGATTAGTTTTAAATTTTATTTTTCCTGAACTTTTTCTAATTTCGTCAGAGTTTTCTTCACCGCTTAAAAATGCGGCGTTCATACCTGATCCTATATTCACACCTTTTACTGCATTGATACTCATTAATGCTGCTGAAATATCAGTATCAAGTTTTGAATAGATAGGCGCTCCCAAACCAACTGGAATTCCAGTAGCTCTCAATTCAATTATTGCACCACAGGATGATCCTGATTTTCTTACGGCTAAAAGATATTTTTCCCATAACTTAACTGATTTTTTGTCGGGACAGAAAAAAGGATTCTTTCTTATCTCCGTATTATTCCAATTTGATCTATCACATGACATTAAACCTAATTGAGTCACAGCACCTATAACACTAAATTTTTTACCTAAAATTTCTTTTAGCACAACACGAGCCACAGCACCTGCCGCAACTCTACTAGCGGTTTCTCTAGCAGATTGACGACCGCCCCCTCTAAAATCTCGAATACCGTATTTTTTAAAATAAGTATAATCAGCATGTCCAGGTCTGAACTTATTTTTGATAGACTCGTAGTCTCTAGATTTCTTATCTTCATTATGAATAATAATTGAAATAGGCGTACCTGTTGTTTTGCCTTGAAAGACACCTGACAAAATAATTGCTTTGTCTGGCTCTTTCCTTTGAGTAGTAAATTTAGACTGCCCAGGTCTTCTTCTATCCATATCAGCCTGAATATCTTTTTCAGTTAGCGGAATATTTGGGGGACAGCCATCAATCACACAGCCTATGGCCGGACCGTGAGACTCTCCCCAAGTTGTAAAACGGAATATTTTTCCAAAAGTATTAAAAGACATAAGTAAATAATGTATAGTTTATTTTAATAAATATATGAATCAAAAAAATGGCAAAAATTCTCTAGGTATAGACAGTTGTTTTGAAGATCTGGACAATCCAATAGAATTATTTAAAAAATGGTTTGCTAAGGCTGAGAAGACTGAAATTAACGATCCAAATGCGGTAGCAGTTGCTACTTCTAATAAAGATAATCAGCCCAATGTTAGAATGGTCTTATTAAAAGGTTTGAGTAATAAAGGCTTTGTTTTTTATACTAATTTTAATAGCAAAAAAGGAATTGAGTTAAAGGAAAATCTTAAGGCATCGATGTGTTTTCATTGGAAAAGTTTGAGACGTCAGGTCAGAGTAATTGGAAGCGTAGAGGAAGTTTCAAAAAAAGAAGCAGATGATTATTATAACTCCAGACCATATAAAAATCGAATAGGCGCTTGGGCATCTTCACAATCACAAACTTTAGAGAGAAGAAATACTTTTTTAGAAAAGATAAAAGAATTTGAAAAAAGATATCCTGATGAAAACAATGTGCCAAGACCACCGCATTGGTCCGGATGGAGAGTTCTGCCAGATGAGATTGAATTTTGGGTTGATGGAGAGGGAAGAATTCACGAGCGATTAAATTATAAAAATAAAAATGGGAAATGGGAAAAAGAACTTCTTTATCCTTAAAAAGATCTATTTAAACTAAAGCTAGTTAAACTTTGCAAGATCCTTTTATCTTCACTATCTGGAAATATTGCTAAAGCATCATAAGAAACATTAACAAAATATTCTGCCTTTTTTAAACTTGCCTCAACCGCTTTATATTTAAAAATTAAAGCTAACGTTTCACTAAAATCTTCCTCAGTTCTTTTATCTTTTTTCATTATTTCCGTCAAAAATTCCTTTTCCTCCTCGTTACCTTTTTGAAATATTGTAATAAGAGGTAGAGTTACTTTACCCTCATAAAAATCTTTTCCAATTTCTTTACCAAAAAATTTTTCTTTAGCGTAATAATCGAGGGCATCATCTGCTATCTGAAAAGCAAGACCTAAATTTCTTCCATATGACTCTAATGCCTTTTTTTCTTTTTCGTTGCTTCCAGAAATACAAGCACCTGTTTTTGTTGACGCAGCAAAAAGAGCTGCAGTTTTTAAACTAATGATATCTATATATGTTTCCTCTAAAAGATCTGCTTCACCTTTATGTTGCAGTTGTAGCACTTCTCCTTGGGCTATTTTTGCGGAGGTTGATGACAGAAGTTGTAGCACTTCAAGATCTCCATCTTGCACCATAATTTCAAAACATCTACTTAAAAGATAATCTCCAACTAAAATTGATGATTGATTACCCCATATAGAATTAGTTGTTTTAACTCCTCTTCTTAATGAACTTTCATCGATTACATCATCATGTAGTAATGTTGCTGAGTGAATTAATTCTACACATGCTGCAAGATTAATATCTCTGACTTCTTCTTTGTACCCACTTAATTTAGCAGATTGTAAAGTCAACAATGCCCTTAATCTTTTACCACCTGATTTCAAATGATGCTCACTCATCTTCTTAATTAAATCAACATTACTTTTAAGTTTATGCTCTATTAAGTTTTCAACTTTTTGCAATTTTGCTCCAAGCATATTTTTAAGATCGAGATATGCTGAGTTAGCAGACTTTTTTAGTGGTATTACTGATCCCATAGACTTTACTTACAATTGATTTTATTAATAATAAAATTTTAAATAGTAACGTGGTGACGCACCTATAATTCAACTATAAGTAGCGTAATTTAATATTAAAATTTAATTTATTGCTGTTATAAGAATAATAACAATCATCTAAATTATGTTTTCAATATTTAAAAAGAAAAAAATTGTTCCACACGTAAGGCTTACCGGGGTTATCGGTTCAGCCGGAAGATTCAACAAAGGGATAGATCTAGCTGGTCAAAGAGAAATACTTAAAAAAGCATTCTCAATAAAAAAGATTACTCATGTTGCTATATCGATTAATTCTCCTGGAGGATCCCCAGTGCAATCGCATTTAATTTATAGCTACATCAGACAGTTAGCAGAAAAAAACAAAGTCAAAGTGATTATATTTGCAGAAGATGTTGCTGCATCAGGTGGTTATTTAATTTCTTGTGCTGGTGACGAAATTTATGCAAATTCAAGTTCGATTATTGGATCAATCGGGGTTATTTCTGCATCATTTGGATTTAAAGATTTGATAAAAAAAATTGGAGTTGAGAGAAGAGTTTATACTGCTGGAAAAAATAAAAGCACTCTAGACCCATTTGTAGATGAGAAAGAGGAAGATGTTAAAAGACTTAAGAATATTCAATTAGAATTGCATGCTGATTTCATAAAAGTTGTTGAAACAAGCAGAGGCTCTAAACTTAAAGATCCTGAAAAAAATAATATTTTTACAGGAGAATTTTGGACGGGTAAAACTTCATTAAATCTCGGATTAATTGATGGAATTGGAAACGCTGATCAAATTTTAAAAGAAAAATTCGGTGACAAAGTAATTATTAAAAACTTTGAAAAACCAAAAGGATTTATCGCAAGAAAACTATCTTCCTCAATGCAAGATCCCGTTGATAGACTAGCTAGTATTATTGAGGAAAAATCGATGTGGCAAAAATTTGGTTTGTAAATGCCAGTTAAAAAAAAAGTGGAAAAAAAAATATCTAAAAAATTAAATTTTTTGTCTTTTCAAGATATAATCATGAATCTACAAAAATTCTGGGGTAAAAATGGATGTGTAATTTTACAACCTTATGATATGGAAGTTGGAGCTGGGACTTTTCATCCAGCAACTACTTTAAGATCTCTTGGACCAAAGCCCTGGAAGGCCGCTTATGTTCAACCATCAAGAAGACCAACAGATGGAAGATATGGTGAAAATCCAAATCGGTTACAGCACTATTATCAATATCAAGTAATTATAAAACCATCTCCTAAAAATATTAAACATCTTTATCTTAAAAGCTTAGCTACTATTGGTATTGATGTGAAAAATCATGATATTCGTTTTGTTGAAGATGATTGGGAAAGTCCAACCTTAGGAGCAGCAGGTTTAGGTTGGGAGGTTTGGTGTGATGGAATGGAAATAACTCAATTTACATACTTTCAACAAATGACAGGCATTGAATGTAAACCCGTTCCTGTAGAAATTACATATGGTCTTGAAAGGTTATGTATGTTTGTTCAAGGAAAAAATAATGTTTTTGATCTTGATTGGAATAATGAAGGTGTAAAATATAAAGAAGTTTTCTATCAAGCCGAAAAAGAATTTTCTGCTTATAACTTTGAGTTAGCAAATACTGACACTCTACTTAAAAATTTTGAGAACACTGAAAATGAGTGTAAATCTTTACTTGAAAAAAAACTCTCATTACCAGCTTACGATCAATGTCTAAAAGCAAGTCATATTTTTAACTTGTTAGATGCCCGAGGAATTATAGGTGTTGCAGAAAGGACAGGTTATATAACTAGAATTAGAGAACTTGCAAAAGGATGTGGTGCATTGTGGTTAAGCTCACAAACTTAAATTATGGCAGAACTTTTATTGGAATTATACAGTGAGGAAGTCCCACCACAATTACAAATAGCAGCTAGATCTCAAATAAAACAATTTATTGAAAACACTTTTGAAGAAAAAAATGTAAAATATAAAGAATTGAAGGTTTTTTCTTCTCCAACCAGATTAACGCTATTTATAAAAGACCTTGCTGAAAAAATTAAAATAGAAGTTAAAGAAATTAAAGGACCTAAGGTGGGGTCCCCTCATCAAGTTATCCAAGGTTTTTTACAAGCCAAAAAAGTTTCTAGGAAAGACCTTATTGAAAAAGAAACTGATAAAGGAAAATTTTATTTTATTAAAACACAATCTCAATCAATATTGTTAGAAGACTTATTAATCAAAATTATTCCGAAGGCAATTAGATCAATCACTTGGAAAAAATCAATGAAATGGTCAGATCATAATTTGATGTGGGGAAGGCCCCTAAGGTCAATTTTTGTAAGATATAATAATAAAAAATTAGAATTTAATTATGAGCATCTTGATACAACAGATGAAGTGATTGTAGAAAAAGATTTAGTTATCAAAACTAAAAAGATAAAAGATTTTAAAGATTATCTTAATTTTTTAAAAAGTAATAGAATAATAGTTGATCATAAGGAAAGGGAACAGATCATTCTTAAAAAGATCAGCTCATTTTCTCAATCTAAACAATACAAAGAGAAATTAAATACAAAGCTTTTAGAGGAGGTCGTGAATATTGTAGAGGATCCAAATTTACTTCATGTTAATTTTAATAAAAACTATTTAGAAATACCTAAAGAAATTATAATATCTACTTTAGAGAAACATCAAAGATATTTTCCAATTTTTGATAGCAGAGATAGATTAACAAATTATTTTTTTGTTGTAGCAAATAAAAAAGATGAAAAAAAATTAATTAGTCAAGGCAATAAAAGGGTTGTTGAAGCAAGACTAGCAGATGCCAAATTTTTCTGGGATAAAGATCGATCTAAAAATTTGATTAAACAAATAGCCAACCTTAAGTCAGTAACTTTCTATGAAAAGCTAGGAACTATTTATGATAAAACACAGAGGTTAAGACAATTGGCCGGTTTACTATCAGATGATTTAAATATTAATAAAGAAAAAGTCCAAGTTGCTGCATCAATTTCTAAATCTGATTTGTGTTCAGAGCTAGTTGGAGAATATCCAGAGCTTCAGGGCGTTATGGGAAAATATTTTGCGTTAGCACAAGGTTTTGAGGAAGATGTAGCAAATTCAGTAAGTGATCATTATTTACCAATAGGTCTAACATCAGTATTACCTAAAAAACCTTTTAGCTACTCCATTTCAATTGTAGACAAGATAGATACCTTAGTTGGTTTTTTTATAATTGATGAAAAACCTACAAGTTCGAAAGATCCTTTTGCTTTAAGACGAGCTGCGATTGGATTACTAAGAATAATAATTGAAAATAAACTATCATTTAAACTCAGAGATTTAATTAGTTACGCTATAAGACTTTATCAAGAACAAGGCGTTGAAATTAAAAATGAAAAAACTGAGCAACAAGTTCTAGAATTTATTAAGGAAAGAATGCGAAACGTATTAAAATTAAAAAATATTAAAACTGATGTTATTGAAGCATCAATCAGTTCTCATGCTGGAGATAATTTCCTGGCACTTTATGCAAAAACGCTTTTAATGAATAAATACAAAAATAAAGGTATAGGACTTAATGCAATCAACTCGTATAAAAGAGCTTCAAATATTTTAGATAAAGTTGGAAAAAGAATCACTGGTAGACCCGATGCCGTATTATTTAGAAAAGATGAAGAAAAAATACTTCATGAAAAAATAAATGAAATTCGTAAAGCTTTTACGGTTAAAGATGATAATAAGGACTACGAAAGCTTGTTGATAAAGCTTTCTGATACGAAAGAATCTACCGATAATTTTTTTGACAATGTCGTAGTAAATGATGAAAATCAGGATATTAAAAACAATAGATTAGAGTTATTAAAAATGTTTTGTAATACTTTTGATAACTTTATTGATTTTTCAAAATTAGAAGGTATGTAATGACAAAAGTAATATTTAGCTTTGATGACAAATCTGCCAAAAAGCTAAAGAATAAAAAAAATATTTTGGGCGGAAAAGGAGCTAACCTTGGTGAGATGGGTAGATTAGGTTTACCTGTTCCTCCTGGATTTACTATTACTACAGATGTTTGTGATCTATTTTACAAAAATAAAAAAAAATTACCAAAAAAAATAATACAAAATATTGAGTCAGAGCTGAAAAATATAGAAAAGAAAACTAAAAAGAAATTTGGTGATCTTAAAAATCCATTACTGGTATCAGTTAGATCTGGGGCAAGAATTTCAATGCCTGGCATGATGGATACAATTTTAAATCTTGGTCTAAATGATAAAACAGTTGAGTCATTAAAAAAGAAAACATCTAACGGAAGATTTGCAAAAGATAGCTATAGAAGATTTATCCAAATGTATAGCAATGTAGTTTTAGGTGTAGAAGGACATTTGTTTGAGGAGCTAATTGATAATTACAAGTTAACCAAAGGAGTTTTACTAGATACAGATCTAGACGAGAGCGACTGGGATGGTTTAATCGTTAATTTTAAAGAATTAGTTAAAAAAGAAAAAAAAATTAATTTTCCTCAAAATGTCAAAGAGCAATTGTTAGGAGCAATCAACGCTGTATTTTTATCTTGGGATAGTCAAAGAGCAAAAACTTATAGAAAGTTAAATCAAATTCCAGACCATTGGGGAACAGCTGTAAATGTTCAAGCTATGGTTTTTGGAAATATGGGGGATGGTTGCTCAACAGGTGTTGCCTTTACTAGAAATCCTTCAACAGGAGAGAATTCTTTTTTTGGAGAATTTTTAATAAACGCGCAGGGCGAAGATGTTGTAGCGGGTACGAGAACTCCTCAATACATTACAAAAAAAGCAAAACAAGATTCGGGTTCTAAAGATCCTTCAATGGAAGAGGCAATGCCTAAAGTTTATAAAGAACTTGCAAAAGTATTTCTAAAATTAGAGAAGCATTATAAAGATATGCAAGACATCGAGTTTACAGTTGAAAATAATAAACTTTGGATGCTTCAAACAAGATCTGGAAAAAGAACTGCTAAAGCTGCAATCAAAATTGCAGTAGATATGGTTAAAGAAAAATTAATTTCAAAAAAAGAAGCAATTAAAAGAATAGATCCAAATACCTTAGACACTTTATTACATCCCACTTTAGACGATAAAGTTGAGAAAGAAGTAATTGCTTCGGGATTACCTGCATCACCAGGTGCTGCAAGTGGTAAAGTTGTTTTTACTGCCGATGAAGCAGAGAAATTAAATGGGATGATGCAAGATACGATATTGGTGAGGTTAGAAACTTCACCAGAAGATATACATGGAATGCATGCAGCTAAAGGAATTCTTACTGCAAGGGGGGGGATGACCAGTCATGCCGCAGTAGTAGCAAGAGGAATGGGAAGACCATGTGTTTCAGGTTCAAGTGAAATAACAATCGATTATGAGTTAAAACAATTCAAAGCTGGGGACATAATTATTAAAGAGGGAGATATTATTACTATAGATGGTGGAAGTGGAAAAGTAATGAAAGGCTTAGTTCCTACTGTTCAACCGGAAATTTCCGGATACTTCTCTACAATAATGAAATGGGCTGATGAATTTAGAAAATTAAAAGTAAGAACAAACGCCGAAACAGAAGTAGATAGTAAAACTGCTAGAGAATTTGGTGCAGAGGGAATCGGTTTATGTAGAACTGAGCACATGTTCTTTGATGAAGAGAGAATTCTATCTGTTAGACAAATGATTTTGTCTAAATCAAAAGAAGACAGAAATAGTGCTCTAGATAAACTTCTACCTCATCAAAAAGAGGACTTTAAAAAAATATTTAAAGTTATGTCAGGGTTACCAGTTACAGTAAGATTATTAGATCCACCACTTCATGAGTTTTTACCAAAAGCTGACAAAGACATAGAGGAAGTAGCAAGATCTTTAAATTTATCTGCAAAAGAAGTTAAAGACAGAATTGCAGAGCTACATGAGGAAAATCCTATGCTTGGACATAGAGGGTGCAGATTAGGCATCTCTTTCCCGGAGATTTACGAGATGCAGTGTAGAGCAATATTTGAAGCTATAGTCGAACTAAAAAAACAGAAAGTAAAATCAGCTTTTGTAGAAATAATGATACCGTTGGTTTCAACTGAGTCTGAATTAAAAATTTTAAGAGCTTTAGTTAATAAAATTGCTAAAGAAATAGAAAAAGAAAATAAAATAAAACTTGAGTATATGGTTGGCACCATGATTGAATTACCGCGTGCAGCTTTACAAGCTAAATCTATTTCAAAACATGCTGATTTTTTTAGCTTTGGAACTAATGATTTAACTCAAACAACATTTGGAATAAGCAGAGATGACTCAGGTAAATTCTTAAATGATTATATTGATAATAAAATTTTTGATGTAGATCCATTTGTAAGTATTGATCAAAATGGAGTAGGTGAACTTGTAGAAATAGCATCTTCAAGAGGCAGGAGAACAAATAAGAATATTAAGCTAGGTATTTGTGGCGAGCATGGTGGTGATCCAAAGAGTATTGAATTTTGCTCTAGAACAGGACTAAACTATGTTTCTTGCTCTCCATTCAGAGTGCCTGTGGCTAGATTAGCTGCTGCTCAAGCAGAATTATCTAAATAAGAGAGTTGTATCAAACGATTGCGCACTGTGTGTGATAGCTCCAACAGAAATTCTATTAACACCTGTTTTAGATATTTGTTTGATATTTTTTAAAGTAGCATTTCCTGAAAACTCTGTTTGATATTTATTTTTACAAAGTTTTAAACATCTTTTTAATTGAGAAGAGCTCATATTATCAAAAAGTATTCTTTTAAATTTTAAACCCATAACCTGCTTTAGTTGATTGATGTTTTCTATTTCGACAGTAATAATTTTTTTTGTTTTTATCGCTTTTTTAACTAAGTCTCTTAGATTATTAGATGCTCTAATATGATTTTCCTTAATAAGAATTTCATCACTTAAATTGTATCTATGATTATGTCCACCGCCTTTTTTGACAGCATATTTTTCAAGTGCTCTCAAATTAGGTGTAGTTTTTCTTGTGCAACAAATCTTAGTTTTTTTACTAATTTTTTTTACAAATTGATTAGTAATTGTTGCGATACCTGAGGCATGATTTAAAAAATTTAAAGCAGTTCTTTCAGCTGTTAAGATTGTTTTTGCCTTAGCTTTTATTTCAGCAATCAACTTATTCTTTTTAATTTCTTTTCCATCTAAAACTTTCTTTGAAAAAATAGCTTCTCTACCAACAGACTTAAAAGCTGTTTTACAAAAATCTAACCCCGCGATTATTCCATCCTGTTTAGCTATTATTTTAGCTTTAATAATTTTATTTTTTGAATTAATCAGGCTAGTGGTAACATCGCCTCGAGGTCTTAAGTCTTCCTCTAAGGCCTTTTTCACTACTGATTTAATATAAACTTGGTTTA
Organism: uncultured Pelagibacteraceae bacterium; assembly: GCA_902626045.1. Taxonomy (GTDB): domain Bacteria; phylum Pseudomonadota; class Alphaproteobacteria; order Pelagibacterales; family Pelagibacteraceae; genus Pelagilacustribacter. Next base: position 33,502 of record CACODU010000002.1, read on the forward strand.
ATTTTTGCACTGATCTAACGACCAATTTCGGTCATTCTTTGCACAGATTGTCTCGCTGCTTTAGCCATTCTTTCTTCGATGAAAATTTCATTCTTTTCATTTTCTAAACAATCAAGAATTTTTTTTAGTGTAATTTTTTTCATATAAGGACAAAGATTGCAGGGCTTAATAAATTCAACATTAGGGTTATCTGCTTGCACGTTGTCGCTCATTGAACATTCAGTCACTAACATCACTTTTTTTGGTTGATTTTTTTTTACATAATCGATCATACCACCAGTTGACCCAGCAAAATCACACGCATCTAAAACATCACTAGGGCATTCGGGATGACCGATAACTTTAATTCCAGGATTTGCTTCTCTAATGTCTTTAATTTCTTTTGGTGAAAACTGTTCGTGCACAATACAAGAACCTTTCCAAGAAATTATTTTAACTTTAGTTTGTTTAGCCACATAATTTGCTAAATGTTGGTCAGGTAAGAATATTACTTTATCAGTTTTTAATGACTCTACTACTTTAACCGCGTTAGCAGAAGTACAACATACATCAGTTTCAGCTTTCACATCAGCTGAAGTGTTCACATAAGATACGACTGGAACACCTGGATATTGTTTTTTTAATAATCTTACATCTTCACCAGTCAATGAGGCTGCTAGTGAACACCCTGCATCCATATCAGGAATCAGAACTTTTTTATCTGGACTCATTAATTTTGCTGTTTCAGCCATAAAATGAACTCCGCAAAGAACTATTATGTCAGCAGAAGTTTTTGCAGCTTCAACTGCGAGAGCTAATGAGTCAGCTGCGATGTCAGAAACTCCATGGTATATTTCTGGTGTTTGATAATTATGAGCAAGAATTACAGCGTTTTTTTCTTTTTTTAATTTATTAATTTTTTCTATTAGAGGCGCATGCACTTTCCACTCTATTTCAGGCACGTGTTTTGAGATCTTTTTATAAATCTCAGAAGAGCTTCTAATAAACTGTTCTTGTGCAGACATACTTATTCTAATCTATCAACTTGAACTAATATTGTCATTCATTTATTGTCGCATTATTATTAAAGCGGTCGTGCTGAAATTGGTAGACAGGCACGCTTGAGGGGCGTGTGGGTTTCCCGTGAGAGTTCGAGTCTCTCCGACCGCACCAAAAACGAAGAGAAAACTTAAATAAATTTTAAAAAAAACGCGTCTTTTTTAGATTCACTGTGCTGGAATTGTGATCGATACTGTGTTCAGATATGTAGTCGATGACGCTTTTAATTACAATCATACCTTCTATAGCAATATTATTATATTTTGTTTTTTCTGATAAATTTAAAGAACCTAAAAAGATTATAATAATAACTTTTTTATTTGGAATATTAATTACAATCCCAGCAGGATATTTAAATCATTATATAATTGAAGTTTTTTCAAATAAAAATAAAGTTAATAACGCTCTACTCGGAGGTTTCTTCGCTGGAGGATTAGTTGAAGAAACTTTAAAATTTTTAGTTTTATATTTATATGTTCTTAAAGAAAAAGCGTTTAATGAACCTATGGATGCTATTGTGTACGGGGTTGTCGTGTCTTTAGGATTTGCAACTTTAGAAAATTATGACTACGTTTTCCGATTAGCTGAGCAGTACAAAATGCAACCAATGGATATGGCATTAACAAGAGCCTTTACAGCTGTACCAATGCACGCTCTTTGTGGAGTGATAATGGGTTTCTATTTTGGAATGTACGCATTTGTATCTGGAGGTAAAAATTTAAGTTTAGCTCTAATCGTGCCTTATATATTTCATGGAACTTATAACTTTTTATGTTATTTTCCTCCGTATTATATTTTTGTAGTGTTTATACTTTTAGTATTTAGTTATCTCTTACACAAAAATGTTAAGGAAACACAAAAAATGAAAGGAAGAGAACATGAAGAAAAAATTATTTAACGTTTTAATTTTCTACTTTATCTTAAATTTCTTTAATTTAGTAAATGCTGAACATGAAAAATATTACCTTCAGGAATTGCCTGGTAATGAAAATTTAATTTATAATGAATTAATAAAAAAATATAATAAATGGAATGATGAAAGCGAAGGCGATTATTCATGTACAAATATAGCTGTCACTATTACCTATCTTGTCGACTTTGCTGACTGTCAATATAGAAAAACTTCAAAATACATGAAAAGGAATGGATTGAATGTTAGCCAAGAATTTCTAGATGCAGAATATGACTTTTATAAAGATATGAGAGCAAAGGCTTTGTTAGTCGCAAAAAGAATGAATAATTATGGAAGCAAAAATTCAAAGATCGATATAAAAAACTGGTTAGATAATTATACTGAAGAATTTATTAAAAAGAAATTCTATCAAAGAGATGTTTGGAAAGAATATGCAATTAAAGAGCAAAAATATGTCACTAAAATTACTGAAGATAAGTTAAACGAAATTGTTAAGAAAAAAGAGGCTGAAAATAATTATAAAGATTATTGGTGGATAGTAGTCTTGCTTGCTTTAGGAACATTTCTACTCTACACCATGACTGTAAAAAAACCTAAAATCAATTTAATCAAAAAAAAGAAATCTAAACTGAAAGGACGTATAGCAAAATATTGGGCAGGTGAGGAATCACTAGCTTTTAGTTTTTGGGGAGTAAGCACAATAGGAGTGATAGTTTTTCAGATTCCTAATTATATTCTTATAAGTATGGGGGATGCGTATATTGATAATTTATCTGACATTTCTTTATTAATTTATGCTCTTTACATAATTTCCCTAATTATTTATCTCGTAATTGCATATGTGGGCTGTTGGAGAAGCGCAACGAGATATATTAAGGAAAATTTAAAGAAAAAAAAATCTGCCTTTTGGGGATATACTTCTTATTTTCTTATAGTTTTGTCGGTAATAAGAATGTTTGGTCAATTTTTAAGTGAAATTGTTTAGTGAGTAAGTTTTTAATAATTTTTATTACAAGTCTCTTTTTGAATTCAACTGCCCTAGCTATAAATACTTATAAATATCCTGATAAAGATTTGGATGAAAATCTATGTTCTAATATTATTGAAAAACTTAATAGTCCGACATTTCCTTATTCAAAAAACAAACCAATTACAGTAGAGGTAGATTTAGAAATTGAAGATATACATGAAATTAGTGGTAAAAATTTAGATTTTGAAACTTCTTATGCAATGTGGCTTCACTGGAAAGACGACAGTCTTATTAAAGTTTTAAAAGAATTAGGAGTTTTTACGAATAAGGGAAAACCTTTATATCTTTGTGATTATACCCCAAAAACAATTATTGGAGAAAATAGAAAAATATTTGACCCTGTTGTTGAATTTTTTAATATAAAAGAAAAACCTAATTTCGAGTCTGGATTGCAGGATTGGATTGAGATTTTTAGTGATGGCACTGTGCAGTCAAGAATAAGAGATACCAAAATTTTTAAAGGATATTTTAATTTTAAAAATTTTCCATTTGATAAGCAAGATCTGTCTTTTGAAATTTGGTCAGAGTTTCCGAGTTCTATGGTTAGAATTATAGCAGAGGAGCCAGTTATGTCAGAATATAAAGAGAATCTTTATTCTTTTAGTGTAGAAAATGAAGGTATCTCAATTCCTGGCTGGGATCTTGTAGGTATGAACTATGAAAATTATACAGTAAGTGAAAATGATGGTTTTGAATATTCTGGTTTGGTAGTTAATCTAGAAGTTGAAAGGCAATCAGCATATTATTTATTTAAGATAATACTTCCAATTATTTTTATACTTGCAATTTCTTGGTCCGTTTTTTGGGTAAGAGGATCTCAATTAGAAGCAAAAGTAAATATTACTATTGTTTGTCTCTTATCACTTATTGCGTACAACTTTATTATTGATGAAGATTTACCTAAATTATCTTATTTAACTTTTTTAGATTCTTTCATTTTATTGTCTTATTTCTATACAGGTATAGCCACTATATTATGTGTCTATTCATTCGTTAAAAAAATGACGTCAGGTGCAGATATTAGTTTTGTTGATTTAAAAGCAAGGTGGATCGGTCCTTTGAGTTATTTTGGAATTTTAATTTTAACGCTAATTTATTTTTATAATTTGGAAGGAACTCTCGCATTATTTCGTCTCTGACTGTATTGATATTGTGCTCATTACAGTCTACTCTTGGAAAAAGTGTTGTGGTTAGTGGGGAACGGGTAATGCACCAAGGAGTTCGAGTCTCTCCGACCGCACCAAAAAGCTTATTTATGATTGAATATTTAAAAAAAAATAAACGAATAGTTCTTATAATTTTAGTTATAGCTTTTATTGAATTGAGTGGTTATGGGATCTTAGCCTCTCTTTCAAGATTATTAAACGCTCTTTAAAATTTTGCATTTTTTGGTGTTTGCTAGAAGCTCTGTATTTTCAAATTCTTTAATATTAGGATCAACAACTTTTATTAAACCAAATGGATATGGTTTATCTATAAGTATCTTGCCAACTTTAACTTTATTGTAAAATATTTCTTCCCCCATGTTTAATTTTTCTTTTGAATACATCGGCAACAACCTTCTTCTTAATTTATCTTTTAATTTCATTCTTGCAGTGTTTTCTTGGCCAATATAGCATCCCTTTTTGAAATCTATTGCATTAAGTTCCTCAAAATTAGCTTCTAAACCAAATAATTGATCTTTTAAATTTTCAATACCTTTTATTGGAATACCTAAAGAATGGGCTTTTGCAAAATATGTTTCAGGTTTAACAATTTTCAAGCCTAATTTTTTTATAGTAAGATGTAATTTTTCTAATTTTGACAATATTCTCCCTCCTAAATTTTTATTTCGAGGATCTAGAAAAAGAGGACTATCCCTAAACTCTATCGTATCGTCAGTTTTATTTTCAATTTCTTGAATATCTAAAAATTTTTCTGAACTTATTAATCCAATCACATAATCTGTGGATATATCTCTTATTTCAATCTTTGATCTTAATTTGTATTTCAATAAGTAATTTATTATTTCTTTTGTAAATTTATTATCACAATCTAAAAGATAACCATTCTTTGATTGTATTAAAAAAAATTCAAATAAATATTTTCCTTGGGGCGTAAAAAGAGCTGAAAAAATTGAGGACGAAAAACTTACTTTTTCAATATCATTTGTAATGATGTTTTGAAGAAAATTTTTGTTATCTTCACCTGTTATTGAGATTAATCCACGATCTTCTAATAAAATAATTTGATCTTTTTCCATATTTGTAAATATATACTGTATAATATATTTTTTTAATCATGTCTGATAATTTTAGTCTCATTATAAAAAATGGAGCTTGCTACATAGACGGCAAGCTAACAAAAACTGATATTGGTTTATCAGGCAACAAAATAAAAAAAATTGGTAAAATCGAACTCAATAGCTCCAAAGTCTATGATGCTACTGATAAAGTTGTTTTGCCAGGTATAATTGACACTCAAGTTCACTTTAGAGAGCCAGGATCAACTGATGCAGAAGATCTAGAAAGCGGTAGTCGAGCCGCAGTATTAGGTGGCGTAACTGCTTTATTTGAAATGCCTAATACTAATCCGCCTACATCTAATTTGATTGAATTCGATAAAAAATTGCAAGCAGCTAAAAACAGAATGCATAGTAATTATGCTTTTTATTTCGGAGCAACACCTGACAATACCGATCAACTTGCTAAACTAAAAGATGTTGAAGGATGTTGTGGTGTTAAATTATTCGCAGGCTCATCAACAGGAAACTTATTAGTAGATAAAGAGGCCGATATCGAAAAAGTAATTTCCAGTAGTGATAGAATTGTGTCTATTCACTCTGAAGATGAAGATATTATCAATCTTAGAAAAAAATTTATTAAAAAAGGAGACGTTCATTCACACGCTGAGTGGAGAAATGTAGAAGTTGCAATGTCCTCTACTCGAAGGGTAGTTAAAATTGCAGAGAGATATAATAAAAAAATTCACGTTCTTCATGTTACAACTAGAGAAGAAGTAGATTTTTTAGCTATGCACAAAAAAAATGTTACTTTCGAAACTACACCTCAGCATTTAACTATGTACGCGCCAGATTGTTACGATAAACTTGGAACTTATGCTCAAATGAATCCTCCTTTAAGAACTAAAGAACACTATGATCGTTTATGGGTAGCAATTAAGAATAATATAGTCGATGTGCTAGGTTCCGACCATGCCCCACACTTAAAAAAAAATAAAGATAAAGAATATCCAAATTCTCCTTCAGGTATGCCAGGAGTTCAAACTATTTTTCCAGTTATGCTGGATCATGTAAATAATGGAAAACTAACACTTCAACAATTGATAAACCTAATGTGTGAAAATCCTTGTAAAATTTTTGGGATTAAAAATAAGGGATACTTAAAAGAGGGTTACGACGCAGATTTAACAATTGCTGATATGAATAAAGAGGTTGTTATCAAAAATGAGATGATAGCAAGTAAATGTGGATGGACACCTTTTAACAATCATAAAGTAAAAGGTTTCCCTGTGGCTACAATTGTAAATGGTCATTTGGTAATGTCTGATGGTAAAGTGGTTGTGGAGTCTAAAGGAACGCCTTTAAAGTTTTAAAATTTTGTTATCAACTAGGTCAGCTTTTATCTCATCCAAGATAGCTGGATCGTCTATTGTGGCTGGCATTTTATAAGGTTCATTATCAGCAATCTTTCTTACTGTTCCTCTTAAAACTTTTCCTGATCTTGTTTTAGGTAATCTTTTTACAACAATAGCTATTTTAAAAGCTGCGACGGGACCAACTTTTTCTCTGACCATCTTTATACATTCGCTGATTATATCTTTCTTATCTTTTGTAACACCAGCTTTTAAAGCTAGTAAGCCGATGGGTAGTTGCCCTTTTAATTTATCAGCAATGCCTATGACAGCACATTCAGCTACATCTTTATGCTCAGCTAAAACTTCCTCGATTGCTCCAGTTGACAATCTATGACCAGCAACATTTATAATGTCATCAGTTCTAGACATGATCCATACGTAACCGTCTTCGTCAATATGTCCCGCATCATAAGTTTGATAATAACCAGGGTAAGTTGACATGTAGTTTTCTTTATATCTTTTATCGGCACCCCAAAGTGTTGGAAAAGTTCCTGGAGGAAGTGGAAGTTTAACCACTATGTCTCCCATTTTTCCTGGACCAACCTCTTTACCTTCAGAATTTAAAACTTTCAAATCATAACCTGGAACAGGTTTAAAAGCAGATCCATATTTAACTGGAAAAGATTCAATTCCAGTACAATCAGATGTTATAGCCCAGCTTGTTTCTGTTTGCCACCAATGATCAATCACAGGTGAGTTAGATAATTTTTCAAACCATTTTATTGTGTCAGGATCTGCTCGCTCGCCTGCTAAAAATAATTTGTCGAACTTACTTAAATCATATTTTTTAAAAAATTCACCATTAGGATCCTCTTTTTTAATTGCTCTAATTGCAGTAGGAGCTGTGAAAAGAGATTTAACTTTGTGCTCTGATATTACTCTCCAAAAAACACCAGCATCAGGAGTTCCAACTGGTTTTCCCTCAAATAAAACTGTAGTACATCCGTAAAATAATGGAGCATATACGATGTAAGAGTGTCCTACTATCCAACCAATATCACTTGCAGACCACCATATGTCATCTTGATTGATGTTATAAATATTTTTCATTGTCCACTTCAAAGCAACGATATGCCCACCAATATCTCTCACAATTCCTTTTGGTAAACCCGTTGTTCCGGAAGTATAAAGTATATAAGCGTATTCATTAGCGTTCATTTTCTCACACTCTGCAGGTTTCGCATTTTTATGAGCATCTTCCCAAGTAATATCTATTTTAGAATCAAGCTCTGCTTTATCTTTCTCTCTTTGAAAAATTATACATTTATCTGGTTTATGATTTGCAAGTTCTAAAGCTTTATTAACTAATGGTTTGTAGTGAACAGTTCTACCAGGTTCATAGCCGCAAGAAGCTGTAACTAAAAGTTTTGCCTTAGAATCATCTATTCTACTCGCAAGTTCATTTGCAGCAAAGCCACCGAAAACAACAGAGTGAACTGCTCCAATTCTTCCGCAGGCAAGCATTGCAATCACTGCCTCAGGGATCATTGGCATATAAATAATTATTCTGTCGCCTTTATTAACACCTTGATTTTTTAAAGCTCCTGCAAACAAAGCAACTTTACCCTTCAATTCATTGTAAGTAATATTTTTTTTTGTTCCGGTGATGGGACTATCGTAGATTATCGCAGTCTTACCACCTCTACCTTCATCGATATGCAGATCTAAAGCGTTGTAACAAGTATTTGTTACGCCATCCTCAAACCATTTATAAAACGGAGGATTAGTTGAATTTAAAATTTTTGTAGGTTTTTTGTACCAAAAAATATCTTTAGAGATATTTTTCCAAAATTCTTCCCTATTTTGGATAGATTTTTGATAAATATCTTTATATTTTTGATTCAATTTATATCCCTCTAAAATTGTATTATTTGGAGAGTATTCCATAAATATCCCCAAAAAAAAATAAAAAAACCAATAAAAATGCGGTTTTTTGATTAAAAAAACACTTCACTGTAACTTTGTTTTTTACTATGGTTCCCGACAAGTTATTCGGTGATGGGTAATTAATCTATTTGTCCGAGTAGTTTATATATAAACTAAACGAAAACTAAACAAACGAGGGAGGTTTTCATGAGAAAATTAGGTCTTATAGCTTTAGCAACTGTTGCCTTTTTAGGTATCACTAGTTCAGCTAATGCTGCGACTGCCATGTTAGAAGTCAATGATTTCGTAGGAATTTCATTCTGGCTTGTTTCAATGGGTATGATCGCAACTACAGTATTCTTTTTTGCTGAAAGAAACACGGTAGCTGCATCATGGAGAACATCTTTAACTGTAGCTGGACTTGTAACTGGTGTTGCATTCGTTCACTACATGTATATGAGAGAAGTTTGGGTGACTACAGGTGATACACCAACAGTATACAGATATATTGACTGGTTAATCACAGTGCCACTTCAAATGATCGAATTCTATCTAATCTTGGCAGCTGTAAGAAAGGTGCCAACTTCTATATTCTGGAAGCTATTAATTGGTTCTTTAGTAATGTTAATCGGTGGATACTTAGGTGAAGCTGGTTATATTCAACCATTTGTAGGTTTCGTAATTGGAATGGCTGGATGGATTTACATCTTGTTTGAAATATTCTCAGGTGAAGCTGGAACTTTAGCGGCAAAAGCTGGTAACAGAGCTATGTCTACTGCTTTCAGTGCTATGAGAATAATTGTAACTATTGGTTGGGCTATATATCCTTTAGGATATATTTTCGGATATCTAACTGGTGGAGTTGATGCAAATTCTTTAAACATCATTTACAATTTGGCTGACTTTGTTAACAAGATCGCTTTCGGTCTAGTTATCTGGGCAGCTGCAATGCAAAACACAAGATTAGCATCTAGATAATAGATATTAATTTATAAAAAAAAGGGCAGGTGCGTTTTACGCACTTGCCCTTTTTCTTTAGAAGCTTATATATAAGGTTATGGAAATATCAAAACCTTACAAAGGTAAAGGAAAACGTAAAATAAAAAAGATGCCTTTTACAGTAAAGGGGTACATTTTGTATTATGCTTTTTTTTGGGCTGTTATTATTTCAATTTATTTAGCTTATAATGCCTAAAATTATTTATAATGATTATCAAGGAAATTCAAAAACCATTGAGGTAGATAATGGTCTATCGGTAATGGAAGGAGCAATCCAAAATGATATTCCGGGTATCGACGCTGACTGTGGTGGCGCAATGGCTTGTGCAACTTGCCATGTTTATGTCAAAGAAAATTGGTTTAATAAATTACCTAAACCAGAAGATGCTGAAGTTGATATGATTGATATGGCATACGAACCAAAAAAAAATAGTAGGTTAAGTTGTCAAGTAATAGTGAGCGATGAATTAGATGGCTTAGAGGTTACGACACCAGAAAAGCAATCCTAATGAAAAAAACAGACGTCATTATAATTGGAGCTGGACCAGTAGGTCTTTTTGCTGTTCATCAATTAGGCATAAAAGGACTTAAAGCTGTTGTTATAGATAATTTAGATAAGGCAGGCGGGCAATGTATTGAATTGTACCCAGACAAACCAATCTACGATATACCTGCAGTGCCTGAATGCACTGGTGAAGAACTAACAAAAAGATTGATTGAACAAATAAAACCTTTCAAAACTGAATTATATCTAAACGAAAGAGTCGAGGAAGTTCATTCTGAAAAAGATTATTGGATTGTAAAAACAAATAACAAACAAGAGTTTTTGGCTCCAAACATAATTATTGCGGGTGGAGTAGGTTCCTTCGAGCCTAGAAAAATTTCCTTAAAAGAATGCGAAAAATTTGAAGATAAATCTGTATTTTATGCTGTAAGAAATAAAGATAATTTTAAAAATAAGAACATTTCAATTTTTGGCGGTGGTGACTCAGCTTTAGATTGGGCTTTAGAACTTTCAAAATTTTCAAAGATAACATTAATTCATAGAAGAAATGAATTCAGAGGCGCACAACATACACTAGCAGAAATAAGAAAATTAGAACAGGAGGGGAAGGTTTCTATAAAAACTCCTTGTCAAATTGAGTCTCTGGAAAATGAAAAAGAATTGAAATCAATAACCATTAAATACGATGATGGAAAAACCGAAAAAATTCCTACTGATGTCATTCTTGGTTTTTTTGGTTTAATTATGAAACTAGGCCCAATTGCTGAGTGGGGATTAAATATGGATAAAAAAACCATTGAGGTTAATCCAAAGAATTTTGAAACTAATAAAAAAGGAATATTTGCTGCAGGCGATATTTGTAGCTATCCTGGTAAATTAAAATTAATTCTATCGGGATTTCACGAAGTTGCTCTCGCCTCTGTTGAGTGTTTTAAAAGAGCAAGACCTAATGAAAAATATAGATTTGAATTCACCACATCATCTAAAACAATTCAAGATAGGTTAGGTAAAAAGTGATTGAGTTACTTACCGCAGATACTCCTAACGGTAAGAAAATATCTATAATGCTAGAAGAGATTAAATTTGATTACAAAGTTACAAAAATAAATATTTTAAAAGATGAACAGTTTAAACCAGAATTTAAGAAGATAAGTCCCTTTTGTAAAATTCCTGTAATTATTGATCATAATGCGAAAGTAAGCTTATTTGAGTCAGGAGCAATACTAATTTATTTAGGGGAAAAAAGCGGTAAGTTTTATGATCAAAATCAAAGGACAGTCATCAACCAATGGCTGATGGGTCAAATGGCTTATGTAGGACCGATGATAGGTCAACATCATCAATTTCATCACTATAATCCAGGTAAGAGCGAGTTTGGAGAAAAAAGATATTTTAAAATTACAGAAAGAATTTATACCGAGCTTGATGAGAGATTAAAACAATCAAAATTTCTTGCTGGAAATGATTACACCATCGCAGATATAGCAACCTTTCCTTGGATTGCCCGACATGAATGGCACGATATAGGTCTTAAAAAATTTGATGGTTTAAAAAGATGGTATGAGGAAATATCTAAAAGAGAGGCTGTTAAGAGAGGATATGATCTTTTAAATAAAGGGGATGAAATTCCAAAAGCTTAATCATCTACAAAAATTTTCTCATCTCTTTCATGTCTTTCTTGAGCTTCTATAGATAGTGTTGCAACCGGTCTTGCCATTAGTCTTTTTAAACCGATAGGCTCACCTGTTTCCTCACAAAAACCATAAGTTCCATCTTTAATCCTTTTTAAAGCTGAATTAATTTTTGAAATTAATTTTCTACTTCTATTTAAAGCTTTCATTTCAACAGTTTTGTCTGTGTAGGAAGATGCTTGATCAACGATGTCCGCAGAAGAAACATTATCGTCAGAAGAATTTAACAAATTGCCTAAATTATTAGCTTTGATAATGTCTCTTTTCCAATTTAATAGTTCCTCTGTAAAAAATTTTTTGTGCTTTGCACACATATATTTTTCCTTTGAGGTTGGTGTATATTTTTTAGTAGTAGTTTTTTTTACCATTTATTTGAATTCGGGCAGTATATGTTTGATTTTATCCGTGTCAATAGCTTATAAATTGTATTAATTTCATTGAAATGATATTAAAAAAAAACATCAACAAACTATTTTACTTATTTATATTTTTCCATTTAATTCTATGGACATTGATACCTTCAATTTTTAATTTAAATCTACCGCTTGATACCATAGAAGCTTTAGCTTGGGGCAGTAATTTGGATTGGGGATTTAATAAACATCCACCATTTAGTGCTTTTGCAGTAGAATTTTTTTATCAGATATTTGGAAACAATGATTGGTCATATTATCTTTTAAGCCAAATTTTTGTAATTATATCTTTTTTTTTCGTATGGAAATTTTCAAATAAAATATTTAAAGATAAAATATTTTCTTTACTATCAGTTTTAATTTTATCAGGAATTTATTTTTTTAATTTTACAACGCCTGAATTTAATGTAAATGTAAGCCAATTACCTTTCTGGGCTCTTTGTGTTTATTTTTTTTATAAAGGTATAAATTCAAATAAAAAAATTGATTGGGTTCTTTTTGGTGTTTTTTCTGCCTTGGGTTTTTTATCTAAATATCTTTTTATTTATCTGCTATTAGCATTTTTTATTTACTTTCTGATTAATTTAAAAAGATTTAAAAAAATAATTTCTAACTATTTTTTATCTATTATTATTTCATTAGTCTTATTAACACCTCATTTTTTATGGTTATTTCAAAATAATTTTATTACTATTTTTTATGGTTTAGATAGATCAGGTTTATCAGAATTTAATATTTTAAATCATTTATTAAATCCATTAATTTTTTTAATAAAACAAATGTTAATTTTAATTCCTTTTTTTACAATGCTTTTTGTAATTTTAAAAAAATTTCAATTTAAAATTAGCACAAAAAATAAAAAAACTTTTTTTCTTATTTCCATAAACTTAATTCCATTTTTATTAATTTTTGCTACCTCAGTAATTACTAGTGCAAACATACGAACTATGTGGATGACACCTTTTTATTTATTTTTAGGGGTTATGTTTATACACATATTTAAAAAAAACATTGAATTAGAAAAAATTAAAAAATTTTATTACCTCTTTTTATTTTTCTTTATTTTATCCCCATCTATTTATCTTGGAATATCTATTGTTGATGAAACAAAAAGAACTGATTATCCGGGAAAAGAAATTTCAAGATTAGTTCAAAATAAATGGAATGATAATTTTGTAAATGAAATTAAAATTGTTATTGGAGATGAGTGGTCAGCAGGAAATTTATCGTACCATTTAAATTCTAGACCAGTTTGGTTCAACAGTCTAAAAGATAAAACTGACTTGATTACAGATGATCAAGGCGTAATTTATGCAGGTAATCCAACTGTACTCAAAAAAATATGTCCAGGTATTTTCGGAGAAATTAAACCAATTGGATATTGCATGATAGGTATAAAAAAATGAAAAAAATAATAATTTTAATTCCAGTTTTTAATGATTGGAAGTCTTTTCAAAAATTAATAGAAGAAATAAATAAAAACATCATAGATTTTGAAGATATCATTTTTGAATGTTTAGTAGTAAATGATGCCTCTACAATTGATAGACCAACGCTGATTAAACCAACTCACATAAATTCTTTAGAAATTTTAAACATGAAAAAGAATAAAGGACATGCTAGGTGCAATGCTTTTGGCATAAGATATATATTTAAAAATAAAGAATTTGATAATCTTATATTAATGGACGGAGATGGAGAGGATAGGCCAGTTGAAATAAAAAGTTTAGTAAATTCAATTAAAAATGATCCAAAAAAATCAGTAGTTGCTAAAAGAATTCAAAGATCAGAAGGTGCTTTTTTTCAAATGCTTTATCAAGTGCATAAATTAATTACATATATATTTACAGGAAAAAAAATTAATTTTGGAAATTATAGTATTTTAACAAAAGAAGATGTAGAAAAATTGCACACAAAAAATAGTTTATGGAGCAGTTTCTCAGGAACTGTAAAAAAAAATTTAAAGAATTTGAATGAAATTAATTCAATTAGAGGCTTAAGGTATTTTGGTCCTTCTCAAATGTCATTTTTAAAGCTAATAATTCATTCTTTTTCAATAATTGCAGTTTTTAAATATCAAGTATTTTTAAGGTCTTCCTTAATGGTAATTTTAATTGCCAACTTAAATATGTATTTGGGCAGCACATCAATTTTATTACAGTTGTTGATAGTTATATTTAATTTATTAATTTTTACTATATCTTTAAGAGAGAATAAAAATGACTTAATAAATAGTCATGAAAATCTAAGAAATAAAGAAGTAATTAAACAATAATAAGTTGTAAAAAAAGTATTTAATAGAATCAAAAAGGAATCAAAACATGAACATTAGCACAAGATTTTGCTCTATTGTGGACAAGACCAAAGATGCGTAATGTAAAATTATTTTGAAAAAAAAGTTATATGAAATTGTTAAAATGTCATTGTGGTGTTGTAGAAGCTGAAATTAAAGCTCCTGAAAATTTTGAAAGAATTTTACGTTGTAATTGTTCGCTTTGTAAAAGAAAAGGAGCAGTAATGGCTATGGTAAAAAATGAAGATTTTAAAATTACTAAAGGAACAAATAAATTAAAACTTTATCAGTTTCATACTAAAGTCGCGAAACATTATTTTTGCTCGATATGTGGAATTTATACACATCATAACCCTAGATCTAACCCATCAATGACAGGTTTCAATTTGGGCTGTATCGACGAAATAGATACTTTTGATCTTAAAAATATTGAAGTAAATGACGGGCATCATCATCCATTAGATAAGAAATAAAAATGGAAGTTAAAAGCTTTAATTATCAAAAAGTAAAAAAAAAATATTTAAAATTTCTTAATTCACAAGAAGTTATGTCTGAACCTTTTAGAGATAAAATAGGCCAGTTTAATAGATTTTATTTACCTATGAGTAAAATGATAAATGATGAATACTTAAAAAAAAAGCAAACTAAAATAATTGGTTTAACAGGTGGCCAAGGAACTGGTAAATCAACAATTTCAAATATTCTTAAAATTATTTTAAAAGAAACCTATAATTTAGAAACAGTAATATTCTCAATTGATGATTTTTATAAAACTTTGCAAGAACGCAAAAAAATGTCAGAAAAGATAAGTAATTTATTTCTTACTAGAGGTGTTCCGGGAACTCACGATACTAAAATGTTATATCGGTGTTTAAAAAATTTAAAAAACAAAAAATTTAAAAAGATGAGCATTCCTAAATTTGATAAATCTATTGATGATAGATTGAAACAAAATAAATGGATAAAAGTAAAAAAAAAACCTAATATTGTTATTTTTGAGGGATGGTGTGTAGGTGTAGTATCACAAAAAAAAAAGGATTTAATTATCCCTGTAAATAAACTAGAAAAACAAAAAGATAAAAAAAAAATTTGGAGACGACAAGTTAATTTAGAGCTTAAAAAAAATTATAAAAAAATTTTTGATCTAATTGATAAATTAATTTTTTTAAAAGTGCCGAGTTTTAAATTCGTTTTTAGATGGAGATTATTACAAGAAAAAAAATTAAGAATTACTAGCAAAGGAAATAAGACTATGAATGATAAAGAAATTAAAAATTTTATTATGTACTACGAAAGACTTACTAAACATATGTTGAAAACCTTACCTGAAACAGCTGATACCGTAATTGGTATCGATAAAAAGCATAGACTAAAATCAATTAAATTTAATTAAATGAAAAAATATATATTATTTTTTTTATTATTATTTTCATCAAATTATCTACAAGCTCAAGATAATTTGAAGTTTTATATTAAAAAAGCTTTAACTAACAATTTAAAACTTAATGCCGAAAGGAAAAATTTTGATGCTGCGAAACAAAGTAAAAATATCTCAAGAAGTGAGTTTTTACCAAGCATTACTCTCTCAGGAGATCAAACAAGTATTACATCGACAAATCGAACTAATCAAAGCGGTACTAGTCTAGCTGACTCTAATTCAGATCAAGAGAGCACAAAAATTTCAGTTGATCAAAAAATTTTCTCTGGTTTTAAAGGATTAAATACGTTTAAAAAAACTGAGCTTGAAACACAAAAGGCAGATTTATCTCTTAGAAAAGTTGAACAACAAACTATTTTAGATACTGCATCAGCATATTTTGACTTAATATTTAAATCTAAGAATAAAGAGTTTAACTTATCAAATGTTAATCTATTTGAGAGACAAGTAGACTCCGATAACGCTAGACTTCAAAAAGGAGAAATTACCTTGACTGATCTAGCTCAATCTGAGTCCTCTTTAGCTGGAGCAAGAGCAAATCTAATAAAAGCCAAAACTGAATTGCTTACTTCAAAAACAAATTTTGAGAGAGTTACTAGAGAAAATACACCTAATACAAAAAGTTTAAATGAAAAAGCTTTTTTGACGCTACCAAATTCTTTAAAAGAGTCTCTTCAATCAGCTAATCTTAATAATATAGACTTACTGATTTCTAAATTAGATTATGAAATAGCCGTGAAAGAATTAAACATCGAAAAAGCGAGGTTATCTCCATCAGCTTCGCTTAATTATTCAAAATCAGAAAACAATGATTTTAGCTCAACTGTAGATGAAACTGATCAAGAAACTGTTAAAGCAACTATTACGTGGCCTATTATTAAAGGTGGTGAAAATATTGCCTCAATAAAGAAATCTTCTTATAAAAAAGAGAGATATCAATTAATCTTACAAGATACAAAAATTAAAATTGATACTGAAATCTCTAATGCATGGTCAAAATATCGGTCATCTAAAAGTGTTTTAGAATCTACAAGGGCTCAGCTTAAAGCGGCTGAAATAGCAAATGAGGGTATTACTTTAGAATACGACTCGGGAAACACTAGAACTACTCTCGAATTAATTCAGTCTAGAAGCCTACTTTTAGATGCTAGAATCGCCTTTGCCAAATCTGAAAGAGATTTCATGGTATCTCAATTTGAATTAGCTAAAAAGCTTGGGTCTCTATCTATTAAATCAATTAAATAGCTAATTTTACGCAATTTTTAATTTCTTGATAAAAAGAACAAAATGTGTACATTTATATCAATGATTCGAACTATAAAAAAAGGATAAAATATGACTAAAAATAACTTAAAAATCGTGAAAACAGACGACAAAAAACAAAAGGAATTAAAGGAAAAAAACAAGTCTTTAGAAGCTGCTATAAGCCAAATAGATCAAAATTTTGGTAAAGGGTCAGTAATGAGATTAGGTCAGCAACAAGCTTTAGATGTAGAAGCTATTTCTACTGGTTCATTAAGCTTAGATTTAGCCTTAGGAATAGGAGGCTTACCAAAAGGGAGGATTATCGAAATTTATGGTCCCGAGTCTTCAGGCAAGACGACTTTAGCCTTACAAGTGGTTGCAGAAGCTCAAAAAGCTGGTGGTATATGTGCTTTTGTAGATGCGGAACATGCTATGGATCCTCTTTACGCTAAGAAATTAGGTGTCAAAACTGAAGAACTTTTAATTTCACAGCCAGATACAGGAGAACAAGCATTAGAGATCACTGACACGTTAATTAAATCAGGCTCTATATCTGTCTTAGTTGTAGATTCAGTTGCAGCATTAACTCCAAAAGCTGAGTTGGAAGGTGAAATGGGCGATCATCACGTAGGTTTGCAATCAAGACTTATGAGTCAGGCTTTACGAAAAATCACTGGTTCAGTATCTAAATCTAACACAATGGTAATATTCATTAACCAAATTAGAATGAAAATAGGAGTAATGTTTGGTAACCCAGAGACAACATCTGGAGGAAATGCACTTAAGTTTTATTCATCTGTAAGAATGGATATTAGAAGAATAGGTGCAATTAAAGAAAAAGATCAAATCATTGGTAACTCTACGAGAGTAAAAGTAATTAAAAACAAAGTTGCTCCACCATTTAAAGTAGTTGAATTTGATTTAATGTATGGAAAAGGGATCAGTAAGCTTGGTGAGTTAATTGATTTAGGTACCAAAGCAGGAGTGGTAGAAAAATCTGGCGCTTGGTATGCATATAAAGGAGAAAAAATAGGCCAAGGAAGAGAAAACGCAAAGGTTTATCTCCAAAAAAATCCTAACGTAGCTGTAGAAATTGAAAAGATCATTAGAGATCAAGCTTCTGCAATTAGTAAAGAGTTAGAGGGTAATCCTTCTCCTAACGAAAAAATTAGCGATAAAAAAGAAGAAGAATAATTCTTCTGCCATCATTTCAACGGGAGGTTTAAATAGACCTCCCGTTTCTCATGAAATCTCAACTAAGAATTGTCTAAATCTATATTTAGTATCTAAAAAATTAGTGTCAAAAATACATGTGTACAATCTAACTCATTTTGGTTTTAATAAGTAATTGAGAACAAAAGGGGGAAAAATGAGTACACAACAAGCATCAAGCTCGAAAGTGTCTTCATCTTTAGATACCTCTCATTTGAAGGTTAAATTTCCATTTAAAGCTAAATATGGAAACTACATAAACGGAAAATTTGTAGAACCTAAATCTGGAAAGTATTTTGATAATACTACTCCTATCACTAATGAAGTTATCTGTAAGGTGCCACGATCGAACGACAAAGACGTTGATTTCGCTCTAGACGCAGCCCACGCAGCATTTCCTGCTTGGGGAAAAACATCAATCACAGAGAGATCAAATATACTCTTGAAGATTGCTGATGTAATAGAGAAAAATTTAAACGTATTAGCTACAGCAGAATGTTTAGACAATGGTAAGCCGATTAGAGAATGTATGGCTGCAGATTTACCTTTGGTAATTGACCATTGGAGATATTTTGCAGGAGTAATAAGAGCAGAGGAAGGATCAGTTGCTGAAATTAGTAACAGCGAATATTCTTACCACATACCTGAGCCATTAGGTGTAGTAGGTCAGATTATACCTTGGAACTTTCCATTACTAATGGCTACATGGAAACTTGCTCCAGCTTTGGCAGCAGGAAATTGTGTAGTATTAAAACCAGCTGAACAAACACCAGCATCAATTATGCTTTTAATGGAACTTATTGGAGATCTATTACCAGCAGGTGTTGTAAACGTTGTTAGCGGATATGGTCTTGAAGCAGGTAAACCTTTAGCTTCTTCTAAAAGAATTAAGAAGATAGCTTTTACAGGTGAAACTACAACTGGACGTTTGATTATGCAGTATGCATCTCAAAACTTAATACCAATAACTTTGGAATTAGGTGGTAAATCGCCAAACATTTTCTTCGAAGATGTTATGGCTAAAGATGATGACTTCTTTGACAAATGTTTAGAAGGTTTTGCTATGTTTACGCTTAACCAAGGAGAAGTTTGTACTTGTCCAAGCAGAGCTTTGATACAAAAATCTATCTATGATAAATTCATGGAAAAAGCGATTGCAAGAACTAAAGCTGTGAAACAAGACAATCCTTTGAAGATGGAAACTATGATTGGAGCTCAAGCTTCATTAGAACAAATGGAAAAAATTAAGTCTTACTTAGACTTAGGAAAAAAAGAAGGTGCTAAAGTTCTATGTGGTGGAAGTGCTGCCAAAATAAATAGTGGTCTTGAAAAAGGAAACTATATCCAACCAACAATTTTCGAAGGAAAAAACAACATGCGAATATTCCAAGAAGAGATCTTTGGACCAGTTGTATCAGTTACAACATTTAAAGACGAGAAAGAAGCATTAGAGATAGCTAATGATACTCTTTACGGATTAGGAGCAGGTGTTTGGACTAGAGACGGTAACATTGCATACAGAATGGGTAGAGGTATAGAAGCAGGTAGAGTTTGGACAAACTGTTACCATGCATATCCAGCTCACGCTGCATTTGGTGGATACAAACAATCTGGTATCGGAAGAGAAACTCACAAAATGATGTTAAATCATTATAGACAGGTAAAGAATTTACACGTGTCCTACAGTGAGAAAAAATTGGGCTTCTTTTAACCAATAATATATAATGGCCCATGATTCATTATCATGGGCCGAAATATAGAAATGAAAGTATCATTCACATTATCAGCAAAAAAACTACTTAGTGAAATAAAAGCAGTTCATGGGGATGACCTTTTATTTCACCAATCAGGTGGATGCTGTGATGGCAGCGCTCCTATGTGTTTTCCAGCTAAAGAATATCAAGTGGGAAATAGCGATGTAAAACTTGGAGAAGTTGACGGAACCCCTTTTTATATGAACGAAGATCAATACGAAAAATGGAAACATACAGATCTTACAATTGACGCTGTTAAGGGAATAGGAGGGATGTTTTCCCTAGATAATGGAACAGGACAAAGATTTTTAACAAAATCTGAAATTTGCGTTGTAGTAGACAACGATAAAAAAGCTACAAACTAATCTCTTTATAGACAAGTTCTAAAATATCTGTATTTATTTAAATATGGGCCAAATTTTACTTACCGAAGTTAGGAAAAAATTCTTAGATTATTTTAAAAAAAACAATCATAAGATCGTAGACTCTAGTAACTTAGTTCCAAACAATGACCCAACCCTTATGTTTACCAACTCAGGAATGGTTCAATTTAAAAATGTTTTCACAGGATTAGAAAAGAGAGATTATAAAACAGCTACGACATCTCAAAAATGTGTAAGAGCAGGTGGAAAACATAATGATTTAGAAAATGTTGGTTATACTCCTAGACACCATACTTTTTTTGAAATGTTGGGAAATTTCTCCTTTGGAGATTATTTTAAAGAACAAGCTATTCATCATGCTTGGAGTCTTTTGACCAAAGACTTTGGTTTACCTAAAGAAAAATTGTTAGTAACTGTTTTTCATGAAGATACTGATGCATTTAATCTTTGGAAAAAAATTGCTGGGCTCAATGAGAGTAAAATAATAAAAATTTCGACATCTGATAACTTTTGGTCAATGGGGGATACAGGACCCTGTGGTCCTTGTTCTGAAATTTTTTATGATCATGGTGATAAGTTGAAAGGTGGTCCACCTGGAAGTCCCGAAGAAGACGGTGATAGATTTATAGAAATTTGGAACCTTGTATTTATGCAGTACGAACAGATATCAAAAGCAAAAAGAATTGATCTACCAAAACCCTCAGTTGATACAGGTATGGGACTTGAAAGAATGACAGCAGTTTTACAAGGAACTCATGACAATTATAAAATAGATCACTTTCAAAAAATAATGGCTGCATCATCTGATATAACAAAGACCACAATCGACAGCAAAACAATATCAAGCCACAGAGTTATTGCTGATCACTTAAGAGCAAGTAGTTTTTTAATTGCTGAGGGGATATTACCTTCAAATGAAGGTCGTGGATATGTTTTAAGAAGAATTATGAGAAGAGGGATGAGACACGCTCATTCTTTAGGTAGCAAATATCCTGTTTTTTATAAACTTTTTGAAGTTTTATTAAACGAGATGCAGCACAGTTATCCAGAATTAATTAACGGTAGAGAGTTGATAGTTGAAACTCTAAAAAATGAAGAAGAGAAATTTTCTTCTCTTTTAGAGCGCGGCATAAA
>CACODU010000003.1 GCA_902626045.1 uncultured Pelagibacteraceae bacterium
AAAACCCCGGAAGTAATACTTTTGAATTCCAAGATTTATCTAAAATTGTAAATTTAGCCAAAAAGAAAAAAATATTTACTTTTCTCGATAATACATGGGGCACTCCATTGTATCTTAAACCACTAAAACTTGGATTTGATATGTCTTTTTCATCTGCAACAAAATATTTTTCAGGTCACTCAGATGCAATGGGCGGCTCACTTGCGGTTAATAAAAAAGTTTTTAAAAAGATTATGTTTTTCTATAAACTTTCTGGATACAGAATGTCTGCTGATGAAGCATATTTGATTATTAGAGGTTTAAGAACATTAGATACAAGATTGAAGCAACATTATGAAAATACAAAACAAGTAATTAATTTCTTAAAGTCACAAAAAAAAATAAAAGAAATTTTATATCCTTACAAGCCATTAAGTAAAAATTATAAATTATGGAAAAAATACTATTCAGGTGCTACTGGGTTATTATCAATAGTCATTAAAACTAAGAAAAAATCATCTGTTATCAAATTTGTAAATTCATTAGAACTTTTTGGTATTGGTTATAGTTGGGGTGGATTTGAAAGCCTTGCAATACTTCAAGAACTTAGATCGAATAAAAAAGATGAATATCTTAAAGGCAGAAAATATTTTAAATTTAACGAAGATGAACATATAGTTAGATTACACATTGGTCTTGAGGATCCAAAAGATTTAATTAATGATTTAAAGAATAGTTTGAGGCACGTAAGATAATGAGTAAATTTTTTCCAAGTAAATTATCTTTAATAGTTTTAGTATCAGCTTGTAGTGTAATTTTAATTTCAATGGGTCTCAGGCAAACCTTTGGACTTTTCTTCGACGCATTTGAAAAAGATTTAGGAGTTTCAAGAACAGAATTTGGTTTAGCAATAGGTATTCAAATGTTATTTTGGGGATTCTTTGCTCCTATATTTGGACTACTAGCGGATAAATTTGGAGGCAACAAAGCTGTTTTTTTAGGATTTCTAATTTTCGCTTTAGGTATTTATTTACTTTACTCTGGTCCTAACACTGGAATTTATTTTCAATTAGCATTAGGGGTTTTAGTTGGAATAGCTCTAGGAGCTACGGCAATCGGAGTGCCCGTATCAGAAGTCGGAAAGCATTTTCCTAACGAAACACGAACTATTGCTACAGGAGTTGTTACAGCAGCAGCATCTGTAGGTTATTTTTTATCACCGCTGCTTACAAATTATAGCTTAGTAGAATTTGAGTGGGAGCAAACTTTAAAATTCTTTATGATATTTATAGTTATAGGTCTTGTTGTTTCAATTTTTTTATTTCCAGCAAAAACAATAATTAATTCATCCCAAGCTGATAGAGACCAAACCTTTTTATCTGCTATTAAAGAAGCCTTTTCTCATAGAGGGTATGTATTATTAGTTTTAGGTTTTTTTGTGTGTGGTTTTCAAATTACATTAGTAGGAACCCACATACCTGGATATATGCAAGATAGGGGTATGGCAGGATGGTCTGCTACTATAATTTTAGCATTGATCGGTTTTTTTAATATTTTTGGCACTTTAGGCATGGGTTATCTTGGCACTAAGTATAAAAAGAAAAATTTATTAAGCATCTTATACTCTTTAAGAGCTTTAAGTATATGTGTATTTATTTTTTCTCCTCCATCAATGCTGAATTCAATTATATTTGGAATTACTTTTGGACTTTTATGGTTATCTACTGTTCCTCCAACTAATGGAATAGTTGCTCAAATATTTGGCACAAAATATTTAAGTACTTTATTTGGTATAGTTTTTTTATGTCATCAATTCGGTGCTTTTGCTGGTGCATTTTTAGGAGGGTACTTTTTTGACACTTATGGAAGTTATGATTATGCGTGGTACATGGCTATTGCCCTTTCTATTTTTGCTACAATTGTTCATTACCCTATAGATGAGACACGTTTAGTTCGTGTGGATAACACTCTTTAAAGTTGTATTTTGAGTCTGATTAGGAATCAAAAGTGAATCAAAACGTGAACATTTGTAACTACACAACTAAAAAGTGTGGATAATTTTTTCACTAAAACATTTATAATTTACAAATTAATAATAAAAAAAAGGAGCAAAAAATGTTTTCAAAAGAGCTAGGTGCGAAATTAGACAAATATCATTTACTTAAACATCCTTTCTATCAAATTTATTGGAACGAGGGAAAACTAACCCGTGAAATTATTAAAGATTATGCAGAGCAATATTATCAACATGTTAAAGCGTTCCCAAGATACATC
Source organism: uncultured Pelagibacteraceae bacterium (assembly GCA_902626045.1). Classification (GTDB taxonomy): domain Bacteria; phylum Pseudomonadota; class Alphaproteobacteria; order Pelagibacterales; family Pelagibacteraceae; genus Pelagilacustribacter. The sequence goes on from CACODU010000003.1 coordinate 2,254, forward strand.
AGCGCAACACATTCAATTTGCGAAGATTTAGAAAAAAGAAGAATTCTATTAGAAAATTTGCAAGACGAAGAAAACAAAGATGGGGATCATCCTAAGTTATGGAAAAATTTTGCAAAAGCTCTTGGAGCTGATGAAAAAGAAATTGAGAAGGTAAAGTTAGACTGGTTCACAAAAGACATGATTGATAATTTTTTTTCTCAAGCTAGAAAATCGTATGCTGAAGGTCTTGCATCTTTATATACCTATGAAAGGCAAATACCTGAAATAGCTGAGACTAAAATCCAAGGGTTAAAAAAATTTTATGGAGTAAAATCTAAAGATGGTCTTGAATTTTTTGAGGCGCATAAATCTGCAGATGTAATTCATAGAGCTGAATGTGAAAAATTATTAGATAGTCTTTCCAAAGAAGAACAGAAAAAAGCTGAGTCAGCTTCACTGTTAACTGCTAGATACTTATGGAATTTCTTAAGTGGGATGACTTCTAAACATAAACTTCAAACTATTGCTGCTTAAAATTATCTTTTAGCTCGCAAATATGAAAAACGATAATCACGTTTGGGATAATAAACTTCCTACTGCACAGATGCTAGGTCGTTGGCAACCATGGCATGCTGGTCATCAAAAACTCTTTGAAGAAACATTAAAAAAAACCGGACAGGTGAATATTATGGTTCGAGATGTAAAAGGTGTTGATGACAATCCATTTGACTTTGAAACTGTTAAAAAAAATATTTTTGAAGCACTTAAAGATTATAAAAATAGAATTCAAGTCACTTTAGTACCTAATATAACTAATATTTGCTACGGAAGAGGAGTTGGCTATGAGATTGAAGAGATCGTATTAGACGAGAAAACACAACAAATTTCAGCGACTAAAATAAGAGAACAAATGAGAAAAGATGGTAAGCTTAAATAGTTGAGATTCATTCTCACTTGACCTCTAAAATATGCCTATATATAAATATTTAATGTTAACTAACAATCCATTTTCTACTCTATCAGAAATTATTCCATCATTTGCAATGCAAGGGTTTGTGATAGCTATGGCAGCTCTCACATTAATTGGTGTGTTGGTTGATATTATGCACAAAAAAAATGTGAAATATTTTTTTGAGAACGCAAAAAAAGCTAAAAAAAATGCAAAGATAGAGTTATCTACTGCAAAAAGAACTACAGTTATTTTAAAAACTGTTGCCCATGATATTGCAACAACTTCAGAACTAGGATGGGGCAAAAGAAGATTGGCGCATGTTTTAGGTATGTATGGAACTATTATTTTTTGGGTTTCTTCAGCTATTTTAATTTTTTCGTATTCATCTGTAGGTATTGAAACTCCATCAATTTTTACAGCTCTATGGCACATTGGAGCTATTTTAACTTGTTTAGGCGGGTATTGGTTTTGGTTCTTCTTAAGAGTTGATGTTTCTGCAGAAGCGCATCCTTGGTACAGAATTATAAAAGCAGATTTATTTGTTTTAGCTTTATTAGCTTGTGCTACATTTGGTTTAGCTTGGTCATACACACAATATTCAGGAATAACTGGTCTTAGTTATCTATTTTTAGTTTTATTTATTGTTTCAAATCTAGTTTTATTTGGTGGAGTTTATTGGTCTAAATTTGCTCATATGTTTTATAAACCTGGTGCAGCAATTCAAAAAAATCTAGCTGAAGCTGACGGATCTAGAGACAATTTGCCACCACCTGCTGATGCTCCGGAGCAATTCGGGCTGGGAATTAAAAGAGAACAACCGAAGCATTATTAGAAAATTTATGTTATTAAACTCTAAGGGAGAAAAATAATTTATGTCAACTTTTGTATACATGACTAGATGCGATGGTTGTGGGCATTGCGTAGACATTTGTCCATCAGACATCATGCATATCGACGAGACTATAAGACGAGCAAAAAAACATTGAGCCTAACTTTTGTTGGGAATGTTATTCATGTGTGAAAGCTTGCCCAAATCATGCAATTGATGTTCGAGGTTACGCTGATTTTGCTCCTATGGGACATAGCGTAAGAGTTAGAAGAGAAGAAGAAAAAGGAACTATTTCTTGGAGAATAAAATTTAGAAACGGAACTGAAAAAAACTTCGTATCACCAATCACGACAAAACCCTGGGGTAAATTTATTCCTAAACTCGCAGAGGAAGATAAACCAAATCAAGGAGAAATAACTACACAAAGACTTTACACTGAACCTAAGGGTTTAAATATTGACGGGGACCTTCCTACCGTAAGCAAAGATTCATTTAAAAAAGGTGTTTACTACTAATGGCTAAAGTAAAAACACATGTTGAGGAAAGTGACATTCTTATTATCGGTGGCGGTATGGCCGGTACAGGAGCTACATTTGAAGCTAGACATTGGGGAAGAGATCTAAAAATAGTTTGTGTTGAAAAAGCTAACATCGATAGAAGTGGTGCTGTAGCTCAAGGTCTTTATGCAATCAATTGTTATATGGGCATGCAGTGGAACGAAAACCAACCTGAAGATCACGTTAGATATGCACGAAATGATTTAATGGGAATGGTTAGAGAGGATTTAGGTTATGACATGGCTCGTCACGTAGACTCCACAGTTCATATGTTTGATGAGTGGGGTTTACCCATGATGAAGAATGAAAAAACTGGAAGATATTTAAGAGAAGGTAAGTGGCAAATCATGATACACGGTGAAAGCTATAAACCTATAGTTGCTGAAGCAGCAAAAAAATCTGCTAACAAAATTTATAACAGAATAATGATAACTCATCTTTTAATGGATGATGAAAAAGAAAATAGGATAGGTGGAGCAGTCGGGTTTAATATGAGAACTGGTGACTATCATGTGTTTAAAGCTAAAGCTGTGATTGTTGCAGCAGGTGGGGCTTCACACATTTTTAAACCTAGAGCAGTTGGCGAAGGAATGGGAAGAACTTGGTACGCTCCTTGGAGTAACGGTTCAGCTTATGCACTTCCAATAGCCGTAGGCGCTAAAATGACTCAAATGGAAAACAGAATTGTTTTATGTAGATTTAAAGATGGCTATGGTCCGGTTGGAGCTTACTTCTTACATTTAAAAACTTATACTCAAAATGCAAATGGCGAAAACTACGAAAAAAAATGGTACGATCAAACTAAATCTTTAGTAGGAGAGTATATCGATCACCATCCAACGCCTACATGTTTAAGAAATCACGCTTTTATTCAAGAAGTACAAGCTGGAGGTGGGCCAATTCACATGGTGACCAAGGAAGCATTTCAAGATCCTCATCTAGAAACTGTTGGTTGGGAAAACTTTTTAGGTATGACAGTAGGCCAAGCTGTTGTATGGGCTTCACAAAATATTGATCCAAAATATACAAATCCAGAACTTACAACTTCTGAACCCTATGTAATGGGTTCACACGCAACATGTTCTGGAGCTTGGGTTAGCGGACCAGAAGATTTGTCTCCTCCAGAGTATTTTTGGGGTTATAACAGAATGTTAACTGTTGATGGATTATTTGGTGCAGGCGACACTGTAGGTGGAAGTGCACATAAATTTTCTTCTGGATCTTTCACTGAAGGAAGATTAGCTGCAAAAGCTGCTGTTAAATATATTGAAGATAAAAAAGCAGATGGAATTAAAGTAAGCGACAAACAATATAAAGATTTAAAAGAAGTTATTTACAAACCTTTAGAAAATTACACAGTAGGTAGAAATGAAATAACAGGTGGAACTGTATCACCAAGTTATATTTCTCCTATTCAAGGGTTACAAAGACTTCAAAGAATAATGGATGAGTATGTTGGAGGAATCGCTACAAATTATATGACTAACGAGAACATGCTAAACAGAGGCTTAGAGTTATTAAAATGGTTGGAAGAAGATTTAGAAAACGTAGGCGCTGAAGATTATCATCAACTGATGAGAGCGTGGGAATTAAAACATAGAACCATTACTTCACAATGTGTAACAGAGCATACTAAATTTAGAGAGGAAACTAGATGGCCAGGTTACTATTATAGAGGAGACCACCTTAAACTTGATGACGATAATTGGCATTGCTTAACTGTTTCAAGAAGAGATCCAAAAACTAAAAAGTTTACAATGGAGAAGGTTCCAGTTTATCACATAGTAGATGAAAAAAAGGAAAAGAAAGCTTCATAAAGTTTAATGAAGTTGTTAGAAAAACCTGACAAAGAGATTAGAGATATTGCCCAGCCAATTTGGAATAATTTAGTTAAATCATCCAATATTAAGGATTACGGCGGTTTTACAAAAGACTTTTCATCACAAATGCTTTTCGGAGCAAACGAAGTTGAGCTCGGTAAACAGTGGGCAAACAACAAGTTACTTACAAGTCTCTCAGAAAAACAGGAATTCCTTGGTACAATAAGAAGAAATCAATTTATTACTGTTCTTTATAAACAAACAAGCCAAACAATGCCTGGAGAATTTTTAGGTAGGCTAGTTTTAGGTGAAGAAGATGGTCTAGTAAAAGTTTTTGGGGCCACTATTTATTAAGATTGACAACTTAAAGTTTCAGGCATAATCCTAATATTAATGCTCGATATTTATCTTCCCATCGCCCAAGTAAATATAGATATATTTCTTTTATTATTTTTAAGTTTGGCTGTTGGAGTTTTATCAGGACTTTTTGGTGTTGGAGGAGGGTTCTTGATGACACCATTTTTAATTTTTATGGGCATACCTCCAGTGTATGCAGTTCCTAATGAAGTAAATAACATTCTCGCAACGTCAGTATCCGGATCACTTACTCATTGGTATAAGAAAACTTTAGACTACAAGATGGGTTTAATGATTGTTTCAGGAGGTGTGGTTGGAACTGTTATAGGAATTATGACTTTTACCTTTTTTTCAGAAATAGGAAAAATAAGCTTAATAATTTCTCTATTGTATATGTATCTTCTAGCAATAGTTGGCACATTAATGTTGATTGAGGGTATCAAAGAAAGAAATCGTCTAAAATCTAAAATAAAGGTAAAAAAAAAATTACACGATCATAATTGGTTACAAGGTTTGCCTTTAAGAATGAGGTTTAATAAATCTGGGTTGTATGAAAGTGCATTCACTCCTGTTTTGTTAGGATTTGTTGTTGGATTTGTTGCATCAATGATGGGAATAGGGGGAGCATTCTTAATGGTGCCTGCAATGATTTATATCATTGGAATGCCTGTAAAATTAATCCCAGGAACCTCGTTATTTGTTACTGTTTTTATTAGTGCTGTAGTTACAATTTTACATTCTTTTAATTACGGAACGATTGACTTGTTTCTTGTAGTTCCTTTAATCTTAGGTTCAATTGTGGGAGTTCAAGTAGGTCAAAAAATTGGTCAATTTTTAGATAGTAATGAACTTAAATCTTTATTTGCAATGCTTTTAATCACTGTTGCTATAGCAATTGCTTATGACTCTTTCTTTAGAAAAAAAACAGAATTTAACGGAAGCGAAGGACCAACACCAGATTTAAATAGTTTAGCAGAATTTATTGTCAAAATGTCAAACGACGTACCGTTTTTATATGGAGCCTTTGCAATAATTCTTGCAGTAGTGCTTGGAGCTTTAATGGCTTGGTTTAGAAAAATTGTTCATGATTTAAGACACAAAAAGCCAAAACAAGAAGAAGTTAAATTTCCAGTAAAATAATTATTTTCTATTATATTTCTGCTTTTCAGGTATAACGCCTCTCACACCACCTCTAGGATCTTCTACATCTCCTTTCCTTCTTGGAATTAAATGGATATGACAGTGCATTATTGATTGGCCAGCATCTTTACCTATATTAATGCCAATATTAAATGCGCTTATTTCTTTATCTAATTTTTTTAACTCTTTTTTTTGATTTTTTAAAATCTCATCTAAATCATTAATCTCTTCTTTACTTAAATCAAAATAATCACCCACGTGTCTGTTGGAAATAATTAAAGTATGATGTTTTGTTACAGGATAAGCCGTATCTCGAATTACAAAAAAATGTTTTGTTGACGAGATAACTTTACAATTAGTTTTACTGCAGAAAATACAGTCTTCTGTGAGTGAAGACATTATGCACTTCGATAAAGCTTAGTCATAACAAACTCTCTATGACCTAAAGCTTCAGCACATGTTAATCTACCGTTGGCAACTTTTAGAGTTGTTTCAATAAGTTTATCACCAGCTTGATCAAGGTTCATTTCTCTGGTTAAAATTTTAGAAACATCACAATCTACATGCTCACTCATTAATTTAGCTGTTAAAGGATTGGCAGTTAGTTTAACAACTGGTTCTATTGGATTGCCAATAATATTTCCTTGGCCTGTTGGAAAAAGATGAATATTAAATCCACCTGCTGCTTGTAAAGTTACACATTCCGCTGCTGCAGAAGAAGTATCCATAAAATATAAACCCTTACCTTTTTTTGGTTCTTCAGCAGGTTCTAAAACATCAATAAATTTTCTAGAGCCTATCTTTTGAAAATTTCCAAAAGCTTTTTCTTCAATTGTAGTTAGTCCACCTGCTATATTACCCGCTGTAGGTTGACTTTCCGACAAGTCGTCAGTTGCTTCTTTTAAAATAAAATCGTTGTAATCACTCCAAGTCTTCATAAATTTTTTTTGAGCTTCTGGAGTTGCACCTCTTTTGGCACAGACTTGTTCTGCACCAGTTAGCTCAGAAGTTTCTCCAAAACATAAATGAACACCTAATGGTTCTAGCTTATCCATTAAATTCCCAACAGTCGGATTAGAAGCTAATCCAGATGTTGTGTCTGACTCACCGCATTTAACCGATATCCATAAGTCACTCATTGGACATTCTTCTCTTTGTTTCTCAGAAGCCCACATAGAGAATTCCTGGGCTTTTTTTGATGCTTTCATTATTGTTTGAATGTCTCCACTTCTTTCAATGTGAAATCCTTCTACTGGTTTTCCAGTTTCTGCAATTCCGTCGACAATTTTTTTTGTCCATTTTGGCTCAATTCCAATAACAATTACAGCAGCGACGTTTGGATTTCTGCCAGTACCAATCATAGTTCTAAAATGCAATTCTAAATCTGCACCAAATTGCAACCTTCCATAAGAATGAGGTAGCGCTATTGTTCCTTTAATATTATTTGCTACAGCTTCAGCACAAGCATTTGAAATATCATCAACTGGAAGAATAATTACATGATTTCTTGTTCCAGCTCTTCCGTTCTCTCTTTTATAACCTAAAAAGCTTTTTGGAATTTGCATACTAGTTTTACCACTTTTTTGTTTTTACATTGTGAACATGAACGTGTTCACCTTTTTTGATTTCTTTGACTACTTTTCCTATGTCATGCCCGTACTTGAAAATTGTGTCTCCGACCTTAAGATCTTTTAGTGCAATTTTGTGCCCTAAAGGAACATTGTTTGCTGATGAAACTTTAACGGTTTTATCATTTTCCATTATCCAGGCGCTACAATCCTGGCCTTTTTTAGTGGTTTCAATTACAACAACTCCTACGTTATCTTCTTCGTCGTGTATGATGAGATCGGGCCGTGACATAAAAATATCTAATGGATATAGACTAAAATTTAGTATAATGAAAGCTAGATTTTCAAAATACTTTAAGGAGAATTATGGCTAAAATGACAACAGAAGAAGCTTTTGTAAAAGTTTTACAAATGCATGGTATTGAGCACGCTTTTGGTATTATCGGTTCTGCTTTCATGCCTATCTCCGATATTTTTCCAGACGCAGGAATTACTTTTTGGGACGTAGCACATGAAACTAATGGCGGTTTAATCGCTGATGGATATACGAGAGCTACTGGAAAAATGTCAATGGTAGTTGCTCAAAATGGACCTGGAATAACAGGTTTAGTTACTCCAATCAAAACTGCTTATTGGAATCACACTCCACTTCTTTTAGTAACACCTCAAGCTGCAAATAAAACAATGGGTCAAGGAGGGTTTCAAGAAGTCGAACAAATGAATCTATTTAAAGACATGGTTTGTTACCAAGAAGAAGTGAGAGACCCATCGAGAATTGCAGAAGTTTTAAATAGAGTTATTGAAAAAGCTATTAGAGGTTCAGCACCAGCACAAATTAATGTACCAAGAGATTATTGGACCCAAGTAATAGATATTGAATTACCTCCCATAGTAAGATTAGAAAGGCAAGCTGGCGGTGCAGCAGCAATAGAAGAAGCAGCAAAATTGTTATCTAACGCAAAATTTCCAGTGATATTATCAGGTGCAGGAGTAGTAATTGGTGGAGCAATTAAAGACTGTGTAAAACTTGCTGAAAAATTAGACTCACCAGTATGTTCTGGCTACCAACACAATGACAGTTTTCCAGGAAGTCACCCTTTAGCTGTAGGCCCATTAGGTTACAATGGATCTAAAGCTGCAATGGAATTAATTGCAAAAGCAGATGTTGTCTTGGCCTTAGGTACTAGACTAAATCCATTTTCAACTCTACCAGGTTATGGAATTGATTATTGGCCTAAGAATGCAAAAATTATTCAAGTTGATATGAATTCAGATCGAATAGGATTAACTAAAAAAGTAACAGTTGGAATTTGTGGAGATGCTAAATTAGTTGCTCAACAGTTATTAAGTAAATTATCTCCCAAAGCAGGAGATACTGATAGACAAAAAAGAAAAGATTTAATTCATCAAACGAAATCAGCTTGGTTACAAAAACTTTCTAGTTTAGATCACGAAGAGGATGATCCGGGAACAATTTGGAATAAAGAAGCGAGAGATAGAGATAAAGATCGAATGTCGCCTAGACAGGCTTGGAGAGCAATACAAGCTGGTATGCCTGAAGATGTAATTATTTCTAGTGACATCGGAAATAATTGCGCAATAGGAAACGCATATCCAACTTTTGAAAAAGGAAGAAAATATTTAGCTCCTGGTTTATTTGGACCATGTGGCTACGGTTTTCCTTCAATCTTAGGAGCAAAAATTGGTTGCCCAGACACACCAGTAATTGGTTTTGCAGGTGATGGAGCTTTTGGAATTAGTATGAACGAAATGAGTTCGTGTGCACGTGAAGAATGGCCGGCTATTTCAATGGTTATATTTAGAAATTATCAGTGGGGTGCAGAAAAAAGAAACACTACATTATGGTTTGATAATAATTTTATAGGGACAGAATTGGACCCAGAATTAAGTTATGCAAAAGTTGCTAATGCATGTGGTTTAAAAGGAGTTACAGTAAAAACAATGGATGAAACCACAAAGGCTATTAAACAGTCATGTGAAGATCAAAAAAAAGGTATCACAACATTTATTGAGGTAATACTTAACCAAGAATTAGGTGAGCCTTTTAGAAGAGATGCAATGAAAAAACCAGTGAGAGTGGCCGGGATTAAAAAAGAGGACATGAAGCCTCAAAAAGGTTTAAACTAGTTTTATAATGAAATCTCAAAGTTCAAATAAAAGCTTCGGCTTATTATTTTTTGTTTTTTTTCTAATATTGGCATTGTGGCCATTAAAAAATGGTAACAATTTAAATTTATTTTTTATCACAATTTCAGGTATTTTTTTAATTCTTGCTTTAATCAATTCAAAGCTTTTATCTCCACTAAACAAACTATGGATTAAATTTGGCGAAATACTAGGCATGATTATTGCACCATTAGTCATGGCTTTAGTATATTTTGTTATTCTTACACCGGTAAGCTTAGCTGTTAGAGTACTAGGTAAAGATTTATTAGGATTGAAATTTTTAAAAGAAAAAGAAAGCTATTGGATTAAAAGAAAAAAAAATCTTGGATCAATGAAAAAACAATTCTAAATGATTGAATTTTTAAAAGAATTTTGGGAATTTTTAAGAGAGAGAAAAAAATATTGGTTATTACCAATAATAATCGTTTTAGCTTTGTTTGGAATTTTAATTGTTTTAAGCCAAGGCTCTGCGGTAGCCCCATTTATTTATACAATATTTTAGTGACTTCTATTTTAGGAATTTCAGCATTTTATCACGATAGCGCAGCAGCAATAGTTGTCGATGGCAACATAGTGGCAGCAGCTCAAGAAGAGAGATTTACCAGAAAGAAACACGATCCAAGTTACCCCTTTAATGCAGTTAAATATGTGCTTGAAGAGTCTAATTTAAAACTAAATGAAATTGATCACATTGTTTTTTTTGAAAAACCATTTTTAAAATTTGAAAGATTGTTAGAAACTTACATGGCTTTTGCCCCAAAAGGTTTTAAATCTTTCAGTTTATCTATGCCAATATGGTTGAGAGAAAAACTTTTTCAAAAAAAATTTCTATTCGATAAACTTAAAGAACATGACAAAAATTTTAAAGACATAAGTAAAATTAAATTTTCAGAACATCATTACAGTCATGCAGCTAGTGCGTTTTTCCCCTCTCCTTTTGAGGAAGCAATTATTTTAACTTTGGATGGAGTTGGAGAGTGGGCTACTACGACTTTAGCAATTGGAAAAAAAAATAAGCTTGAGATAATAAAAGAAATACATTTTCCTCATTCTCTCGGATTATTGTATTCAGCTTTTACATATTACACAGGTTTTAAGGTTAATAGCGGGGAATACAAATTAATGGGACTTGCTCCATATGGTGAACCAGTTTTTAAAGATATTATATTAGATAAACTTCTAGATTTAAAAGAAGACGGCTCTTTTAAACTTGATATGAAATATTTTAATTATGCCACAGGTCTTACAATGACTAATGATAATTTTTCTAAACTTTTTGGAAATCCTGTAAGAGACCCTAAAAAAGATTTATTAACTCAATTTCATATGGATATAGCCGCCTCTATACAATCTGTTACTGAAGAAATAGTGTTAAAAATAGCAAATAATATATTTTCAAAATATAAAATTAAAAATTTATGTTTAGCAGGAGGTGTAGCTTTAAATTGTGTTGCTAATGGAAAAATTCTCAAGGAAAAAATATTTGAGAATATTTGGATACAGCCTGCCGCAGGAGATGCTGGTGGATCTTTAGGCGCAGCTCTGGCTTACTGGCATCATGAATTAGAAAAACCTAGAGTCGAGTTTCAAGATAAAATGAAAGGTTCTTACCTTGGACCTAAGTTTGAAAATGATTTTATTGAACAAAAACTTAAATTGCTAAAAGCAAATTACAAACAATATAGCAAAGAAGAAATAATTTCTTTAACTGCAAAGGAACTTTCTAATGAAAAAACTGTAGGCTGGTTTCAAGGAAGGATGGAATTTGGTCCTAGAGCACTAGGGGGGGAGATCAATATTAGCAGATCCAAGATCGGAAAAAATGCAAAAAGAACTTAATCTCAAAATTAAATTTAGAGAAAGCTTTAGGCCTTTTGCTCCCTCAGTTTTAAGGCAGGATATAAATGAATGGTTCGAGCTAGATGTAGATAGCCCTTATATGCTTTTAGTTTCAGAAGTAAAAAAGGAAAAACAAATTAAAATGAAAAAAGAAGATGAAAACTTATTTGGAATAGAAAAATTAAATATAAAACGATCTAATATTCCTGCAATTACTCACGTGGATTATTCAGCTAGAATTCAAACAGTTCACAAAGAAACTAATCCAAGGTATTACGACTTAATTAAGGAATTTAAAAAGAATACTAATTGCCCAGTGTTAGTGAACACTTCTTTTAATGTTCGTGGCGAACCAATTGTTTGTTCGGTTGAAGACGCATTTAATTGTTTTATGGGAACAAACTTGGATATTTTAGTCTTAGAAGATTTTATTCTATTTAAAGATAAGCAAGATAAGTCGTTAATCAAAGACTATAAAAATAAGTTTGAATTAGATTAATTTAAAACAGACGCAGGATCTAATTTGACATCAAACCAATTCAACCTAATATCTAAATGAGGCCCAGTCGCTCTTCCAGTTTGACCTAGGGTTCCAACGATTTGCCCTTGTTTTATTTTTTGACCTACTTTTACATTAATATCTTTCATATGCATATAGAGAGTACTTACTCCGTGACCGTGATCAAAGATGATGGTTCCACCAGTAAAATACATATTACCTTCAGCTAAGGTAACCTCACCATCCATCATAGCTTTTACTGGCGTTCCTTCTGGCGCATGAAAATCTATTCCATAATGTGGCCTTCTAGGTTTACCATTTAAAATCCTTTGGCTGCCATAAACGCCTGTAATTATGTATTTATCTATTGGGTAGATAAATTTATCTTTGAAAAAATCATAAGTTGTATCAATTGATCTAGCTTTGCCTATTAATACATTATCTTTTTTTATTCTCTCATAAACTTCAGGTGGTGGAGTAACTTGTTTTGAAGGTAAACCATCAATTCTTTGAATTTTATATTCTCTTTTAAGAACCTTTTTTTCAATTTTTTTTGTTTCACCATCATTTTTTATTGTGATTAAAACGTTATTTTTTCTGTCTCTATCTAAACCGAAAGCAAAATAACCATCCTTAGAAACTCGAATATTTCTATTATCAATTTTTACTTTTGAATTTGGATTAGTTTTACCTAAAATAAAAGCACCTTGTTCAAACTTTCCTAAAAATTCAACAGCACCTAGATACTGAAATTTTATTACAAAAAAAAATATTAAGAAAATTCTCATTTAGCTGTCCAACCACCATCTATTACGATTGATGAACCAGTAATCATCGAGGCAGCTTCAGATGCTAGAAATGTTATTGAAGTTGCTACATCGCTTACGGTAACCACCTTATTAATTGGAGTATTCTCTTTAACATATTTATTGTATTTTTTGTCTGCAAAATATTTTTTAGTTCGTGGAGTTAGTACAATATTAGGACAAACACTATTTACTCTAATATTATATTTAGCTAAATCTAAAGCCATACCTTTTGTTAAACCCTCAACTCCAAATTTTGTCATGCTATAAACAGTTCTTTTTTGCCCTGCTACTAAACCAAAAATAGAAGAAATATTTATTATTGAGCCACTTTTTCTTTTTAACTTTATAATTTGATTAGCACAAAGTTGAGCAACATTAAAAGCTGCTTTAGTATTCACATTTAACAAAGTTTCTAATGAAGATTTTCTTACGTTTAAAAAAGGTTCTGGAATATTAGTTCCTGCATTATTAACTAAAATGTCTAACTTTTTAATTTTTGATATAAAAGATTTCATTCGATTATAATTATTTACATCACAATTAAATGATATGTAAATAACTTTAAATTTCTTAATCTCTTTTTTTAAAGTATTAAGCTCTAATTGATTTCTTCCGATTGCAATTATATTTCCTCCTGCCTCAGCAATGGCTAAAGCTGCACCCCTACCTAAACCTTTAGTTGCTCCGGTAATTAAAGCTGTTTTACCTTTTAAATTTATATCTTTAAGAAATATTCCCATTACTGTGCTGTCCAACCTCCATCAACCAGTAAAGATGTCCCTGTAATCATTTCAGATGAATCTGCAGCTAAAAATGCTACTGCAGTAGCAACATCACTTTCTTTTGCGACTCTTCCTAATGGAATATTTTTAAGCATTTTATTTTTAAATTTTTTATTTTTAAAAAACCTTTTAACCATTGGTGTTTCAACAAATGTAGGGCAAATGGTATTAACTCTTATATTGTAAGGAGCTAATTCACATGCCATGCCTCTAGAAAGGCCTTCTACTCCAAATTTATTCATATTGTAGACGTTTCGTCCTTCACAACCAACTTTGCCTAATTGTGATGACATATGAATAATAGATCCTCCAATTTTTTTTCTATTTTTCGCTTTTACCATTTTTTGAGAGCATAATTGTGCAACATTAAATGCAGCTCTCATATTCAGATTAGTCAAGTACTCCATATTTTCTTGACTAACTTTAGTGAAATGTTGAGGTCTATTATTTCCAGCATTGTTTACTAAAATATCCAATCGACTAACTTTTTTTAAAACTTTTTTTAAATCTTCTAAATTTGTTACATCACAAACAAATAATTGACTTGAGCCTTTAGTTTTTTTTATAATTTTATTTACTTTAATAAGGTCAGATTTTGTTCTACTTAATATAATTACTTTTGCTCCTGCCTCGGCTAAAGCTATTGCACAAGCTTTACCAAGTCCTTTACCGGCTCCAGTTACTAGAGCTATTTTATTTTTAAGATTTATTTTTTTTAACATCAAAGTAATAAAATTTTAATATCTGTATATATTAAATCAACAGCTACAATTAAAATTGCTAATAAACCTACCCAAGCTATCCATTTGTATTTCTTAATCCATCCTGAAATTAGATTAGCAGCTACTGCCATTAGCACTATTGATAGAATTAATCCAAAAATTAATAAATGGTAATGATGACCAGCAGCACCAGCCACACCAAGAACATTATCTAAACTCATAGTAAAGTCCGCTAAAAGAACAGTCCATATAGCTTTAAACAAACTTGAATTATCAACTTTAATATCCTCTTGTTTTGAAGCCCCTTTGATTACATCAACGTAAAGTTTATAGACAATGTATAATAATAGAATTCCTCCAATAAGTCTTAGACCTGTAATTTGTAATAAGTAAGCTGTGAGAAGAGTTAAAATTATTCTTAAAACTACAGCACCTCCAACTCCCCAAAAAATGACTTTCTTTCTTTGATCAGGAGGGAATTTTGAGGCAACCATTCCAATAATAATTGCATTGTCTCCAGCCAAAACAAGATCAATAAAAATAATTTGAGTGAATATAGTTATTTGTTCTGGAGTAAATAATTCCGCAAGCATGATTACTTGTTAAGTATCATGTCCGAGGCTTTTTCTGCAATCATTATTGTTGGTGCATTAGTATTACCTGAGGTTATATTGGGCATAATAGATGCATCCACAACTCTTAAATTTTGTACTCCATGTGCTTGCAATTTATCATTTACTACAGCCTCATCTCCTTTACCCATTTTGCAAGTTCCAACTGGATGAAAAATAGTTTGTGCGTGATCACTTGCGGCTTTAACTAATTCCTCATCATCGGTAATGTGCGAACCTGGTCTATATTCTTCAGGCTCATATTTTTTAAATGTTTCAGTATTTAGCATTATATTTCTTACAATTTTTAGCGCTTTAGCAGCAACATCTCTATCGTCTTGAGTAGATAAGTAATTCATCTTAATTTTAGGATTATCTCTACTGTCATTACTTGCTATATTAATTTCTCCTCTACTAGTTGGTCTCACATTAGCAACAGTTGGAGTTATACCTTCAAAGTCATGCATTTTTGTTGCTCCCAAAATATCTGTGCTAATTGGCTGTACATGAAATTGCAAATTTGGAGTGGCTCGTGAAGGATCACTTTTAACAAAACCACAAACTTGACTTGCACCCATTGTCATTGGACCGCTTTGCTTAAATATATATTCTAATCCAATAAAGAAATTCCCTATTAGACTATTTATTTTACTGTTTAATGACTTTAAATTTTTAACTTTATATACAGGTCTAAACATTAAATGATCTTGCAAGTTTTTTCCAACACCTTTTAACTCATGAACAGTTTCTATTCCGTATTTATTTAATTTTTCTGAGTCTCCAATTCCTGAAACTTGTAAAATATGTGGTGATCCAATAGAACCAGCTGATAAAATTACTTCTCTATTAGCTTTAACTGTAATTACTTTTTCTTTTTGATAATAGCTTACACCAATTGCTTTTTTTCCTTCAAAATTTATTTTTTGCACATGTGCTTTAGTAACAATTTTTAAATTTGATCTATTTTTTACAGGATTTAAATATCCTTTAGCAGCGCTACAACGTAATTTTAATAATCTATTTCGACTAGTAGTAAATTGAAAATAACCAATACCAAAATTATCTCCTGTATTAAAATCTTCTGTTCTTGGTATCCCAGTCTCTTCGGCAGCATTTTGAAACTCTTCAAGCATATCTAAATTAATTTTTTTATTTGAAACAGTAATAGGACCTTTATCATTGTGAAATTCATTTGGACCAAGTTCATTGTTTTCTGATTTTAAAAAATATGGAAAAACATCATCCCAACCCCAACCAGCATTACCTTGTTGTCTCCAATTATCATAATCATTACTTTGACCTCTAATCCAAAGAAGACCATTGATGGAAGAACTTCCTCCTAAAGTTTTTCCTCTAGGATATCTTATTGATCTATTATTCATTGTTTCATCTTTTTCAGTATGAAAACACCAATCAACTTTAGGATTATGCATTGTTTTAAAATATCCAACAGGAATATGGATCCATGGATAAGTGTCTTTGCCTCCTGCTTCTAAAAGAAGAACTTTATTATTTGGATCTGCACTTAACCTATTAGCAAGCACACATCCTGCCGAACCAGCACCAACAATTATAAAATCAAATTCTTCCATATTTAGTTTATAGCTTAATCAACAAAAAATGGGTATTCGCTATTTAATTATACAACTTGAGGTTTTAATTCTTTAGTTTGACTCTAATACCCTGATAAAACATACTCCTTGCTTCAAACAAACTAAAACGGGGGAATAATGAGAAAATTATTATCTGTAGTTTTAGGTTTAGCTGTTTTTGTAGGAATTTCTATGACTTCAGCAAATGCTAAAACATTAAAATGTCAGACCGTTCTTAACACTAAAGCTGATGAAGTTAAGATGTTAAAGGACTTTACTGACACTGTAACAGAACTTACTGACGGTTCATTAAAATTTGAAATATTGCCAGCAGGTGCTGTTGTAGGAGTAAAAGAGACTTTAGACGCGGTTGATAAAGGATTAATTGATTGTGGTTTCGCATGGACACACTATTGGTCTGGAGATCACCCAGCTGCCATGTTATTTGGTTCGCCAGTAGCAGGTGGTGGAGTAGGTATAGATAACTTAGCGTTTTTATCTTGGTTCCAATATGGTGGTGGAAAACAATTGTATGACCAATTATGGAAAGAAATGGGTAGAGACATTAAAGGATTTATGCTTCAACCAGTTGGCCCAGAAGCTTTAGGTTGGTTTCCAAAACCAATTAAAGACATGGCTGATTTTAGAAAATATAAATTCAGAACACCTCCAGGAATTCCTGGTCAAACATATAAAGATATCGGTATCGCATCTGTAGCAATGGGTGGTGGAGATATTCTTCCAGCATTACAAGCAGGTACTATCGATGCAGCAGAATGGTGTTGTCCAAAACCAGATTTAACATTTGGTTTCCAAAAAGTATTAAAACACTATTACCTACAAGGTTTACACCAAGTAGTAGTAAATGCTGACTTTTATATTACTGGAAAAACTTACAAAAAAATGACTGCTCATGAGAAAAAATCTCTTGAAGTAGCTGCAAACGCTTCATTAATTAAATCTTTAAGCTATAGAATCTATGAAAATGGAAAAGCTTTAGCAGAATTAACTAATAAGCATGGAGTAATTTTAGAGGACACTCCTACAGACTACTTTAAAGAATATATGGCGGCAGCTAAGAAAACATTGAATAAAAACGCAGCAGAAAATAAATTTTTTGCAAAAGTTTATAAATCAATGAAAGACTTTGCTGATGTTGCTGTTCCATTCTGGAGTGGTGCTCAAATGTCTAATGCTAAGCTAGGAATGGCTCACGCGGCGACATTAAAGTAATAAGCAAAAACTTTAAAAATATTTTAGAGCGGACTTAACGGTTCGCTCTAATTTTTTAGGATAAGATTATGAATGACAAGCCATCAAAAATAGACATTTCAGATGAAATGATTGCTGAAAGACGCGGCGGTTCAGGCAAAATGCCAGCCGATATGCCAGCATGGATGGCGAACACTATTACTTCAATAGATAAATTTAGCAAACGTGTAGGTAATGTAGTTTGTTGGATCCTCATGCCTTTAATTTTAGCAATGACGTATGAGGTTATTATGAGAAAATTATTTTTAGCTCCAACAATTTGGGCTTATGATATGAGTAGATTTTTATATGGGGCTCTATTTATGTTAGGAGCAGGGTATGCTCTCTCCAAAGGAGTTCACATAAGAGCAGATTTTTTATACAGAAATTTTAAAACTAAAAATCAAGGTCTTGTAGATTTTTGGTTATATATTTTATTTTATTTTCCAGGATTATTAGTCTTTCTTTACATGACTATAGGATATGTCGAAGAGTCAATTCGAAGAGGCGAAAGAGGAATGGATACAACTTGGATGCCGTTTATGTGGCCTATAAAATCATGTTTATTGATAGGTATAATTTTTCTTTTAGTTCAAGGCGTATCAGAATTACTTAAAAGCTATTGGGCTGCCACAAAAGGTGAGTGGCCTGGAGAAGAAAAAAAATGATAGCAGAATTAATTGATCCAGCGGTATTAGGCATCATTTTAGTTGGAGTAATGCTTTTTGCTATCTTTGTTGGATTTCCAATATCTTTTACTTTAATTTTTTTAGGTTTTGTATTTGGATATCTAGGATTTGGTAAACTTGTTTTCTATTTAATGACCTTACAATTTTCGATGGTCATGACCGAACAAACCCTCGCCGCCGTACCGCTCTTTGTCTTTATGGGAATTATGATGGAGCAAGCTGGTTTAATGGAAAGGTTGTTCTCATCATTCCAACTTATGTTAGCTAGAGTTAGAGGATCACTTTATTACGCTGTTTTATTTGTTTCTGTGATTTTTGCTGCAGCGACGGGAATAGTTGGAGCTTCAGTAACGATTTTAGGAATTATGGCTGCTAAATCTATGAATAGATCTAGTTATAATGTTCAGCTTGCTGCGGGAACAATTACGGCAGGTGGTACTTTAGGAATTTTAATACCTCCAAGTATTATGCTTGTAGTTATGGGGCCAATTATGGAAATTCCAGTTATAGATTTATTTGCAGCAGCAATATTACCTGGAATACTTTTAGCTTCGTTGTTTGCTGCATACACAACAATTAGATGTATGCTGGATCCAAAATTAGGTCCACCATTACCAGAAGACATGAGACCTACTAGTATGAAAACTGTTTGGATTGAGTTTCTTTTAGGATTAGTTCCTCCAGCTGCATTAGTTTTTGCTGCACTTGGAAGTATATTATTAGGTTTTGCAACACCTACAGAGGCTGCAGGTTGTGGAGCGATGGGTGCACTTTTATTATCACTCGCTTATAAAAAATTAACTCTTCCTAAATTACAAGAGGCTCTTGTTAAAACCTTAGAAATAACAGCTCTTATAATGGTTCTAGTAGCTGCTTCAAACTTTTTTGGAGCTGTGTTTGCTAGATTGGGTACACCAACTTTATTAACTGAATTTTTACTTGGGCTAGAGATGAATAAGTATTTAATTTTAGCAATGATCATGGCGATGATTTTCTTACTTGGTTGGCCTTTAGAATGGGTTCCAATAGTTATGATTATAATTCCAATTATTTTGCCATTAGTTGAAGCTCTTGGTTTTAACCTAACTTGGTTTGCTATTCTTGTTGCCGTCAATCTTCAGACCTGTTGGCTCTCGCCACCCGTCGCTTTATCAGCTTATTTCTTAAAAGGTGTTGTGCCTGAATGGGATTTAAAGGATATATATCTTGGAATGATGCAATTTATGGTTTTACAATTAATTGGATTAATATTAATAGTTATATTTCCACAAATTGCATTGTGGTTACCGACACTTTTATATGGCAATTAAATATTTAAAAAAAGCACCTAAAACAGCATCCACAGATGATGCAAAAACTCGTGAAATTGTTCAAACTCTTTTAAAAGATTTAGAAACATCTAAAGAAACTGGTTGTAAAGATCTAACAAAGAAATTTGATAAGTATGATGGAGATATAATTGTCTCCAAAGAAAGAATTGAGGAAATAAATAAATCTATAGATCAAAAAACTAAAGATGATGTAAAATTTGCTCATGATAGAGTTAGAAAATTTGCAGAAGCACAATTAAAAAATTACGGTAATGATTTTGAAATAGAATTATCTAAAGGTTTATATGCAGGACAAAAACTTGTGCCAGTCAATACTGCAGGATGTTATATCCCAGGAGGAAGATTTGCTCATATTGCTTCAGCTGTTATGAGTGTTACAACAGCAAAAGTAGCTGGTGTTAAGAACATTATTGCATGCAGCCCTCCAAAACCAAATGTTGGTGCTCATCCGACAATTATTTATACTGCAAACTTATGTGGTGCAGATGTAATAATGAATTTAGGTGGAATTCCAGCGATTGCTGCAATGACGTATGGATTATTTAAAAATGCTCCAGCTGACATGTTAGTCGGTCCTGGTAATCAATTTGTTGCGGAGGCTAAGAGAATTTTATTTGGAAGAGTAGGGATTGATTTATTTGCTGGACCAACAGAGATAGCAATAATAGCTGATGAAAATGCTGATGCTGAAATTGTTGCAGTAGACTTAGTAGGGCAAGCAGAGCATGGTTACAATTCACCAGCTTGGCTTTACACAACAAGCAAAGATTTAGCAGACAAAGTTTTAAAAAGAGTTCCAGAATTAATAAAAGAACTTCCTGAACTACCAAGAAAAAGTGCAGAAGCTGCATGGAAAGATTACGGAGAAGTTATCTTGTGTGACACTGATGAAGAGATGGTTCAGATAAGTGATGAATACGCTCCAGAGCACTTAGAAGTTCAAACGAAAAACTTAGATTGGTTTCATAAAAGACTTAAAAATTATGGATCCTTATTTATTGGAGAAGAAACTACTGTTGCTTATGGTGATAAATGTTCAGGGACTAATCATATATTACCAACAAAAGGCGCTGGAAAATATACAGGTGGTTTATTTGTTGGAAAATTTATAAAAACATTAAGCTTTCAAAGAATGACCAAAGAGTCGACGAAGGAAGTAGGAGCAGCTGCTGCTAGACTTTCGAGATACGAAGGAATGGAAGCTCACGCTAGAACGGGAGATGTGAGATTAAGAAAATACGGTTTTTCTAATTAATGCATGCTTTAGTTTATACCGGTACAGAAAAAATAGTTTACAGAGAGGAAAAGGATCCTACCAAAAAACCTGGCGAGGCATTAGTAAAAGTTCATGCATCAGGTATTTGTGGTTCAGATATGCATGCTTATCACGGAAAAGATGAACGCAGAATACCTCCTTTGATATTAGGTCATGAATTCAGCGGAACAAGTTTAGATGGTAAATTCAAAAATAAAGAAGTCGTAATCAATCCACTTATTAGTTGTGAGAATTGTGATTATTGCAAAAACCAAAAAGAACATCTGTGCCCGCAAAGAACAATGATTGGGATGAGTACTCCGACAAAAAGAGATGGAGGTTTAGCAGAATTAGTTTCTGTTCCTGAACAAAATATTTTTGAGGTACCAAAGGGTTTAAATATGAAAGAAGCAGCATTGGCTGAACCTACTGCTGTTGCTTTGCACGCAGTTTTATTAGCTGAGGCAAATTTAAAAAAACCTTTATCAGAGTGTAAGATTTTAATTCAAGGTGCAGGGGCAATAGGTTTACTTTGTGGTCTGGTATTAAATAAAGAAAAAAATTCCAGTAATATAATCATGTCTGATCCTAATAAAAAAAGATTAGATGAATGTGGAAAATATTTAAAAGCAAGTTTTGTTTCACCAGATGATAAATCCATAAAAGAAAATCATTTTGACTTAATTTTAGAGTCAGTAGGATTAGAGATCACTAGGCATCAAGCAATTAATTCAATAGCACCTGGCGGTACTATTGTTCATATAGGTTTAACCCAACCTTCAGGAACTTTTAATTTTAAAAAACTTACAATCCAAGAAGTAACATTAGTTGGAACTTATTGTTACACGAATGAAGATTTTAAGAATAGTTTAGTTATTCTAAAAGACAAAAAATTAGGTGATTTAGGATGGATAGAATATCGAGATCTCAAAAAAGGTTCAGATGCCTTTCAGGAAATTCATAATGGTACTTGTGTTGCCCCTAAAATCATACTTATTCCTTAGTTCTTCTTCTAGTTGTAGACAATATGCATACGAGAAATTTAAAATAATCATTTCAATTTTGGAATGATTTTAACTAACATTAAAATTATGAAAAAAACATTTGTAATATTAATTTTACTATTTTTTACCTCAGTTTATGCCATGGGGCATCTAAGTGAAAAAGATAGAAAAGCTACTTTAAAATGCACAGGACTTTATTATGCTAATAGCATGATACCCCAAGGAACATTGGAATTAGATAAAATTGTATTCTCGATTGCTGCTAAGAAATATTTAACATCATATTTAATTAAAGAGGGAGTTAAAGAAGATCTTGTAAATACAGAACTTAATAAATCTGTAGATGAACTTTACGGCAAACCATACGATGAAAAAAAAACAGGCGATTGCACTAAATATATTTATAAATTGATACCAGAGTCTAAGGCAGAAATCGATAAACTAGTAAAATCAGGAATATATTAGTATGAGCGGATACCTAATTGCCAATATAGATGTAAAAAATCCTGAAGCTTATAAAGAATATGTTGGGAAAGTAGTACCTACAGTTCAAAAATTTGGAGGAGAATACCTTGTACGTGCTGGGGAGTACAAAATAATTGATGGTGAGTGGAAATATCCTAGAACCGTAGTAATTAAATTTCCAACTTATGAAAAAGCTTTAGAGTGGTATGACTCTAAAGAATATAAACCAGTAAAACCAATTCGATTAGCAAACTCAGTTGCTAATGGAATAATAATTAAAGGAGTTTAAATGACAAAAGCCTATTTAGTAGCAATGCCTACAATAAAAGATAATGATATGTTTGCAAAGGAATATGCAAGTAAAGTAGCCGATACTATAAAACCATTTGAAGGAAAATTTCTTGTTAGAACTCCGAATAAACTAATTAAAGAAGGTGAAGAAAAATCTCTTACAGTTGTAATTGAATTTCCTAATAAGGAAAAAGCTCTTGGTTGGTATAATTCTCCAGAGCATCAAAAGATAGTTGTTCATAGAAGAGCGGCAACAGATCCGTCAAGTCCAATAGTGATCTGCGAAGAGTCTAATACATATTAACAAAAAAGGAGATAATTATGATAGATAAATTTGGAAACGCATTTTATTTAATAATTTACTTAGCACATTTTATTATAGTTGGTAGCTACGCTTACCAATTAGTCTTTGATACTAAAAAATTTCTAAAGGGCAGGGGGGTTGATAAAACCGCTACTTTAATCACAAGATTTGCAGGTTCGTTTATGATTGCTATTGTTGTGATGGCAATTTATTTAGCTTTTATTAGACCCAATGGTTTAATAGGTACTTGGGCGTTCTTTAACTTAATTTTTATAATTAATGTTTCAATACTGGTGACAAATTTCTACACTTTAAAAATTGATAAAACAGGTTTAACCAAAAAAACTAGAAATGATGGAATTTACGCACCATTAGTTCTTGTAATTATCAGTGCTATTCTTTGTTATGGCTTAACAGATAAGATCTACGTTTAAGGAGATATATGGCTAAGTTTATGAATATTGTTAGATGCAAAGTAAAATCATCTAGCAGAGAAGAATATTTAAAAAAAATAGATGAGATGCCTAAGTTCGATGGCCAGACTTCAGCTAAATATGTTGAGACAAAGCCTAACGAATTTTTTATGATAGGTGAATGGAATTCTGAAGATGATATTGCTAAAGCAAGACCAAAAATGATTGAATTTTTGGACACACTTCGGCACACTTTAGAAGAACTGTCACCAGATTTGGGAGTAACAGATCCTCACTCTGGTACAGTTGTAATCGAAAAATAGGAAAGGGGTAACAATGGCAAAATTTTATACATTAGGATGTTACACAGCTAAAGGTCTTGGAGGATTTGTAAGCAATCCGTCTACAGACAGAAAAGCTGCTACATCTGCACTTGCTGCTTCTGTGGGAGCTAAAGTAACTCAATACTCGGGCCTAAGAGGAAAATACGACTTTATGGCAGTGATTGAAGGAACTTTTGAACAAGCTGCTGCAGCTGCTATGGTTGCTGTTTCTAGTGGTGCTGTTTCAGATTTTACAATTTTAGAAGATGTAGATCTAAATGAGATAGCTAAAACTGCTCAGAAAATGGCTTCATCATACAAAGAGCCAGGAAAATAATTATTTTCTATAGCTAA
Source organism: uncultured Pelagibacteraceae bacterium (assembly GCA_902626045.1). Classification (GTDB taxonomy): domain Bacteria; phylum Pseudomonadota; class Alphaproteobacteria; order Pelagibacterales; family Pelagibacteraceae; genus Pelagilacustribacter. The sequence continues at coordinate 26,177 of CACODU010000003.1, forward strand.
TACATTTTAAGGTATCAGTGAATTTTATTTGATTTTTATATTTAGATTTAATTTCACTGATACCAAATTTAATTTCTTTATTATTCATATTTAATAAGCATGAAATATATCTCTCTTTAATCATTCTTACGTATTTTTGTTTCGAGATATTTACTTTGTAATTAAAGTTTGTGTAGCTTATTTCTTTTAAGTTTTTTTTGATAATCTTAAATAAAACTTCATCTCTTTTTAAACTATTTTCCAAATTTTTTCTCATTTTTTTAAAACAAGGTATCTTATTATTTTTTGTTTTTAGAGAAAAAATTAATATTTTACCTTTGGTGTTTAATCTTTTTTTAGCAAGATTTAGAAGGCGATTTAAATTTGTTTTTGAAAAAAAATGAATAGTTTGTTTAATTAATATTAGATCATATTTCTCTTGTTTATTTAAATATTTTAAAGCTTCTACTCTCTTAAATATAATATTCTTTTTAACACCCTTATTACCAACAATATCAATTCCAATGGGTTTATTTCTAAATTTATATCTCTGTTGAAGGGCGCTAATAATATTTGCTCTTCCACATCCAATGTCCAATATTTTTGAATTTTTATTTAAATTACTTTTTTTTTTTAAAAATTTATTAAATTGAGAGATATACGATTTAGATGATAACCAGGTTTTATTATCCCAGTTTTTAAGTTTTTTCATTATAGGGCAACAACAGCAGCAGCCATAGAAGCAAGTCTTGCTTGAGTATCATCAGCTCTACTTGTAATTACAACAGGAACTTTTCCACCAACTACTACGCCAGCTGCGCAAGCGCCCATAAAAAAAATCATCATTTTTACTAAGGCATTTCCAGTTTCTACGTTTGGAACTAACAGAATATCAGTTTTACCAGCAACCGCATTTTTGATCCCTTTAATTTGAGCAGCTTTTTCAGAAACTGAATTATCGAATGCCATTGGCCCAAATACTTCTGCATTTAAACCTTCTTCTTTTGCTCTTTTGGTAAGCTCACTTGCCTCTTGAGAGCTTGGTACGCTATCTAAAACTTCCTCTGTGGCTGATAGCACTGATACTTTAGGTTTTCCAATTCCTATCCTATTCGCAAAATCTATCGAATTTTTTAATATATGCATTTTAGTTTCTAATTTTGGCAATACATTTAATGCCCCATCAGTAATGATAAATGGTTTATCATTTTTTTCTAAAGTCATATGCCAAATATGACTAAGTCTTTTTTTTCCTATTAAATTCAAATCTCTTTTTAAAACAGCTTTCATAAGTACGTCTGTATGAATATGTCCTTTAACAATTATTTTAACTTTATCTTCACTTGCCAGTTTTGCTGCAATTGGTGCAGTACTATTTTCATCTGGTTCATTAATAATCTCATATTTAGAAATATCCCAGTTTAGTTGCTGAGCATTTTTCTCAATAATTGATTTGTCTCCTATAAAAACTGGTAGTATTAAATTTGCATCTACAGCTTGTTTTGCTGACTCAATTGAAACTGGCTTTACAGCGTTAACTATTACGGCTTTTGCTGGTCCTTTTGTTTTAGCTATTTTGAGCAAACTTTCAGGGCAAATAATTTCTTTTTTACTAAGCATTTAATTTTTCCATTTCTTTTAAAATTTTTGGTGGAATAGATATATCTTTATTTAAATTCTTTTTATACGTCTTATTTTTTCTTTCACCTGGATATAAAATATTTGTAAATCCTTTCGCTTTTGGAAGTTTTTTGACAAGCTTTATATTTTTCTGCATTTCTTTAACAAATTTATTTCCGATAAAAATTTTAGGATTAATAGTAATAAATAAATGACCCATATTTTGGGGTCCTGAAAAATCATCAAAAGGATCTTTTGTTTTTCCTCCATGGCTACTACCTGTGAAAACACCACTTAGAATATCAACCATCCAAGCTAACCCAGAACCTTTAAAACCTGCAATGGGTAATTGAGTACCCGTAAGAGCCTCTTTAGCGTTGGTAGTAATTTTACCTTTTTTGTTAAGAGCAACACCATATGGAATTTTCAAACCTAACTTTTCAGCTCTTCGTATAGTTCCCCTGTTTATTATTGACGTTGATGCATCATAAATGAAAGGAACTCTTCCTGTGGGTGCACCAAAACAAATAGGGTTTGTTCCAAATAAAGATTTCTTTGCACCGTGCGGGGCTAAAGCGGCTGGCGCATTAGTAAAACAAAAAACTATTAATTTATTATTGACTGCTTGCTCTGCATAAAAACTTGAAAGTCCGTAATGTCCGCTTTTTTTTATAGCCACTAAACCTATTCCGGTTTTTTTTGCATTTTTAATTGCTTGTTTAATGCCAATATCAGCACTTACATAACCAATGCTGTTATCTGCGTCGATATAAGAAACTGAAGAACTTATTTTCTTTATTTTAATTTTAGGTTTAGGATTAATTACCTTTGCTTTTATTCTATCGCAATACATTTTTAGTCTAGCCAAACCATGACCTCTTGCTTCCAATATTTCTGCTTTAATTAAATAGTTAGAACAAATTTCTGCGTGTTTTTTTGAAAGTTTATGTTTTAAAAATATTTGTTTAAGTTTTGATTTTAAAAGACTTTTTTTCACTTAAATTTTTTATTTCCTTTAGCTTCCCAAAAATTTGTTCTCTGCTCAGGGTTCTCAACTAGACTTTTACACATCATGCCATACTCTTTAGCAAGAGAAGTAAAATCTTTTTTAGCTAATTCTACAAATTTATTAACTTTATCTTTTGTCATTTGAGACATTACTTCTGGATTTAATCCCATTATTTCCCCAAGATCATAGTTATATTTTAAAGATACATCCGCACTGTTTTCTAAGCTATCGACAATATTTTTATCTTTTCCCGCATCTTTAAAACTTTGCGCAGCAACTTTGTAAAAACTATAACAATTAACATAATCTCTTTGAATATTTTCCATAACGAACTTTGCGACTTTTTTTTCTTTAGCATTTTCACTCGCACTTAAAGAGAAGGGAATTAAAGTTAAAATTATTAAAATTATTTTTTTCATTTATATTTTTTCATAGAAGCTTCAGCTAAAATCAAATTTGGATCCATAAATGTTTTTGAAAGCTTAGCTTTCTTGAAAGATTTATATGCAAAAATAGCAATTGGCAACTCTGTACAACCCAAAATGATTTTTTTACATTTCTTTTTGATTAGATAATTTACCGCAGGCTTAATAGCTCTTTCGGCTTCCTTGGTTTTACCCATTTTAACTAGTTTAATGGATTTATTAACGCTTCTTTGTTGTAACATTGCATTTGGCGAAATTAATAAAAATTTTTTATTAAAGTAATGACCATATACACCAGTTTTTATTGTTGCTTCAGTTGCCAATAAACCAATTTTAGAATTTCTTTTTAAATTTTTTTTTGCATTCAAATATACAATTTCTGGCATATTTAAAATTGGTATTTTAATTTTCTTTTTGAGATCTTTGTACCAATAGTGCGCGGTATTACATGGAATTGAAATAAACTTACATTTGCTTTTCTGTAAAAACTTGCATCCCTCTATAAGGCTTTTTAATACTTTATTATATTTTTTAAGATTTTGTTTTCGATCTGGAATATTGGACTTGTTGTATAAAACAAATAAAGGATATTTTTGATCGGCTTTTCCTCTATTTAATTTTGCAAGCTTAGAGCAAAAATCTAATCCTGCTTGTGTGCCCATGCCACCAAGTATTCCAATCATAAAATATAAAATGGATTAACCTTTTCCTCGCCAAGGTATTGTTTTGTCTATTATCTTTCTAATTGTGATATCAAAAATTAATCCCAACATTCCCATAATAAATATTGTTATCCATATTACTTCATATTGGAAATATTTTTTCGCGACATTTTCTACGAAACCAACACCGGTAGTCCCAGCTAAAAATTCTGCTGCAACTAATGTTCCCCAACACATTCCTGTTGCAACTCTAATTCCTGTTAATATTTCTGGTAAGGAATTAGGAAAAATAACGTGTCTTAATATTTGCCATTTAGATGCTCCTAGAGAATGTGCAGCATGAATTTTCGATAACTGAGTTCCCGACGCGCCAGCTCTGGCTGAAATTATCATAATTGATAATGATACCATAAATAATAAAAATACTTTTCCAAGATTGTCTATTCCAAGTACCGAGATAACTAATGGCGCCCATGCCAATGGCGGAACAGGTCTGTATAGTTCAATTAAAGGATCAAAAAATCCTTTAGCAAATCTGTTTAATCCCATAAATAATCCTAATGGAACCCCAACTATAATTCCTGCTACTAAACCAAGGAACACTCTTAAAAATGAGTCCCATATGTGACCAGTAGGAATTGGAATTTTAAATAAGTTAAAGTCTCCAGTTACAAAACTTAAAACTTTACTTTTGAAATTTGGCTTAATTTCACCTTGTTCATTATGAACTGGGTACTCTCCAGGTAAAATATCTGCAAACCAATCTGGTATCAAAAAACCAATGATCTTACTTACATCCATCATTTCGAACCAAATTAATGGTATTTGTTTGTAACCGACATTTGGGTTTAACATTAACGTAAATTTATTAAGGGTATCTGATGGTTTTGGAAGCCATCTACCTGAGCCCTGTTCAGAACAACTTGGACCACTTGAAATGATCGTACCTGAAGGAAACAAAAGAAGATCTACCCATCTAAGACTGCCTTGTTCTTTTTTTTGTACGTTATCAAAATTGATTATTGATGCCTGCATATCATTTAGAGTATTAGGTGGAAATATACTTGCGTATTCAATTCTACGTGCAATCTTAAGAATATCTTTTGCCAATGAAGAGGAAATTTCCTCAGAGGCGCTTAAACTGTCTCTATAATCTTTTATTTCTTTTTTTAGTTTTTCTAAAGCAGAAGTATATTGTTCGTTATGATTTTTAAGTTCAAAGAATTCATCGCTAATTAAATTTAATTCTGTAGCTGCTGCCTGAAATTTTAAACCGCGCTTTGTTTTTGGAATAAAGGGAATTTCAATTGTATTTTCAATTGAAGTACTTGATGCTTTCCAAGAACCTTCTTCCTCTGCAGCTTCAATTCTTTCTCGTTCTTGTTCAGCGCTCTCATTTGGATAATCACTTCTTTTAAAATTCTCAGTTAAATTTATAATTTTTTCATTAATTAATTTGATTTGTTCTCTAGTGTCGTTACTTAAAAGCTGTTCATTTGTTAGCAATGGTATTGTGTTTTTAGTTTGAGAGACAAAATTAATTAACTTACTTTTATCCTGATTTTTGATATCTGATTTTTCTATTTCAATTGAGATTTTATCTAAATTTTCTGTCTCAGTTTCTATTACCGATGTACTCTTAAGTTGACGTTCATCAATTGGAAATAGATATTTAAGTGAAAGAAGAGACTCATTTACTTTACCAACTTGGCAAAGTTCATTAGCTGACTTTGGAAAAAAAGACTTAGCTATGTCCCATGAATAATAGAGCCAAACTAATAAAAGAAAACTACTTCCTACAATAACCCAATGTATACCTCCTTTGGCTCTTTCAGGATTTCCAAAAACAGCATCGACTTTTTCGGTTCTAATTAATTTTCTGCCATATAAAACACACCCTACAATGGCGAAAAAAAATAAAAATGTTAAAAAACCTGTGATCATTTAAACTTCTTTTCCCATTATTTCTTCTTCCATGTCCCATATCATTGAGAGAATTTCCTCTCTTTTAGAGACGAACTCTTTATTGTTTTTAATGTCTCTTAAGTCCTCTTTAAGACCCATTGATGCAAAAGGTAATTTATACTCTTTATGTATTCTTCCTGGTCTTGGTGCCATAACATAAACTTTTTCTCCAAGTAACAACGCTTCCTCAACAGAGTGTGTAATAAGAATAATAGTCTTTCCAGTTTCTTTCCAAATTTTGAGAACTAAAGATTGCATTTTTTCTCTTGTTAAAGCATCTAAAGCTCCTAAAGGTTCATCCATCAATATTAATTCTGGATCATTAATTAAACATCTTGCTAAAGCTACTCTTTGTTGCATTCCTCCCGATAATTGATAAGTGGGAGTATTACCAAAGCCTTTTAGTCCAACTATATCTAACCATTCATCAACTTTCTTTTGAGTTTGAGCAGCATCTTCTTCTTTCATTCTCAAACCAAAATTTACATTCTCAGCAACAGTTAACCATTCAAATAAAGCACCCTGTTGGAAAACCATTCCTCTATCCACACCTGGCCCATTAATTTCTTTATCATTAAGAGTGATTTTTCCTGAAGTTGGTCTAATAAATCCTGCTGTAATATTTAATAATGTTGTTTTTCCGCAACCTGAAGGTCCAAGCACAGTTAGTAATTCTCCTTTTTTAATCGTAAAATTTAAATCTTTTAGAGCATGAACGGTTTCTCCCTTGGGAGTTTTAAATATCATATTTAAATTTTGAGAAATTAGATTGCTCATAAAAGAACTATATTAGATATTTTGATAAAAAAATAGGCACCAATAATATTCATTGGTGCCTATAATTTTTCTTTCAAGAATTACGGTAAAAACTTAGTAGTTACTGTACCTCTTGGAGTGTCAAAACCTTTTAAAAACTTAGCAAGGTTTCCACTCTTCATAGATTTTTTTGTTTCTTTTGGCGTTAAGAATTTGAAGCCACTTAAAGTGTCTTTCATGTCAGCAACTTTCATCTCTGACTCTTTAGACATAGCTTTCATATCACTTCCACCTTTTCTGTATCTCTCATTAGCTTCATGAGTTAATTCTACGAAAGCTTTCAACATACCTGGATTTTCTTTCATAAATTTATTTGTTACAGAAACGATATCTATACCCATGATACCTCCAGCACGAGCTTCATCAACTGTAAGTAGTCTTGTTCCAACAGATGTAGCAGATTTAATAGAGTTACCTCCAAATAAACATGCCATTACAACATCGCCACTAACTAACGCAGCAGCACCTTCTTCAGGATCCATTGCAATTATTTCCATTTTTTTTCTGTCAGCACCAACTATTTTCATACTTTCTGTGAAAACGTATTCAGCCATTGTTCCAAGAGGAACTGCAACTTTCTTACCTTCAAGTTCAGAAGCATTTGCTTTTGTAATACCAGACTTTTTAGAGGTAACACATGTTGTTCCTCCCATTCCGTATTCCATTGCAACGTCTACTAAACTGATAGGTGCTTTTGCCTTAACAGCATTTATGTAAGGCATTAAACCTTGTGAGTAAGAGATATCGATATCTCCTGCTAACATAGCATCAGTCATTGCTACACCGTTTGTGAAATTAGTCCACTTCACTGGTACACCTAGAGCTTTTGAATATGCTTTTTTGTTCATGTCCTCAAGATTTGGAGATGGCCATTCCAAAAAGTACGCAACTCTTACTTCTTTTGCAGCTGAGTTAGCTACTGTAGCAGTTAGAGTAAACGCAAATAAAATCCCAAGAACTGTGCTAATTATTTTTTTCATAGTTCTCCCATATGGTTTGTTTAATAATAAGATTTAAGATTAAAATTAATAAGATGTAAACAGAAGATTGTTTGTGTTTGACCATATTGATTTTACAACCAAAGATTGTATGTTATATTTCTTGTCAAACTTTAACAATAGTCTACAAATCAAAATATGAGTTCATCTAATAGAACAAACATTCCTAATTCCTTAAATGAGCACTGGATGCCGTTTACAGATAATAGAACTTTTAAAAAAAATCCAAGATTAATCACTGATGCAAAAGGAGTTTACTTAACTAATCATCAAGGTAAAAAAATGATAGATGCAAGTTCTGGATTATTTTGTAATCCACTTGGTCACGGGAGAAAAGAAATTACTGAAGCCGTTTCAAAACAATTAGAAAAATTAGATTATTGCCAACCATTCAATCAGGGGTACGGTGGATCATTCGAACTTGCAACAAGGATAGCAAAAAAAACTCCTGAGGGAATAAATAGAATATTTTATACAATTTGTGGATCTACAGCGGTAGAGACCGCAATTAAAATAGCAATCGCATACCACAGAGCAAAAGGTGATTCAAAACGGTTTAGATTTGTTGGACGTGAAAGAGGATATCACGGCATGAATATCGGAGCGACTACAGTTGGAGGAATGATTAATAATGTAAAAACTTTTGCAAGTGTTTTAATGCCTGGTGTTCAACACATGAGACATACTCATTTAGCCGAACATAAATTTGTAAAAGGTCAACCAGATACCGGCGTTGAGATGGCAGAAGATTTAGAACGGATAGCTATGAATTTTGGAGGAGAGAATATTGCTGCATGTATAGTTGAGCCAATTGCAGGATCAACAGGTACTCTAGTTCCACCAAAAGGTTATTTAAAAAGAATAAGAGAAATTTGTGATAAACACGGAATCTTACTTATTTTTGATGAAGTAATTACTGGATGGGGGAGAACTGGTTCTGCTTTTGCTTCACAAGAATTTGGTGTTACACCTGATATGATTACGATGGCAAAAGCTACTACAAATGGAGTTATACCAATGGGAGTTGTTGCAGTAAAAGAAGAGATGTATGACGCTGTATTAGACTCATCAAAAAATCCAGAAGGTACACCTGAGTTGTTTCATGGATATACTTATTCTGGAATTCCTGCAGCAGTTGCAGCAGGTTTAGCAGTTCAAGATATTTTTGATAAAGAAGATATTTTTAATAGAGCAAAAGAGATGTCGCCATATTTTCAAGACGGATTACACTCCTTAAAAGATTTAAAAGAAATTGTAAGTATTAGAGGTTATGGAATGATGGGTGGAATTGAAATGAGAATGAAAGATAAGCCTGGGAAGTCTGGTTTTCAAACTTTCAAACATTGTTACGATGCTGGAGTAAACTTCAAAAATACTGGAGATTCCTTAATAATAGCACCTCAATTTATATGTGAGAAAAAACATATAGACGAAATTATAGAAAAATTAAGAACAGGTATTTCTAACTACTCTAAGTCATAAATGATCGTGGGAGTGCCAAAAGAGATTAAGCTTCAAGAGCATAGGATTGGATTAACACCAGAAAGTGTAAAAGTTTTAGTTGAAAGAAGCCACGAAGTGTTAGTTGAGAACAACGGAGGTTTAGAAGCAGGATTTACTAATCAGGACTACCTTCAAGCTGGAGCTAAAATAATAAACACTCCCGAAGAAATTTTTAAAAAAGCTGAATTAATTGTTAAAGTTAAAGAACCTCAGTTAAATGAAGTAAATATGATTAGAGAGGGACAAATAATTTATACTTATTTACATTTAGCTGCTGCAAAACAATTAACTTTAGGTTTAATGAATTCAAAATCGATCTGCATAGCTTACGAAACAGTAACTGATGACAATGGTCGTTTACCGTTACTTGCACCTATGAGTGCTGTTGCTGGCAGAATGTCTATTCAAGCCGGAGCTCATTGTTTAGAAAAAAATCAAAAGGGCAGAGGCTTACTTATTGGCGGGGCTCCAGGTGTAGACTCAGCAAATGTCGTTATACTTGGAGGTGGAGTAGTCGGAGAAAATGCGGCTATTATAGCTACGGGCATGAGAGGAAAAGTTTATGTAGTTGATAAATCAAAAAAAAGATTGGAAGAATTACACAAACGATTTGGTGACAAAATTATTCCAACGGAGAGTGACAAAACAGATTTAAAAAAATTAATTTCTGAATGTGATTTATTGGTAGGTGGAGTTTTAATCCCAGGAGCAGAGGCACCTAAATTAGTAACAAAAGAGATGATAAAGTCCATGAAAAGAGGTTCAGTGATAGTCGATGTTGCTATCGATCAAGGAGGATGCGTAGAAACAAGTAAACCCACGACGCATGCAAACCCAACATTCATGGTTGATGAAGTTGTACACTATTGTGTAGCCAATATGCCAGGAGGCGTCCCAAGAACATCAACAATGGCACTCAATAAAGCTATTTTACCTTTATTATTAAAGTTAGCTGATCAAGGTTATAAAAAAACTCTAAAGGAAAATAAAAACTATTTAGCTGGTTTAAATGTCTATAGGGGTGAAATCACTCATAAAGGAGTGTCTGATGCTTTTAATTTAAAATATACTCCTGCTTCAGAACTATTCTAAACAATAATCTCATTTTTACTCATTTTGGGTCAAGTTTGTTTTTTTAAACCCATTTTAACCCTCACAAATATTTTAAAAAGCTGCAATTATGCTTTAATGAATTAATGAGCACACAATTTAATTTCCAGAATAATCATTCAGAGATTAATAATTCTCAAGGTAAAGTTAAAGTTACAGACTTACTATCAAGAATGAATGAAGAGAAAAAAATTGAAAAAAAACGAAATTTAGCTTTGGGCGTAGCAGCAGTTTCTGCAGTAACTGTTTTCGGTATAATTCTAACCATTTAATTCACTATTTTGAGCAATTTATAGCATTAACTAACTAATGATTTAGTTAATTAAATATATTATAACCAACGCAAATGGCGAGGTAGCTCAGTTGGTTAGAGCACAGGACTCATAAGCCTGGGGTCGGCGGTTCGAATCCGCCCCTCGCTACCAATAAAATCAACGTTATTAAATTTTAATACAACTTAAATTATATCTTTCGGCACAATTTCGGCACACTCAGAATTGAATTATTTAGTTCTTTTAATATTTAAGAATTTGATTTTTAATATAATTATAATTTTCTAAATTTTTTGCATTATCTCTTTTAATCATGTCATAGTGATTTTCACCGTTTCTATCATACATAATTTTATATTTATCTAAATCTACAGCTGATAGATAACCTAATTGATACGTCAAAATTGTATGAACTCTATCACCTTTAATGAGACAAGGATTAAGATTTGCTTCGAACTCTTTTGGATGAACTTTTTTATCTACACAATTGTTGTAATAATTCATTATCTCAGTTCCTTCTTCTAACGTTGGATTTGAGTCAATAGGTTCAAAGAATTCTGAAAGATTTAGATGAAGTTTAAATTTTGAGTTTTTCAAATTTTTGGTTTTAATTTGTCTGTTTCTTCAATAGGACAACCGGCTAAACCTGTATAAAACGCAACAGACTCTCTTTCTATAACTTTGTTATCGTCTAAAGCTTTTCTAAACTCATAGGCTATAAGTTCTCCGATGTTATTTTGTTCTTTATCAAACTGTTTTAAATCAAATTGTTTATAAACTTTATAAGCCTCTTCAGAATACAAATAAAAAGTAGTCATATTTATGTATGTATCCAATCTATCAATTGTAAAATAGATTATATTCTTAAAATATTTTTTGTCTGGAAAATAATCAAATTCTTTGGAAAATATATAATAATTTTCATTTTTAAAGATTAAATCAAAATCTTTTTCAAATAATTTATCTGAAAATCTATAATCAGTAAAAATTGATAATTTTGATTTTTTTTTAAAAATTAAATTTTCATTAATGATAAGAGTTTTTCCTTTAAAATCATAAGAACCTTTATACCTGTCCATTATATAAAAGGCAGCTTTTCCAATAGGTATATGACTACCACAGTTGCCTCTATGTGCATTTTGTTTGACTTCAAAATATCTATTTTTAGATATAACATCACAAGAAGCTGTAATCAGAAACAAAAGAAATAAAATTTGAATTTTTTTCATTAATAAATTATATCAAATCTCGGCACAAATTCGACACACTCAGAGGCCAAATATAGTTTCAGGTTGCAAAAAAAGTATTGTATAACGTTAAGAAGTGAAGGGTAGAGGTCGCTGCACAGGACTCACAAGCCTGGGGTCGGCGGTTCGAATCCACCCCTCGCTACCAAAAAATTAAATTTCTTTTAAAACCTTTTTTAAAGTAAAGCAAATTTTATTAACTTCAAAAGAATTTAATTCAGGATATAAAGGTAAACAAAATATACCTTTAGCTTTTTTTTCAGAATTTTTTAATCTTTGTTTATTTTTAATTAAACTTCTATAAGCTTTCATTTTATGAATTGGATAAGGGTAAATTGATCGAGTTTGTATCTTTAAATTTAAAAGCTTTTTTTTAATTTTTTCTGCTTTGGCATGATAAATTGTGAATAAATGATAAACATGATTACAATTTAAGTTTTCCGTTGGAAGCTCTAACTCTGTAGAAGAAAGTTTTTTTATATATTCTTTTGCAATTAATTTTCTTTTATTTATAAATGAATTAACTTTTTTTAATTTAAAATTTAGTATACTTGCTTGAATTTCATCTAATCGTGAGTTTATGCCATTTTCATTCGCATAGTATTTGTCTTTGAAATTAGTTTTTTCAACAGTCTCAATACCATAAAATCTAATTCTTTTAATCTTTTTGTATAACTCATAATCATTTGTAAGTATAAAACCACCATCACCATAAGCACCTAAAATTTTGGTAGGGTAAAAAGAAAAGCATCCAAATGTACCGATAGTTCCTGAATATTTATTTTTATATTTAGCTCCTTGAGACTGCGCACAATCTTCGATTACCATAATATTTTCTTTTTTTGCTAGTTTGATAATTGAGTCCATCTCACACATTTGACCATATAGATGGACAGGTATTATTGCTTTCGTTTTTTTTGAAATTTCTTTTTTAATTTTTTTAACATTAATAAGATAATCTTGTCCTATATCGACAAGACGTGGAGTTCCCCCAGCATTTATTATTGCTGAGATTGTAGGTATTGCTGTGTTTGCGGCTGTTATTATTTCATCGCCTGGCTTCAAATTTAATGTTTTTAAAGCAATTAATAAAGCATCAGTCCCACTACCGACAGCTATCCCATATTTAGCTTTATATTTTTTAATAAAATTTTTCTCAAAATTATCTAATTGATCGCCAAAAAAAATATTACCTTTTGATATAGTTTTTTCAATGTTACTTAAGATTTTCTTTTTTTCTTTTTTATATTCTTTGTCGTAAGACCAAAATTTAATCATTTAATAATTTTTTAAATTTACTAATATTCATTGAAACATTCAAAGGAGCATTTTTTCCAAGAATTTTTTTTGCAGAAATTTTTTTAATTTTTGGATTATATTTTTTTACAAATTTAAATACTGATTGAGCTCTACCACCTATATTTATGATTCCTTTTTCATCTAATATTTTCAATATATCTAAAACTAAGTCTTCATGAAAAATGAAGTTAGTCTTGAAATCAGAGAAGGCAACTTTATGCACAAATGGTTTTTCAGTAACTGAAGTTCTCAGAATTAATGAATTTTTATATAACATAACTGCACATTCGCCGCCAAGTTTTGACCAAGCATAGTTATTGATTGGTTTAATTGGAGATGTTTCAGAATAATTGCCTTTTGATCCTGGGTAAACATAGCAAGTAGAAATATAAATTAATTTAATTTTTAACATTGAGCATATTTTGGTGATATTTGAAGTTCCAATTATATTTTTATCGATACTTTGACATATATCTTTTTCATGGAGACTCATCGGTCTGGATAATCCAGCTAAATGTATTAAGTATTTTGGTTTTTTTTTAATTAAGTATGATTTTATTGAATTGATACTAAGAATATTTAGTTCATTTTTTTTTGGAAAATAAAATTTATATTTTGTTTGACTCTCTTTAGTTTTGAATTCTTGTGCAAATCTACCAGTTCCTCCAGTAAAGACTATTCTTTTTTTATAAGCTAACATGGGAAAACCACTCACCTTTAAAATTTTTTTCTTTATTAAAAATTTCTTCTTTATGATTCCACGCAAATAAATAGATACAATCGCTCATATTATTTTGAAAATAATTCATATCTTTTATTGGTATATGTTTACCAGGGCTGAACTTACCTATTTTTTCTTTTGTAGTATCACAAATAAAATCAATATAATTTGTCCCAATATTGCAATAATTTAAAATCGTAGTACTTTTGGAAGTTGCTGCATAACCACAAATTGTCTTACCTTTATCTTTAAATGTTTTAATTTTATTTAATATATTATCTCTAGATAGTTCACAATTTTTTTTAAATTTTAGACAAGAGTCAATTTTATTCAAATTTTTTTCATTTTCATAATTTAATATCTTTTTTAAGTTTTCGTTTTCAGAATTTTTAAATCTTTTTAAAACGTATCTCATTGAACCCCCGTGTGTAATTTGGGGAATTGCGTCAATTAAAAAGAAATTAAACTTGGCAAATATCTTAGATATCGAAGAAGCCGAAAATATAAAAATATGTTCATCGTATATTTGATCGTAAGAAACCTTTTCAAACATCGAACCTAAATAAGGTTCTTCAAAAACAAAAATACCATCTTTATTTAACAATAAGTCAACAGCCTCAATTAAATTATTTAAATCTGGGACATGACAAATAACATTAGAGGCACAAATTAAGTCCGTATTTCCAATAAATTTTTTTAATTTTTTTGCGTTATTAGTATTAAAGAATTCATTAATAGTTGGGATATTATTTTTTAAAGCTAAATCTGCAACATTTTTTGAGGGCTCTACACCTACTATATAATTTTCTGAGTTATCAAAATTTTTTAAAAAAGTTCCATCATTAGATCCTATTTCTATAATTCTTGAATTAGTTTTTAAATATTTTTTTACGAATTCTGCATAATTTCTAAAATGTCTTTTCATATATTCAGAACTTCCAGTAAAAAAAGGATAATTTTTATTAAACATCTTTTCTGGTTTTGGATGATCATTTAATTGAAATAAAGATAATTCTTCATTAAAACCAACCTCCATATTAAAAAAAAATTCATTTGAAAAATCTTTTTCATCTAAAAAACCATTGGCTATTGGCATTTTTCCAAAACTCATAAATGGATTAATTGATTTATTTGTAACTTTGCATTTCATTTATAATTTAAGCTTTTAAATAAGTTTAAAGTTTCTTTAATATCTTTTTCAATAGAGTTATTTAAATTTAGTCCAAGTTTTTTTAATTTTCTATTATTAACATGGTAACTAAGTTGATTCATAATTTCTGTTTTAACGAATCTGATTTTAATTTTTCTTTTGTATTTTTTAATCATATTAATTATCTGTTTCACAGTAAAATTTCCACTTAAAGCATTATAAGTTTCATTATTGAAAATATCTTTATCAATGCAAAATTTAAAAATTTTGAAAGCATCCCTCAGAGATAAATAAGGTCTATATTGATTATATGCAGTTTTATAAATTTGAATTTTTTCATTTAAAGATGCATTTAAACAAAATTTATTTATTGCTGTATGAAATCTCATTCCCTTTGAAACCCCTGAAATAGTTCCAAATCTAAAAGTAATGAACTTTATCTTAGACTTATTTTTTTTTAGCATTTTTTCCTCTAGCAACTTTATATCAGCGTAGGGTGATTGTGGTTTAAGTAAGCTTTCGTCATCTTCAGTAACTATTTTTACTTGTTTTCCATAAACACTAGTAGAAGATAAATGAATAAGCTTTGATTTTTTTTTTCTAGAATAATTAATTATATTCTTCATACACGCAATATTATTTCTATACATTTCTTTTTTTCTCGAAAAACTTCCTTGAGCATTTGTGTGAGAAGCACAATGTATAATGTAATCAACCCTTTTAAAATCATTTAATTTTGTTTTGCTTAAATCTATATCGTGAAAACTGTATTTTTTTTTTTTATTTAAATTAAAAAGTGTGTGGTATCGATGTGCACTAAAGTTATCAATTAAAATTATTTCTTTAATTTTTTTTATTTTATAAATTTGACTTACAAGATAAGATCCAATGTGCCCACAAGCACCAGTGATAAGAAGTTTCATGATTTATTTCTTTTTTTTAATAATTTTTAAAAATTCTTGATAACTTTCTATATAATCATTAAATTCATACTCTTTGTCACAAGCAACGAGAAGAATAGCATTTTTAGTAAGAAATTTAATTTTACACCATGTTTTAGGTTTTAAAAGATATCCCTCACGCTTATTAAAATTTAATACAATAGAACCCTTTTTGTTTTTAGATACATATTCAACTTTTATTTTGCCAAGTACAGGAAATAAAAATTGTGAACATTTTTTATGAGCATGATCTCCTCTTATAAAATTTTTTTTTCCGTTAATAATAAATATTCTTTTTACTTTTATTGGAAAATTTTTTTTTAAAGAAAAAGGAACTAATGTACCACTTTTTTTTTTAAAAACTTTAAACTTTGTTTTATTCATAATTTTTTTTTATATCACAGTATACAACAGGCCACTCTAATGCTTTTGTATACTTTTTGAACCAATATGGAAGAAATCTTTCTGCCAAAAAAGTATACATTCTAATTTTGTTATAACCTTTTAAATTAAATCCAAAAATAGACTCACAATTTTTTAGCCATTCAAATACCTCAGAAAAATAATTGTTAATTATTTTTGAAGATTTACTTATAAACATATTTCCCTGATTAAACTCAAAATTATTTTTTACGTAAAATTCAAAATCTTTTCTATCTTTTTCTGGCAAAATTTCTATTGCCCTATCTAAGTTGCCATTCCCATGGTACATATCAAACTGAAATCTAATACTAAATTTTGATTTAAAGATTTCTTTATAATTCCTAATCATTGCTATTTTGCCGTGTTTAATAAGTTTCATCCATTTAGGTCTGTTTAATAGAGTGGGTTCTCCGATTATGGCGTCATAATTATCCCATTCGTTAGGTAAACTTTTTAATAACGATTTTATAGAATTTTTATTTTCAATGTTTTTATGCTCACCCCAAAGCTCTCGGTAAGAACAAAATCCAACCCATTCATCTGATTTTTTTTCTTTTAATAAGTTTTTCCAATACCAATAGTAAAAAGTATATTCACCATAAAAAGGGTTTTTTTCTGATATATTTTCTAGAGTGTTATCTAATATCCACTCTTTTGAGAAGTTTTTATTTTTTAGCCCAACTGGAATGTAATTAAGCTTTTTTACGATACTTAAATAATCATTTTCTAAGCACATACAATACATCTTTAAATTATCCATCATAAATTTAAGTAATCTTTAAAACTTATATTTTTTTTATCTTTTGATGATATTATTGGTTTTTTAATAGGCCATTTGATTTTTAAATTTTTATCATTCCATAATATTCCTGATTCATTTTTTTTAGATCTATAATTTGTGCAATGGTAACAAATTATATTTTCTTTTTTTAACCCCAAAAAACCATGGGCAAATCCCTCTGGTATAAATATTGAAAGACCATTTTTATCAGATAGATTTATAGAAAAATACTTACCAAAAGTTTTTGAATTTTTTCTCAAATCCACAGCAACATCAAATATTTCCCCTTTCAAAACATTTAAATATTTACCTTGGGCACTCTTTTTTTGAAAATGTAATCCTCTCAAAACATTTTTTTTTGAGGATGATGTACAAGTAAAAACAAATTTATGTTTTGAAAAAAGTTTTTTTTTAAAAACTTCTTTAAAAAAACCTCTATTATCTCTATGCACAGGTGAAAATACTATTTTTAGATCTTTAAATTTTGTTGATTTTATTTTCATTTTTAATCCATATATTTAAATGATAAATCTAAGAAGCTTAAAAAAGAGTAATTTTTAAAGTTCTTAAAATTCAAAAATTTTATAAAATTATTTTTATTTTGAGAGATAAGTCTATAATTATTTTCCTCCATAAAATTTATAAATTTATTATATTCAATTAAATAAGCATAATTAATTGTTGGATGAATATTAACCTGTTTCACTACAATGTCTTTATCACTTTTATTTGAGGTAAAAAAAGGAGTATGTGAAAAAATCAGAAATTTTGATTTAATTGAGCTAATTTTTTTTAATATTTCTTTATAATTATTTATATAGTGAATTGAACTTCCAAAAAAAACAAAATCTAGTTCATGATTTAAGGTTTTAATGTCGTTAACAACTTTTATATTTTTAAGATTGTGCTCTTTTATCAATTTATCAATGTAACTATTATATGATGGTAAATCATGATAAAGATATTCCCAGTTCTCAAGATACCTATTCAAATAAACATAATTATCAAGATTGTTTGCACCAAAATCTAAAATACTAAATTTCTTTTTGTAAGAATTTTCGTATAAAGTAAGTAACTCAAGTAAATATGAGCAAGTGCTGAAAGGTTTATAGAAATTATTATCATTATTTTTTAGAATCTCAAACTGATTTTTATTTATTTCTGTAGGGTGGTTTTTATCGGGAAGTGAGTTGAGATTTGTTTCTACAAAAAAAATTTTAAAAATTTTAAAAATTTTTCTTGTAATAAATCTTGGGAGCGTATCAAAATATTTTGTTCCTAAAAATTTGTTTAAAATTTTATACATATATTTTAAATCAGATTTTTAAGGTAATTTGAGTAATTGCAACTCCCATAAAATTTGATTGCTTTTAAAATATCTGATTTTTTTATCCAGCCTTTTGAAAAAGCGATCTCCTCAAGACAAGCAATTTTAAGTCCTTGTCTGTTTTCAATAGTTGAAATAAAGTTTGAGGCATCGTAAAAATCGTTAATACTACCGGTATCTAACCAAGAACCACCTCTTCCTATAAATTCTGCTTTCAATTTATTTTTTCTTTTATAAACTTTAAGCAAATCAATAATTTCCAACTCACCTCTTTTTGAGGGCTTAAGTTTTTTTGTTAAATCAACAACTTTATTATCAAAAAAATAAAGCCCAGTGACAGCTAGGTTTGACTTAGAATTTTTTGGTTTTTCTTTTAAATTTAATACTTTTTTATTTTTACCTAAAGTAGCAACGCCATATAGACTAGGATTTTTTACAGGATGAATAAAAATTTTTGCACCGTTTTTCAAAGATATATTTTTTTTTAAAATTTGCGTCAAACTTTGACCATAAAAAAAATTATCACCAAGTATTAACGCAATATTTTCTTTTCCAATAAATTTCTCACCAATGGTAAAAGCCTCAGGTAATCCTTTAGGTTTAAGTTGCTCTTTGTATTTAATGCTTATTCCAATATTATTTTTTTCAGGTAAAATTTTTTTGAATTGATTAAGTTGTCCTTTATTTACTATAATTAGTATATCTCTAACACCTGCAAGCATCATGACAGATAGTGGATAATATATAAGAGGTTTATCATATAAAGGTAAAAGTTGTTTATTAACTGCTTTAGTAAGTGGGCTCATTCTTGTTCCCATACCTCCAGCTAAAATAATTGCTTTCTTAATCATAATTTTAATCCCAATCTTTTTTCATATGATCTTTTAGAAATATTTTTTAAGAACTTTTTATTTTTTATGTACCAAAGTAAAGTTTGTTCTAACCCATCATTAAATTTAATTTTTGGTTTCCATTTTAAATATTTTGATATTTTTTTACTATTAAGTGCATATCTAAAATCATGACCAGGTCTATCTTTTACAAATTTTATTTTTGTTTTATTTTGGATTTTAATTTTCATTTTTTTACAAATTTTAACTATTTTTCTAACCAAATCTATGTTTCTCAAATTAACTCCTGAGCCAACATTGTAACTTTCTCCATTTTTACCTTTTAAATATAGCTTGAATAAGGCTTCGCAATGGTCTTTGACATATATCCATTCTCTTGAATTTGCGCCTTTAGAATAGACTGGTAATTCTTTATTATTAAATATGTTAGATATCATTTTTGGAATTAATTTTTCTGGAAATTGATAAGGACCATAATTATTACAACAATTTGATATTACAGCTTTTAATTTGTATGTTCGAATGTAGGATTTCACTAAATGATCAGCGCTAGCTTTTGATGCTGAATAAGGAGAACTCGGCTCATATCTATCATTTTCTAATGATCTGTAATTTTTTTTTATATCACCATAAACCTCATCAGTTGATACATGTATTAGTTTAGGATTGATTTTCCTTTTTTGTAATTGCCTTAGCGCCTCGAGTAAGCTGAAAGTTCCAACAATATTAGTTTGTATAAAGTTTTTCGGACCATCTATAGATCTGTCTACATGAGTTTCAGCCGCCAAATTAAAAATTACATCTGGCTTATATTTTGTAATGATTTTTGTTATCTTTTTTTTATTAATAATATCTATTTTTATTAACTTGTAATTTTTCTTATTTCTAAGCTTGTTTTTGTAGGTGTTGGATGAGTATGTAAGTTTATCTAAATTGATTACATAAAATTTTTTTTCAATAAGAAAATTAACAAGATTACTTCCAATAAAACCTGACCCACCTGTAACGATGACTTTTTTCATTTATTTTAAAGATTTATTAGCTCAATGTGATAAATTAGTAAAAGAATTATCTTTTAAAATCAAATAATATTATTACATGGAATCAAAAGACCTCACAATTGTAATTGTAACATTCAAAAGTGATGAGAAAGTAATAAATTGCTTAAATTCTATCTCTAATGAAATACCAATAATAATAGTTGAAAATTCAAGTAATAAAATATTTAAAAGTAAAATTGAAAGTTCGTATCATAATGTTGAATGTATTCTTTCGGGTCAAAATAATGGCTACTCAATCGCAAATAATATAGGTCTTAAACGCGTAAAAACAAAATATGCATTAGTATTAAATCCAGATACGATCTTAAGTAAAGATGCTATAAAAAACTTTTTAATAACCGCTAGGGAAAATAAAGAATTCTGGTTGATAGGACCCGCCAATGATCAAATAGGTTCATCAAATTTTAAAGACAATTTAGCAGAAGTTAAAAATCTTAAGGGTTTTGCTATTTTTTTTAATATGTCAAAATTTAGCAATAAATTTTTTGATGAAAATTTTTTTCTATATTTCGAAGAAATAGATCTTTGTAATCAAGTAATTAAGAAAAATGGAAAAATATTCTTAGATCAATCAATAGTAATAAATCATCAAGGAGCAAGCTCTGTTAAAGATATTAATAAAATTGAATTAGAAAAAAATAGAAATTGGCATTGGATGTGGTCAACTTTTTATTACCATAAAAAATACAAGGGTTTTTTTTTAGCTTTACTAATTATAATTCCAAATCTTTTGTCGGCTTTAACAAAAATAATATTTTATTTAATTACTTTTAACAAAAATAAAAAAGATATTTATTATTGTAGGTTGAGTGGTATTTTTAATTCAATAATTGGAAACAAGTCTTGGTATAGACCATCATTAGATTGATTTATTTTATTTAAAAAGATAAAAAACAACATGGTAAAAAAAAATACAATTTTAGTTACCGGCGGCGCAGGTTTTGTAGGAACGAATTTAATAAAATTACTTTTAACTAAAACTAATTACAAAATTTTAAGTTTAGATAATTACTCTTCGGGAAGTAAATTAAATCATATTAAAAGTCCGAGGTTAAAATATATTAAAGGCAAAACAGCTAACATTAATTCTTTAATTAAAAATCCATCACGTATTCAATCAGTATTTCATTTTGGAGAATTTGCTAGAATTTATCAAAGTTTTCTTAAGATGAACGAATGTATAGACTCAAATTCCGTGGGTTCAAACTCTGTGTTTAACTTTTGTCTAAAAAATAAGATTAAGCTAATTTATTCTGCAACGTCTGCATCATTAGGAAACAAAGGTCTCGATAAAAATTTATCACCTTATGCTTTCTCAAAATCAAAAAACTTAGAGTTGTTAGAAAATTTAAAAAAATGGTTTAACTTTAAATATGAGGTAATTTACTTTTATAATGTCTATGGACCCCATCAAATATGCAAAGGTCAAATGTCCACAGTCATAGGTATATTTGAAGATCATTATAAAAAAAGAAAACCTTTACCAGTTGTAAGACCGGGCACTCAAACAAGACGATTTACACATATAGATGATACTGTAAATATTTGTTACTTAGCTTGGAAAAAAAATTTATGTAGACATTACAGTATAGCTAATAAAAAATCATACTCACTTATCGAAGTAGCAAAAATGTTTAAATCAAAAATTAAATATTTACCCAAAAGGGCTGGCGAGAGATATGCATCTGCGCTTATAGACAAGAACTTATCTAATAAGATGTACCAACATTTTGGAAAAATTAATTTACAAGCTTATATTAATGATTTTATTAAAAATAATTAATTAGTGTCCCGGAAATTCAATGAGGCTTTCAGTTTTATAACCTTTTTTTTTTAAAAGGTTATTACCAGGTAAATCAAATAAATTAATTACAAAAATAAAACCAGCTACTTTACCTCCAGAAATTTCAATTATTTTTGCAGCAGCTTCAGCAGTTCCTCCCGTAGCAATCAAATCGTCAATAATTAAAACTTTTTCTCCTTTTTCTATAGAGTCTTTATGAATTTCAATTGTAGCCGTGCCATACTCAAGCTCAAAGTCTATCGAATGTACCTCTGCTGGAAGTTTGTTTTTTTTTCTAAGAAGCACAAAAGGTTTTTCTAATTTATAAGAAACAGTAGAAGCAAATACAAATCCCCTAGACTCAATTGCAGCCACTTTATCAAAGTCAATTTTTTTTGCTAATTCAATAATTTTATCATTTGTATATTTGAAGGCTTTGGCATCTTTAATAAGAGTTGTTATGTCTCTGAATAAAATTCCCTTTTTAGGATAGTCAGGAATGGAACGAATATGTTTTTTTAAATCCATAATTTGCTTCAAGTTCTAACAAAAAAGCTTTAATAATTAAATGATGAAAAAAAGAAAGCTCGGGATAATTGGTGGTAGTGGACTTTATAAAATGGAAGGTTTTAAAAAAACAAAATGGAAAAAAGTTAACACTCCTTGGGGAAAACCCTCTGATGAAATCTTAATAGCTGGTTTTGAAAGAGAAGAAATTTGTTTTTTACCAAGACATTCTAGAGGTCATAAAGTTAACCCCTCAAATATTAATTTTAGAGCGAATATCGATGCTATGAAACAGCTAGGAGTTACAGATATAATCTCAGTGTCAGCAGTTGGATCATTGAAAGAAAATTTAGAGCCAGGAAAATTTGTGATTGTTGATCAATTTATAGATCGTACATTTTCAAGAATAAAAACATTTTTTGATGAGGAAATTGTTGCACATGTTTCAATGGCAAAACCAACGAGTTCTGGACTTGCAAATTGTTGTGAAGCTGCATTAAAGAAATTGAATATAAGTCACCAGGTTGGAGGAATTTATGTGGTTATGGAAGGTCCCCAATTTTCTACTTTGGCAGAGTCAAATTTATATAGATCTTGGAAAGCAGATGTAATTGGTATGACTAACATGCCTGAAGCTAAATTAGCGAGAGAAGCAGAGATACGATACTGCCCTGTTGCAATGGTTACTGATTATGATTGTTGGCATCCTGACCACGATGAGGTGGATGTAAATATGGTAATTCAAACATTAATGAAAAATGCAGCTAATGCACAAAGTATGATTAAAGAAATCATAAAAACTTTTAAAGAATATTCTGTGGAAAAAGATCCTGCTAACAATTGTTTAAATGTTGCAATCATAACAGACCCAAAATCTAGAACAAAAAAGACAATTAAGAAATTACAAAATATTGCTGGAAGAGTTCTGAATATAAAAAAATAATCTGAAATGCCAACATATACTGTAAAATATTCAAATTTTAATCTCTCTCAAAAACAAAAAAATTTACTAGCAAATGATATTTCAAATACTCATAGTAAATACACAGGCGCAAATACTTTTTTTGCTCAAGTAATATTTCAAAAAAATGAAAAAAATTCTCATTTCATGGGTGGTAAATTAGTTAATACAAAAGAAATTTTTTTAAACGGTCAAATTAGAGCTGGGCGTACCTTAGAAGTAAAAAAAAAATTAATTTTAGGGCTTAGAAAAATTTTAATTAAGAATACTAACTTAAAAAAAGACTTTGTTTGGGTTTATTTAGAGGATTTGTCACCAGACCAAATGATTGAATATGGAGAAGTGTTACCTAAATCAGGGCAAGAAAAAAAATGGTTTGATTCTTTAACTCCGAGTTTAAGAAAAAGATTAAGAAAAATGGAAAAAAGCAAATGAAAATAGATGGGAAATCTTACAAAACAATTTGGTTTGAAAATAATTTGGTAAAAATCATAGATCAAACAAAACTTCCGCATAAATTTGTAATTAAAGATTTAAAAACAGTAAAAGATTCAATTAATGCAATTAAAACAATGGAGGTAAGAGGTGCTCCATTAATTGGTGCAACAGCTGCTTATGGCTTGGTTTTATCCATAATTGAGAATAATGATTTATCTTTTTTAAAAAAATCTAGTGAAGAATTAATTGCCTCCAGACCTACTGCAATTAATCTAAAGTGGGCTGTTGATAGAATGATAAAAAAATTAAATGGTATTAATGAGAAAGACATTTTGAAAATAGCTTTAGATGAAGCGAAGGCTATAAAAGATGAGGATGAAAAGTTCTGCAAAAATATCGGTTTGAATGGTCTTAAAATTATTGAGGAAATTTATGCCAAAAAAAAAGGTACAGTCAATATATTGACTCACTGCAATGCAGGATGGTTAGCAACAATAGATTGGGGAACTGCTACCTCGCCGATTTATCATGCTCATCAAAAAGGAATTAAAGTTCATGTTTGGGTTGACGAAACTAGACCTAGAAATCAAGGGGCTAACTTAACATCTTATGAACTAAATGAGGAGGGAATTTCAAATACTGTAATAACTGATAATGCAGGTGGAATTTTAATGCAAAGAGGACAAGTAGATATGTGCATTGTTGGAACTGATAGAACTTTATCCAATGGTGACGTGTGTAATAAAATTGGAACATATTTAAAAGCATTATCTGCAAAAGATAATAATGTTCCTTTTTATGTTGCTTTACCCAGTTCAACTATAGACTGGAGTATTAAAGACCACAAACAAATTCCCATAGAAGAAAGAAATTCAGAGGAACTATCTCATGTTGAGGGAATTGATGAAAATAATAAAATTAAAAAAGTAAGAATTTACCCCCAAAAAAGTAAGTCTTTAAACTTAGCCTTCGACGTTACACCTGCTAAATTAGTTACGGGCCTAATCACAGAAAAAGGAATTTGTGAAGCATCTGAAAAGGGTTTGAAAGGTTTATTTAAGTGAGCAAAATTAAAGCTGAAGTAATAAAATATTCCAAAAAATTAAATATAACTAATTTGTCTGCTTTAAGATCAGGAAATATTTCAGTAAGAGTAAAAGAAAAAGGAGTTAACGGATTTTATATCACTCCATCCGGAAGAGAATATAGCTCTCTTAAACCTAATGATATTATCTTTGTTTCGCTTGAGGGTATTTACGATAAAAAAAAAGGTAAGCCATCTTCAGAGTGGAGGTTTCATCAAGATATATATGTGAATAAAAAAGAGGCCAAGGCAATTGTTCACGCGCATTCTATTTGTGCAACTGCAGTTTCAACTCATCAAAAAAGTATTCCAGCTTTTCACTACATGGTTGCAGTAGCTGGAGGTGAGGACATTAAATGCAGTAAATATGCTACTTTTGGTACTAAAAATCTTTCTAGAAATATAATCAAAGCTCTAAAAAATAGATCAGCATGTTTAATTGCTAATCACGGTCAAGTTGCGTTCGGAGAAAATTTGAAAAAAACTTTTGAGCTTGCCCAAGAGATCGAAAATATTTGCCATCAATATATAAATGCCCTAAGAATTGGAATACCTAAGATTCTTTCAAAAAAAGAAATGAAGATAGTCTTAGGAAAATTTAAAAATTATAAAAAAGGATAGTTTTTAATGATTAAAGTTGGTGAGCACATTACCATCGATTTTTTAGGTGTAAAAAAAGATTATTCACCCGAATTTTACGAAAAAGTAATCTATAAAATTGCAAAAGCTGCTAAAGTCGAAATATTAAATGTAGCATCACATAGATTTGAACCCCAAGGTTTTACATTAGTTGCATTATTATCAGAAAGCCATTTTAGTTTTCATACCTTTCCTGAGAGAGGTGTGATTAGTTTTGATTTCTTCACTTGTGGCAAAGTAAATCCAAAAGTTGCTTTAAAAATATTAAGAAACGAAATTGAGCATAAAAGAGTTGTTACTAACGCTTTTGATAGAAGCAGCATAGGTCTTTACGATGATATTTATAGCACTCCGGGTCAAAAAAAATTTTACGTTGTTAAAGACGTTTTAGAAAAATTTACATCTAAAGTAGGTCAATTTGTTGAAGTTATGGATCTCGAAGAGTTCGGCCATGCATTATTTATCGATCATGAAATTCAAGTTGCAGAAAAAGATGAAAAAATTTATAGCTCTAACTTCTTTAAATCAAGTTACGATTTAAGCAAAAGGAACAATAATGTAGCAATAATCGGAGGAGGAGACGGCGGGGTAGCTCGTGCATGTTTAGAAAATAACTCAAATTATATTGACTGGTTTGAACTTGACCCCGAAATAGTAGATGTGTGTTATCGTCATTTGCCTAAAGTTTGCTCAAAAGTAAAAAAAAGTAATAAGATAAAAACTTTCTGGGGAGATGCATTTAAAAGCATAAAAGAAATAGAAGATTCAAAATACGATAAAATTTTTGTTGATTTAAACGATGATCAATATTGTATTGATTTAGCAAGCAAAAATATGAAGGGTCTTAAAAGAATTCTCAAAAGGGGTGGAGTGATTACTGCACAAGTTGGAAGTAAAGAAAAAAAACCAAAACAGGTAGACAATTGGTGCAAAGTTTTGTCTAAAAACTTTGGAAATGTTAAACTTTCAGGTGCTTACATCCCAA
>CACODU010000004.1 GCA_902626045.1 uncultured Pelagibacteraceae bacterium
TTGAAAATTCTAAAGCATTAGCTCCAAGCACTAAATAATGATCGTTAGCTAAAGTTTTAAGCAAAGTATCGTAAATTGCATTTAAATCATTTCCATTACATAGATAACCAGTTTGTCCACTTTTAATTGCATCTCCCTCGCCACCATAAATTCCACCAATTGATGGTTTCCCGTATGACGCGGCTTCAATATATGTAATACCAAAACCCTCTACAGATTTTTTATAAATTACAGAGGGCATTACAAAAACATTTGATTGTTCTAGAAGAGCTACTTTTTCTTGTTCTGTAGATTTAAAGATTAACTCAACATTATTCTCTAGGCCAAGTTCTTTTCTAAGTTTTAAAAGATTTTTTTTCTCATCACCATCTCCTACTGAAACATATTTTAAACTTGGAAATTTAGGTAAAAGATTTTTTACAGTCATCATAACGTTTTGATGACTTTTTCTTCCGTCTAATCTTGAAATAGTAATTAACTTAGGCGATGTATTTCCGTATATTTTTTTTGCAAATTCTTTTGCCTCTTCATTAATAGGAATAGGGTAATTGCAACCTGGATTGATTACAGTGATATTTTGAATACCCAGCTTCACTGCAAACTCTTTTGTAAATTTTGAATTAGCTATAACATGGTCTGCTTTAGCTAAAGCAGTTAATACTCTTTTATTTAATGACGATCCTACTGGATGGTTAATTTCCTTTGAATGAATTAAGCAAAATGATTTAGTTTTTTTTAATAAATTTTTTTCAATATTTTCGATACTTTTCCAATGATCAAAAAAAGAGGCCCTTACTTTGTTAGATGTTAAAAATTCTTTTACTAGGTTTGCTTTTCTATATTTACGGAAAATTTTAAATCCTGACACTCTTTCTATATTTAATTTTGAGTTTTGATCATAACTTTTATCTCCATCGTGAGTCTCCGCAAAAACTTTTACTGGACCATGATTTAAAAGCGCGCTGGATAAACCTTCCATAAGGTTTTGCATTCCACCAAGCTCAGGGGGAAAATTTCTAGTAGACACTAAAAACATTAATTAAACCACTTTATGTTACAGCCCATACTTGGAATTTGTTTATCAGGACCTTTTTGCGTTTGCGCCACCATTTTCATTGCTATTTTTAAGTCACTATCACCAATATTTATTGGTTTTAAATCTTTTAACTCTCTAAATCTTCCTCTGTATTGAAGTTCTAAATTTTTATTGTAACCGAAAAAATCAGGCGTGCATACTGCTCCATATTTTTTTGCAATTTCTTGTGTTTCATCAAATAAATAGTTCATGTTTCCAAAATTGTTTTTTTCAGCAAATTTAATCATGTTTTCAAAAGAATCTTCAGGATAATTTTTAGTATCATTTGACATAATAGCTACAGCACTTATTCCATCATTTCTTAATTCGTTACAATCTCTAGCCAAATCTTTGATAATTGCTTTTACGTAGGGACAATGATTGCATATAAACATTATCAGGGTGGCTTTTTCACCTTTAATATCGTTTAAAGTCGTTACTTTATTATTGATTGATTTAAGTTTGAAATCCTCAGCTTTTTTTCCAAAATCACAAACCGGGGTTTTAGTTAATGCCATAATGTACTATAAATTAATTAATATTACATTACAGCAATATTATGATTTACGATTTTGAGGGCCATACTCCAAAAATAGATCCAGGTAGTTGGGTAGCACCAAATTCTGTTATTATTGGAAAAGTAGAACTTAAAAAAAACTCTAATATTTGGTTCAATACAACTTTAAGAGGAGACCTTGAACCAATTATAATTGGCGAAAATTCAAACGTACAAGACGGAAGCGTTATTCATACTGATCCGGGTTGTCCAACGATTGTTGGTAAAGGAGTTACAGTAGGGCATATGGTTATGCTTCACGGGTGTGAAATTGCAGACGACTGTTTAATTGGAATTGGTTCTACAATATTAAATAAAACTAAAATTGGAAAAAATTGTATCATTGGTGCAAATGCGTTGGTTACAGAAAATAAAATAATACCAGAAAGATCATTAGTCCTTGGAAGTCCTGGCAAAGTAGTAAGACAAGTAACTGACGAGGAAATAGAACATATAAAAGAAAATGCTAAAGATTATGTTGAAAATTTTAAAAAGTATAAAATATAATTTTTTAGGGGACTAACCAATTCTTCTTATTTTTCGCTAAATCAAAAAAAGCTCTTCGGTGACCTTTAGCAGCTAAATATAACCACTCAATACTTTTGACTTTACATCTTATAACACAAAAGTTTTTATAACCTTCTTCACTTTCCTCTTTTGTATAATCGAAATTATCAAATTTACTATCTAATCCAGAAGTTGGATTATCAGACTCTGTACCTGGTCCATTAGTAACGAGATAGCATTTTCTACTGATATGACCTGTTTTATCCCAAGACTCTTTTGCAATATCATCGTTAAAATGAACTTTACATTCTGTTTTAAGTCGAAGTTGAATTTTCTCTTGTTTACCATAAAACAATATTGAGCATTTTGAATTTTTTTTTATTTTATCTATTTTTGACGACCTGATATCGCTGTGATATTGAATAAAGTTATTTCTTTGATCAGCTTTTCTTAATACAACAACTCTACCATCTAAATCTTTATCATTACCACAAATAAATACAGGAGTTCTAAACTCAGAGGATCTATCAGTAACTGCGTTAGTTAATAGACTCCAAATCTTTTTTTCAATTTCATTGAAATCTTCGTAATAACTTACAACTTCTTGTGACACGATTTATTTTCTAAATCTTTTTATTAAGCTTGAAGTATCCCATCTTTTACCACCCATTTTTTGTACTTCAGCATAATATTCATCAATTACTTTTGTGATAGGTAATGGAGAATTATTTTTCTTAGCTTCATCCATTGCTATTTTTAAATCTTTTCTCATCCAGTCAACTGCAAAACCATAATCAAATTTATCTTCAATCATTGTTTTATGTCTATTATCCATTTGCCATGATTGGGCAGCACCTTTAGATATTACTTCTATCACATCATTCATATTTAATCCTGCATTCATTCCAAAATTAATTGCTTCTGACAATCCCTGAACGAGCCCTGCAATACAGATTTGATTAACCATTTTAGTTAACTGACCACTTCCAGATGGACCAAGTAATTTAATTTTTTTACTATAACAATCAATAACTGGTTCAGCTTTTTTAAAAGGAGCTTCGTCGCCACCAACCATTACAGTCAAAATTCCACCTTCAGCTCCAGCTTGGCCGCCTGAAATAGGAGCATCTAAGAAATCAAACCCTTTTGCTTTTGCTTCTTTATATAATTCTCTAGCGATATTGGCCGAGGCAGTTGTATTATCTATGTAGATTGAACCTTTTTTTGCAGTTTTAAATAATCCTTTATCTCCTAAAGTAACTTCTCTTAAATCATTATCGTTTCCAACACATGTAAAAATAAAGTCGCTATCTTTTGCAGCATCCATCGGAGAGTTTGCTACCTTACCTTCATATTCCTTAATCCACTTTTCAGCTTTTGTTTTTGTACGATTATAAACGGTTACATTGTGACCAGCTTTTGATATATAACCAGCCATGGGATAACCCATAACACCAAGACCTATGAAAGAAACTTTACAACTCATTAATGATTAACCTCACGTTAAATAAAAAAGTAATTATATTCGGATTTATATTTACATTTTTTTCTAGTTTTGGACAGAGCTTTTTTTTGGGATTGTTTAACGCACCGATAAGAAATGAACTTAGTATTACTCACGGACAATTCGGTAGCATCTATGCAACGGCAACTATTTTGTCAAGTTTACTTCTAATTTGGGTTGGAAAAAAAATAGATGATTTCAGAATTTTAAATTATTCACTTTTTGTAGTTATATTATTATTTGCTTCTTCATTATTTTTTTCATTTATAAATAGTATTTACTTTTTAGCGATTGGGATTTTCTTAATGAGATTTTCTGGACAAGGTTTAATGAGTCATACTTCAACTACAACAATTTCAAGATTTTTCGAAAAATCTAGAGGAAAAGCCTTAAGTACAATTTGGTTTGGTTTATCTACTGCAGAATTTATTTTACCAGTTCTTATAACTTATTTTTTTCTTATCTATTCTTGGAGAACCGTGTGGCAGGGAATCGCAATATTAATTATTTTATTTTTACCTTTAGTAATTTTAAATACTATTAAATCAATACAATTGGACTCTAGAGAAGCTGATCCAAATTCTAACAATAAAAAACTTAGAATAAAAAGTTGGAAAAGAAGAGATGTGTTAAAAGATTATAGATTTTACATTGTCTCATTAAACATGCTTGCGATGCCTTGGATTGCAACAGGAGTTTTTGTTTATCAATCTTTTATTTCTGACTCAAAATTATGGGCAGTTTACACTATTCCAAAGGCATTTATGGTTTATTCAATAACATCTATAGCTACTCTATTTGTTTCAGGTTTTTTGGTTGATAAGTTTTCAGGACGTAAACTTATTTTATACATGAATATCCCATTATTATTTGCCATGATTACTTTATTTTATTTTAAAAATGAAATATTTGCTTACATTTTTCTTGGTTTAATAGGGGTTTCCAATGGATTAGCAAATATTCTAGGTTCTTCAACTTGGGCGGAGATTTATGGTGTTAAATATATTGGAAGTATAAAAGCCTTAACAACTGCATTTATGGTTTTTTCTACTGCTTTTGGCACAGCAGTTTTTGGCATATTAATTGACAAAGGATTTTCTATAGAAAATATAGCTTTTGTAGGGGCGGCTTACATAGTAATTTCATTATCTTTATTAATTTTAATTAGAAAAACAATTGAACCCGTAAGGATATCAAATTAAGCTTGATTTATTAAATTTAATTGAATAAACAACGAACATTATGGCAAGAGTTACCGTAGAAGACTGCTTAGAAAAAGTTGATAATCAATATGATCTAGTACTTTTAGCTAAAGAACGAACAGTTCAATTAAACGCTGGATCTCCAATGCTCGTTGAAGAAGATAATGATAAGCGAACTATTATTTCATTAAGAGAAATCGGTGATGGTAAAATCGATGTAAAAGAAATTGAAGCTAGTGCAATTAAAAGATTAAGAAAAGAACCCGATGAAGTAGAAGTTCAAGAGGATATTGAAGAAGAAACAAACGATGATTTTGAGAATTTATATAAAGGGCAAGTATCAAAAAGTGGAGTTGCAATTTTACCTTCAAAAAGGACTAGAAGAATTCCTGAAGTTAAAAAACCGAGTTTAGCTGATGAGGCTCTATCAGAATTAAAAGCAGAACAGCCCGAGATTAAAGAGGAAAACTTAGACATAGAAGAGTCCCCACTTGAACTTAGTGACGAAGCTCCTGCAGAAGAAAACAAATCAGAGTAAATCATGAAAAAAACTGTTTCAGTTGCACCAATGATGGATTGCACTGATAAACATGAAATATATTTTTTAAGTCTTATCAGTAAAAATATTCATTTATATTCTGAAATGATTGTAGCTAATGCAATCATAAGAGGGGATAGAGATAAATTATTATCTTTTAAAAAAATTTCTAATCCTGTTACTTTACAAGTTGGTGGTTCAAATCCTGATGAACTTGCTGAGGCTTGTAAAATTTCAGAAGATTACGGATATAAAGAAATTAATTTGAACTTAGGTTGCCCTAGTAAAAAAGTTCAAAAAAATAAATTTGGCGCTTGTTTAATGCAAGAACCAGATCTTGTAGCAAAATGCATTGAAGCGATGTCTAAAGCTACAAAGCTACCAGTAACAATTAAAACAAGAATTGGTTACAATGATGTTGAAAATTTTGAGTTTTTAAAATCTTTTATTCAAACAACAAAAGATGCAGGATCAAAAAAATTTATTATCCATGCAAGAAAAGCCTTACTAAAAAAATTAAGCCCAAAAGAAAATTTAAATATTCCACCGCTTAAATATGAATTTGTTTATAAACTAAAAGAATATTTTAAAAATAATGAAATAATTATTAATGGAGGGATAAAAACTATAGCAGATATAAAACAACATTTATTAAAAGTAGATGGTGCTATGATTGGGAGAGCCATTTACCATTCACCATATTTTTTAGCTGACATTGAAAGAAATATTTTTAACAATAAAAATGTTCCTACAAGAAGTGAAGTCATGGAAAAATTAATTCCATACATCCAAGAAGAAACCTCAAAAGGTGTACAATTAAATCATATAATGAGACACACTGTTGGATTATTTCACGGACAAAATGGTTCTAGAACATGGAAACAATATCTTTCTAAAAATATGTGCATTAGAGATGCTGATCTTCAAAAAGTAAATCATATAATGGACCAGGTTAGAAAAACAAATCCTGTATCTTTAGAAAGATAATTTTGGATATTCTTTTTCAAACAGAAACTCTTTATCTAATTGTAATAATGGTCATCACAGCTATCCCCGCCGGGTTTGCTGCAGGTTTATTCGGTATTGGGGGAGGGTTAATCACTGTGCCAATTCTGTTTTATATTTTTGGTGCAGCTGGTATCGAGCAAGAGTATCTAATGCATTTAGCTGTGGGAACTTCATTTGGAATAATAATTCCAACATCTATTGTTTCAGTTTTAACTCATCATCAGCATAATGCAGTCGATTTTAGTGTAGTGAAAGGTTATGGAGTATTTGTTATTATTGGAGTGATACTTGGTACTATTTTAGCTGCTGGTTTAAAAACAAAACCTTTAATATTATTTTTTACCATTGTTGTTTTTATTCTTGCTTTCTATTTATTATTTCTAAAAGAGAAAGAGACAGATCTTTCAATTAAAATGGGTTTACCAGCTAAAATAATATCAGGAATAATTACTGGTTTTGTTTCAGCCCCTATGGGTATAGGTGGTGCAGTCATGAATGTTCCGATTTTAAAGTTTTTTGGTTATCCAATTAATAAAGCGATAGGAAGTGCGGCTGCTATTGGTTTTATAATAGCTTTATTTGGTACAATTGGTTTTCTTTTTTCAGGTAATTTTTTAAATGCTAATTTACCTTTAAGTATTGGATTTTTAAATATTCCTGCTTTTTTAATATTCTTCCCGATTACAGCATTTATGGCAAGGCTAGGAGCAAAAGCTAGTCATAGAATTAATAAAAAAAAGATGACGAAATATTTTGGACTGTTTTTAATCGTTATTGGAACAAAATTTTTATACGAGTATTTTAATCTTTAAATTTTTTGATCGTATTCACCAATTTTTCCAGTTCCTTGTAATAATTTATCTATGAAGTAAAAAATATTTTTCTTTCTCTCGTTTGAAGTAGGGCTTTCAGTAACTACGACGAGAGAGGGTTTATTTGATGAGGCTCTAATTAAACCCCAAGATCCGTCTGTTAAAGAAAATCTTACTCCATTTACAGTCAAAACTTCCGTGATTGATTGATTGTCTATTTTAATATTCTGCTTTTTTAAATCTTTCACTTTCTTTACCATTTCATCTACCACTTTATACTTCTCTTCATCCTTACAGAATGGAGCCATAGTTGGAGATTGATATGTTTTGGGTAGCTCGTTAATGATTTCACTCATCTTTTTGTTTTGATTAGTTAATAAATGACAAACTTGTATTGCTGAATTTATTCCATCATCATATCCATGCCCTAAAGGTTGATTAAAAAAGAAATGACCACTTTTTTCAAATCCTGCTAAAGCTTTTTCTAGATTAACTTTTCTTTTAATATGCGAGTGTCCAGTCTTCCAATAAATTGTCTCACAATTATTTTCTAAAAGCACTTTATCTTTAGCGTAAAGACCAGTCGATTTTACATCAACAACAAATTTTGATTTTTGATGTTTGGATGCTAAGTTTCTAGCAATTAATAATCCTATTTTATCAGAGTATATTTCATTTCCATTATTATCAATCACTCCACACCTATCACCATCACCATCAAAACCAAATCCAACATCAGCATTGTTATCTTTTACTTCTTTTGCTATTGCATGAAGCATTTCAAGATCTTCAGGGTTAGGATTATATTTTGGAAAAGACCAGTCTAGATTACAATCTAATTCTATAACCTCGCAACCTATACCTCTAAGGATTTCAGGAGCAAAAACTCCCGCTGTTCCATTTCCACAAGCAACAACGGCTTTAATTTTCTTACTAATTTTATTTTTTTCTATTAAATCTTTAGAATAAATCTTTTTAAAATTATCTATTTTCTTTATTGAACCTTTTCCATTAACAAATTTTTTATTTAAGGTGATATTTTTTAATTCACTCATTTCTTCAGGCGCATGGGTTAACCCTTTTTTGATACCCATTTTTACTCCAGTCCAACCATTTTCATTATGGCTAGCAGTAACCATCGCTATGGCATCAGAGTTTAAATTGAATTGTGCAAAGTAAACAGTAGGTGATAATGATAAGCCTATATCTTCAACATTACAGCCAGTTGAGGTTAAGCCATTAGTTAATGCTTTCTTAATATCCTCACTGTAAGATCTAAAATCATGACCAACAATCACTCTTGGATTTGTTTTATTCGTATGTTTGATTATTTGAGATCCTAATCCTTTTCCTAAATCAGTGATTCCATCTAAATCGATGTCTTTTTCATAAAGCCATCTAGCGTCATACTCTCTAAAACCGTTCGGATTGATTTTCATGAACTATAAATACTAAAGAATAAGGGCTTTTGTTATTAAATGTTTATTAACAAAACTTTCCACTTGCAAAATTATTTAAATGTTCTTATAATGTTCTATTGATTTAGATGTTATATAGTATATTAACTATATTGTGACACAACATATAGTTGTTTTGTTAATAAATCGAAGTAAATAAGTAAAAATATGAATAAAAACGTATCATTGGCAATAGAGAAAGCTGTCGGCAGTATAAGCCATAAGCACCAAAATGACCAAAGAAATAATGGCCCTAAAAAACCTGATTTATTCTCTTTATCAGGTGAGACAGAACTATTTCAAAATGAGAGAGGCATTACAATTAAGATCGATAGATCTAAAGATGATAATTTAACTGATTTTGGAAAAGCCACTCTTAAAGACAGATACCTCGGTCAGAATGAGAGTTTCCAAGATTTATTTGCAAGAGTAGCGAGTGTATACGCAGACGACAATTTACATGCACAAAGAATTTATAACTACATAAGTAACTTATGGTTCATGCCCGCGACACCAGTTTTATCAAATGGTGGGACTGAAAGAGGTTTACCAATCTCATGCTTTTTAAACGAAGCTAATGACAGCTTAGAAGGTATCACAAATCTTTGGGAAGAAAATGTATGGCTTGCAGCAAGAGGTGGAGGTATCGGAAGTTATTGGGGCAATCTAAGATCTATTGGTGAAAAGATTGGTAAAGTTGGAAAAACTTCTGGGATAATCCCGTTTATTAAAGTTATGGATTCTTTAACTTTAGCTATTAGTCAAGGTTCTCTAAGGAGAGGTTCAGCAGCATGCTATTTACAAATTGACCACCCTGAGATTGAAGAATTTATTGAAATGAGAAGACCGACAGGTGGGGATGTAAACAGAAGATCTCTTAACCTACATCATGGAGTATTAGTCACAGATGAATTTATGAGAGCTGTGGAAACAGGAGATCAGTGGGCATTAAGAAGTCCTTACGATGGTACAGTTCAATCTACAATACCTGCAAGAAATTTATGGATTAGATTATTAACTGCAAGAATTGAAACTGGTGAGCCTTACATTGTTTATATTGATACAGTCAACAGACAAATTCCTCAGCATCACAAACTTGCTGGTTTAAAAGTTAAAACATCTAATCTTTGCAGTGAGATTACATTACCAACAGGAATTGACAATGAGGGAAATCAAAGGACAGCAGTCTGCTGTTTGTCATCGCTAAACTTAGACACTTATGATGAGTGGAAAGATGATCCGCAATTTGTTGAAGACGTAATGAGATTTTTAGATAATGTTATGACCGATTTTATAAATAGAGCTCCTGATGAATTTGCCCACGCAAAATACTCAGCAATGAGAGAAAGAAGTGTAGGCCTTGGAGTTATGGGATTACACTCATATTTCCAGCAAAAAAATATTCCTTTTGGATCAGTAATGAGCAAAGTTTGGAATAAAAAAATATTTAAAAATATTCAGGAGAAAGTTGATGAAGCATCAAAGACTTTAGCTGACGAGAGAGGATCATGTCCTGATGCAGCAGAATATGGTATGAAGGAGAGATTTTCAAACAAAACTGCAATAGCACCCACAGCTTCCATATCAATCATTTGTGGTGGATCTTCTCCAGGAATAGAGCCCATTGCTGCTAACAGCTACACTCATAAAACACTTTCAGGTTCATTTAACGTTAGAAATAAATATTTAAAGAAGATACTTCAAAAATATAACAAGGATACGGATGAAGTTTGGTCAACAATAACAACCAATCAAGGATCTGTATCACATTTAAATTTCTTAACAGCAAACGAAAAAGATACTTTTAAGACTGCTTTTGAAATCGATCAAAGATGGATCGTTGAACTTGGAGCAGATAGAACGCCCCACATTTCACAAGCACAGTCAGTAAATATCTTTG
This sequence comes from uncultured Pelagibacteraceae bacterium, assembly GCA_902626045.1. Classification (GTDB taxonomy): domain Bacteria; phylum Pseudomonadota; class Alphaproteobacteria; order Pelagibacterales; family Pelagibacteraceae; genus Pelagilacustribacter. The sequence continues at coordinate 10,560 of CACODU010000004.1, forward strand.
TTCCAGCGGATATACATAAAAAAGCACTTCACGAAATTCATTTTCAAGCATGGAAAAAAGGTCTGAAAAGCCTTTATTACTGTAGATCCAAATCAATCCAGAGAGCTGAAAATGTAAATAATGGATCTTCAACAGATGTGACAAAAAATGTTTACTCTGGAAAACAAGAATCTAATAATGAAAGCAATAACTATGAGGAGTGTTTATCATGTCAGTAGCAGAAAAAACTAAACCAACAATAATCCAGCCTAATAAAATGGGCTTATTAGTAGAAAATCCAGTATATAAACCCTTTAGATATCCATGGTGTTATGACGCCTGGTTAACTCAACAAAGAATTCATTGGTTACCAGAAGAAGTGCCACTAGGAGATGATGTAAGAGATTGGCAAAAAAATTTATCGGTTGAAGAAAAAAATCTTTTAACACACATCTTTAGATTTTTTACTCAAGCCGATGTAGAAGTTAACAATTGTTATTTAAGACATTACACGACAGTATTTAAACCTACAGAAGTTTTAATGATGATGACAGCCTTTGCGGCAATGGAAACAGTTCATATTGCTGCTTACTCTCATCTATTAGATACTATCGGAATGCCAGAGACAGAATACTCAGCGTTCTTACAGTATAAAGAAATGAAAGATAAATACGACTACATGCAAGGCTTTGATGTAAAATCAAAACATAATATTGCAATGACAATGGCAGTGTTCTCAGCTTTCACAGAAGGATTACAATTATTTGCAAGTTTCGCAATTTTATTAAACTTCCCAAGGTTTAATAAAATGAAAGGTATGGGCCAAATAGTAACTTGGTCAGTAAGAGATGAAACATTGCACTGTAATTCAATGATTAGACTTTTCAGAGATTTCGTTAAAGAAGAGCCGCAAATCTGGAATGATAAATTAAAAAATGAAATCTATGAAGCATGCAAAACTATAGTCCATCACGAAGATGCTTTTATTGATCTAGCTTTTCAAATGGGTCCAATGCAAGGTTTAACAGCGGAAGAAGTTAAACAATATATTAGATTTATTGGAAATAGAAGATTAGAGCAATTAGGTCTAAATCCTATTTACGATGTTAAGAAAAATCCATTAACGTGGTTGGATACTATGCTTAACGGAGTAGAGCACATGAACTTTTTTGAAGGTAGAGCTACAGAATATTCTAAAGCTTCTACAAAAGGGACATGGGGCGAGGTATTTGCTTAGTATTTGCAATTAAAATATAAAAGTTATTGGAGAAAATCTGGCTTAAAAGGAAGATGGGGTAACATTTTTCTTGAAAGACTCTCAAATCATAATCCAAAAAATGTTTTAGAGATTGGTGTGTTTTGTGGCGTAACTGCAAGAAATATTTGCGATCTTTTATATAAGATAAATGGAAAAAACTTTAGTTACATTGGTGTCGATTTATTTGGTAGTGATCAAAGTGAAAAAAAGGACGAGATTAAACCAAAGTTTTTAAAAGATCAAAAATTTTCAAATCCACTAAAAAATATTTATTATAACTATATTTTAAAAGAGAATTTAAATTCAATTGATAGTGTTAGTAAACTTTTAAAAAAATATAGTGGTAATATTAAATTAATTGCAGGCGATACTAATACAGTTTTGAAAGAATTAGATCTTCAAAATTTTGATTTTATTTTTTTAGATGGCGGCCATAGTTATCAAACAGTGATTAATGATCTCAAAATATTGTATGAGAGTATGAAGGGTAAAAAAAAAGTTATTTTATGTGATGATTACGGTAAAGAGAGTTACATTCCCGAAGTTGAAAAAGCAATAAACGATTTTACTAAAGAAAATAATCTTAAATTAGATTTAATAGAAAATAGGTTTGCAGAAATAATTACTTAACAACCTTTAAAAGATGCGTACATACTCTGTAATAATTCAGAGTACATGCCTTTGCCTTTATCTAAAGTTGCGCCAAGCGGATCTAAAACACCAGTTTTGATTTTTGTATCTTTTGCTATTGATTTTATGATTGCTGGATTGAACTGCGGTTCTGAAAAAAGGCAATTAACTTTCTCATGTTCGATTACTTCTCTAATTTCAGATAATTGTTCAGCTCCTGGTAAAACATCTGGATTTACTGTTAAAGCTCCCAAAACCTTAATACCAAATCTATTTTCGAAATATTGATAAGCATCATGGAAAACAACAAATCTTAAATTACCTTTTAGATCTTTTTTAATATTTGTTGTTAAATTATCTAATTCAGACTGAGCCTTTTTAGAATTAGCTTTATATTTTGAACTGTTATTTGGATCTAATTTAACTAATTGCTTTTCTATTTCTTTAACAATCACTTTAGCATTCATTGGATCTAACCAAACATGTGGATCGTGTTCTCCGTGAGCATGTCCTTCATGTCCGTGATCATCGTGTTTATCTTTTTTTTTATGTCCATGGTCATCATGTTTATCTTCTTTATGACCGTGGCCGTGATCATCATGTTTTTCTTTTTTTTTATGACCATGTCCGTGATCGTCATGACCTTCAAATATGTTTTTTTCTCTAAATTTAAGTTTTTTAATTCCACTCAAATCCATTATCTCAATATTTACTGCTTTTTTAGCAATTGTATTTAATGGTTTTTCCAAGAAAGCCTCTAAATCTTCACCAACCCAAATAATTAAATCAGCATTTTCAATCATTTTTGCATGAGAGGGTTTTAAACTAAAATTATGTGGAGAATTATAGCCATCAACTATTACATCAGGTTTTCCAACACCATCCATAACGTAACTAACTAAGGAATGTACTGGTTTAATTGATGCAACAACTTTCACTTCAGCTTTAGATATTGAAAGGGTTGCTAAAAGTGCAACGAATACAGAAAAAATTAATTTAAGTATTTTATTCATAATATGTTATAAAGTAACACAGTGTTATAATATAACATATGTTATTACAAGGATTAATATTGTGAATAAATTAAATTCAGAGACATTAATTAAAGTAGAAAATGTTGGTCTATTTAAAAACGATAAATGGCTAGTGAAGGGAGTTTCCTTAGAAGTAAAAAAGGGGGAAATCGTAACATTAATTGGACCTAATGGTTCAGGAAAAACTACAACAGCAAAAATTGCTCTTGGTATTTATAAGAACATCGAAGGAAAAGTTCTAAAATTTACTGAAAAAGTTGGATATGTCCCTCAAAAGATTTCTATAGATTGGACATTACCAATAAGAGTAGTTGATTTTATGATACTTACACAAAATTTAAGCAATGAAGAAATAGTAAATGCTTTAAAATTGACTGGAGTTGAACATCTTAAAAATATTAATTTAAGCAATTTATCTGGAGGTGAATTTCAAAGAGTTTTAATTGCAAGAGCAATTGCAAAAAATCCAGATCTTTTAGTGTTGGATGAACCAGTTCAAGGAGTAGATTTTAAAGGTGAAATCTCTCTTTACGAATTAATAAAAGAAATCTCAGAAAAGTTAAATTGCGGAATTTTATTAATATCTCATGATTTACATGTTGTTATGTCTTCCACAGATTATGTAGTTTGTCTGAATGGACACGTTTGTTGCTCTGGAACACCTCAATCTGTAGCTAACAATAATAAATATCAAGAACTGTTTGGAGACCGTGCTTCAACAATTTTGTCCGTATATGAACACAAACATGATCACACCCATTCACCAGATGGAACAATAAAAAGGAAACAATAAATGTTTGATGATTTTTTTATAAGAGCTTTAATTGCTGGAATTGGGATTGCATTAGTTACTGGACCTCTTGGATGTTTTATAATTTGGAGAAGATTATCTTTTTTTGGTGATACATTATCTCACTCTGCACTTCTTGGTGTGACTATAGCTTTCTTTTTTGAATTAAATATAGCATTTTCTGTTTTTTTAATTTCATCAGCAATCGCACTGATACTTTTAAAACTTCAAAAAACTACAAAACTTCCTGGAGATGCATTATTAGGTTTATTAGCACATTCATCTCTTGCAGTTGGTTTAGTTGTAATCGGTTTTCTTACCTCTATCCGATTTGACATAATGGGATTGTTATTTGGTGACATCTTAGCTGTAAATGAAATAGATCTATTAATAATTTGGATCGGTGGAGCACTAATCTTATTAATATTGAAATTTATTTGGAAACCTTTGTTTGCTTCCACTGTTAATCACGAACTAGCTGAAGCTGAAGGCATGAACCCTGATAAAGTGAACGCAATCTTTACAGTTTTATTAGCAGCGATAATTGCAATATCAATTAAAATTGTAGGTCTTCTACTGATAACAGGTATGTTAATTATGCCAGCTGCAATGGCAAGAAACGTTTCTAACAATCCAACGCAGATGGTTAAGTTATCAATTATAGGTGGCTTGTTATCAGTAATAATTGGTTTGTTTTCATCTTTACAAATTAACACTCCTTCAGGACCATCAATAATAACAGCAGCGTTAGTTTTATTTTGTCTTACACTTATTAAGATTAAAAAATTTTCTGAATTGAAAAAATGATATTAAATTGTTAGTTTATATTTATGGGACAAGCACAAATACTTTCTAGAAATCAACAAATTGTTTTAGATATTATTGAAAAAGCAAATGGACCTTTAAAAGCTTACTCCATTTTATTCAATGTTCAAAAAAAAGGAATAAATGCCCCTCAACAAATTTATCGAGCTTTAGATAAATTAATTGAGATTGGAAAAATTCATAAAATTGAGAGTAAAAATGCTTTTGTTGCATGCAGAAATTCAAATTGTGAAATTTCAAAAGCTACTGCATTTTCAATTTGTGAAAGCTGTGAAATGGTCGATGAAATAAGTGATGTTAAACTTTCAAAATATTTATCAAGTTTTAACGATAAAAAAGGAACTAAGTATAAAAGATTTAATTTAGAATTTTTTGGTTTATGCAAAAAATGCAAATGAAAGACAAAATAAGCTAATCTTAAGAAATCGTAAGCATATCTTCCATAATTCACTTTTTAGTTGAACTACGGTTACATTATCATCCTATACATGTTAAAAAAATTGAGGAAATTAGGAGGACAAATGAAATATTTAAAATATTTAGTATCAATAATTACAGCAATGTCTATTAGTAGTGTCGCGTTTGCAAACGAGATCAAGATGGGCAGGGCTGATTGGGACACAGGCTATTTTCAAGCTGAAGTCTACAAGCAAGCTTTAGAAAAAATGGGTTACAAAGTATCAGGCCCAAAAACTATGAAGCCCCAAGTATTCTATGTTGCAGCTGCGACAGGTGATGTAGATTTATGGGTTAATGGTTGGTTCGGTACACATGATGGTTACATCTCAGAGTCAAAAGGTAAAGTTAAACCTGTTGGTCATGTTATGAAAAAAGGTGGATTACAGGGATACCTAATTGATAAAAAATCAGCTGACAAGTTTGGAATTAAAACAGTTTTGGATATTAAAAAACATGCCAAAAACTGGGACTCTAATGGCGATGGTAAAGCAGACATGGTTGCTTGCCCTCCAGGTTGGGGATGTGAAAAAGTAATCCAAAAACATTTTGATGAACTTGGTCTTGGTGAATTTATTAATCCAGTTAAGGCAGATTACTCAGCATCTATGGCTGATGTAATTTCAAAATATAAAAATGGTAAGTCAGTGTTGTTTTATACATGGACACCTAACTGGACAGTTGGAACATTAAAGCTTGGTAAAGACGTAGTTTGGATAGAAGTTCCATACAGCGGATCTAAAGCAGGGAAGGTTCCGAACGCAACAAAATCTAAAGTGAATTTAGGTTTTGGAGCTGATGATATTAGACCAGCTGCAAACGTTGACTTTTTAAAAGCAAATCCTAAAGTTGAAAAGATGTTAAAAAAAGCATCAATTCCTTTAGCTGACATTGCTGCTCAAAACCTTAAAATGAATAAAGGTGAAAAGAGTGAGAAGGCAATTAAGAAACACGCTAATGAATGGATAAAAGCAAATCAAAGTACATTTGATAGCTGGATCAAGTAAAGGATTAGGTTAATTTTAAATGAGTTTAAAATTAGCCCCTTCTGATTACGAAATATACATTCCATTAGGTGAATGGATTGAGGGAAATATTAAAGAGTGGCTGTTCGAACAAAGGCCACTCTTTAAAAAGATTTCAGCACCAATAGATACCGTTTTAAATAGTTTAGACTCTCTTTTAAATTTTATTCCTTTTCCGATAATACTTTTTATATTTGTTTTCTTTGCATTCAAAACTAATGGTTTAAAGTTTGCAATTTTTTCATTTATAAGTTTACTTTTTATTGATCTTGTTGACCTTTGGTCTGAAAGCATGACAACACTAGCAATGATTTTTACTGCTGTTTTATTTTGTATGTTAATTGGAATTCCTCTTGGGATTGTTGCCTCGAGAAGTAATACTTTTGAAATTATTTTACGCCCAATACTTGATATAATGCAAACAATACCAAGTTTCGTATATTTAATACCTGTAGTTATGCTTTTTGGAGTTGGTTTAACTCCTGGTGTAGTTGCTACAATTATATTTGCTTTACCACCAATTATTCGATTAACAAATTTAGGAATAAGGCAAGTTGGTAAAGGATTTAAAGAGGCAGGATCAAGTTTAGGACTTACGAAATTTTTAATACTAATTAAAATTGAAATTCCTTTATCTTTAAAAACTATAATGGCAGGAGTTAATCAAACATTGATGCTTGCATTGTCGATGGTAGTAATTGCAGCGCTTATAGGAGCTGGAGGGCTAGGCTTAACTGTATATATAGCCTTAGGAAGACTTGATGTTGGTTCTGCAGTTATTGGTGGAACAGGAATTGTAATTCTAGCAATTATTTTAGATAGAATTACGCAAAAAATAATTAAATCACACTAAAGACTTTAATTTTTTAATATGTTTTGGAGTAATTTCGCAACATCCTCCAATGATTTTTGCTCCCTTGCTCTTTAATTTTTTACAAATTTCAAGGAACTTTTTGGGAGTGAGATCTTTTCTTTTTCCAAGCTGAACCTTGGGATTATTCGAATCTGGTTTCCAACCTGGTGGAATATGTTCAAAAGCATTTATCTTAAACCCGAATGGGACTTTAAGTTTTTTTGCGTCTTTCATCACTTCATTTAAATCCTCAAAAGAAACACAAGAGGCCATAATTCCAATAGGCTTATGTTTTTGAACTTTTTTTGCAACATTTATAAATTTTTCACCTGAGGGTAATAATCCTTTGCTCCTAATATGGATACCGACTAAAATTTTTTTCTTAAATTTTTTAATTGCACTCAAACCTAATGAACACTCTTTCCAGCTACTCATTACATCTAAATAAAAGAAATCCACATATGGATTGAGATATTTTGCTTGGGATCTAAAACTTTCTTTTATAAACTTAAGATCTTTTCCAAGATCAGCAAAATAAGTAAAATTTTGAGGTGGTAGACTTCCAGCAATTAAAACTTTTTTCTTAGACTTTGCCACAGCTTTTTTAGCCAATTTCCCTGCTAGAACGTTAAGGTTTTTATATTCTTTTACTAAACCATTTTCTATAAGCCTTCGTTTTCTGCTACCAAAACTATTCGTTACTATAATTTCTGCTCCGGCTTTAATGAAGTCTGAATGAGTTTTGACAACTATTTTATGGTATTTTTTTTTATACAATGCCGAAGCTCCCCACAAAGTTCCGTAAGGTTTCACACCTCGGTTAAGAAGCTCTTGGCCCATACCTCCATCTAAAATTCTTGTTTGTTGAAAAAAATTATTATCCAGAAACTTCAATCCCAAAAAAAGTGGATAAAAAAATTATGAACGCAAATACTGCTACCCACATAAACCATTGAGATGCCACTTTTACCAAAGAACCTTTATCTATACCTTTCCAAGGCATAAACGTGTATGTGGCCAGAGTAACTAGAATTAAAAATAAAAGTAAATTGGTTAAAGTCATATTTATCTTTGGTTCAACAACATTACTTCTCTTACCTCAGCGCCTCTGTATTTAGATAATGGTCTAATTAATTTATTAGAAGCATGTTGTTCCATGATGTGTGCTGACCAACCAGTTATTCGCGACATAACGAAAATTGGTGTATAAAAATCAATATCTATTCCCATCATGTAATAAGTTGGACCACAAGGGAAATCTACATTAGGATATATTTTCTTTTTATCTACCATAACCTTTTCTAAAATTTCATAAATTCTTGTATATTTTTCTTTTTTTAAAAGCTTAGCCACTTTGAACATATAATGTTTCATCGTGGGGACCCTAGAGTCTCCTGTCCTATAAACTCTGTGACCAAATCCCATTACAACTTTCTTTTTATCTAATGCGTTTTCAATCCAAGCTTTAGCTTTTTCTGGTTTTCCTATTTCTTTCATCATATGCATTACAGCTTCATTTGCCCCACCATGTAATGGACCTTTTAGGGAAGCTATGGCTCCAGTGATAGCACCGTGTAAATCTGATAAGCTCGATGTAATTGTTCTAGCAGTAAAAGTTGAAACATTAAAACTATGTTCTGCATATAGAATTAGCGAAATATCAAATGCTCTTACTATTTCTTTATCTGGAACTTTGTTAAACATCATTTTAAAGAAGTTTTCAGAAAAAGATAAATTTTTACTAGGAGAAATTATGCTTTTACCTTTTCTAGATCTAAAATAAGCAGCAACAGCTGTTGGAGTTTTTGCAAAAATTCTCATTGCTTTTCTCATATTTGCTTTAGGAGAATTATCTTTGGTATCTTTATCTTCTAATGCCATCAAACTTACACAAGTTCTAATGACATCCATAGGATGAGCATTTTTTGGCATCTTTTTAATATCGTTTAATATTTGTTTTGAAAGTTTTCTCTCAGATCTTTCTTGTCTTATAAATTTTTTTAGCTGGCTTTTATTTGGAAGCTCACCATTAAGAACAAGATATGCAACTTCCTCGAAATCACATTTATCACAAAGTTCTTGAACTGTATAACCTCTGTATGTAAGTGCGCTTAACTCAGGAACTACGTGCGAAATCGTCGTTTCATCAACAACTATACCAAGTAATCCTTTTTTAATTTCTTCACTCATTATTCATGTCCCTCTGTTGAAAAATCAGTAATTTTTTTATCTGGAGTATTGTATTTCTCATATTCTACTAACTCGTACAACCTTTTTCTAGTCTGCATTTTGTCAATAATATTGTTTTGATGACCATCATTAAATATAGATTTTAAACCTATTTCTACATTTTGCATTGCAAGACGTTGTGTGCTCACAGGATAAATTACAAGGTTATAACCTAAATTTTCTAATTGTTTTTTATCTAACAATTTAGATTTTCCAAACTCAGTCATATTAGCTAGCAAGTACCCTTTAGCTACTTTTCTAACTTTCTCAAATTCACCTTCATCTTTCATGGCTTCAGGAAAAATCATATCAGCTCCAGCATCTTCATAAGCTTGAATCCTCTCTAAAGTTTTATTTAATCCTTCAACAGAATTAGCATCTGTTCTAGCTATAATTAAAAAATTTTTATCTTTTCTTGCTTTAACAGCCTCTTGAATTTTTTTTATCATTTCTTCTTTAGAAACAAGTTCTTTATTATCTAAATGGCCACACCTTTTTTCAGCTACTTGATCTTCTAAATGGCAACCTGCTAAACCTTTATTTTCAAATACTTCAATTGTTTTTTTACAATTTCCAAAACCGGTATCGATATCAACAATTGTTGGGAGATCAGTAACTCTTGCTATTTGTCCACTTCTATAGCTTACTTGATCTAATGTTGTTAATCCAATGTCAGGCAAACCTAGATCATTTGACATAACTCCACCTGAAACATAAACACCATCAAAACCTATTTCAGCAATCAGCTTCGCGCATAAAGGATTATATGCTCCGGGAAATCTTAATAGTTTTTTTGATTTTAAATTCTTAATTAAGTTTAAACGTTTTTCTGAAACTGTTTTTTTAGTAAAATGCATCCGAAAGGATTTATATTAGAGCAAGATCTAAAAATCAAAGATTATTTAAATAGTATAAATAGTCCAGTTATAACTAATAAAACAGCTAACAAATATTCAATTGTTTTTTTTATTTTGATATCAGTTACAAATCTTCTTAAACCACTCCCAAATAAAGCCCATAAACTAATCGTTGGAAAACATATTACTGCAGCAGTAATTGTTACAAATGAAACCCCTATAAAAATATTTTCTTCAGTTGGAAAAAAACCTGAGGCAACTGTAACAGCAATCGACCAAGCTTTTGGATTTATAAATTGAAATAAAGAAGCTTCGTAAAACTTTAAAGGTCTACCCGTTTCTTTCTGAGCTATACTAAATGAACCAATCATTTTCCATCCTAAATAAACTAAGTAAATAAAGCATAAAATTTTCATATAAAATTGAACTTGAGGATAAAGTAAAAATAAATTTGCTAAACCAAAACAAGTTAAACCTATTTGTAAAATATGGCCTAAAGGAATTCCTATTAAGTGAGGCAATGTTCTAATAAAACCAAACTTCATGCCCGATGCAGTAAGCATCGCGTTATTTGGACCTGGCGTAAAAAACATTGTAAAATAAAAAGCTGATAATGCTGAGAACAATGCAAAAGTTATCATAAATATTTCTCTATGATTTTATCAAACCCGATGAAGTCACTTATTAATTCATCATGCTTAATTTCTTTTTCAGATTTCTCTGTATAACCATCTTTCACTAACACAAATGGTAAATTAGCATTATGAGCTGAATTGGCATCAACTTCACTATCTCCAACCATAATTGTTTTTTTTAAATCACCACCGACGATTTCAACTACATCGGTTAAATGTCTAGGATCAGGTTTATTGAATGAAAAGGTGTCACAACCAGCAACGTATTCAAAATATTTGTAAATATCTAATTTCTTCAAAAGATCAATTGCTAATTTTTCTTGTTTATTTGTACATACACCCATTGAAATATTTTTTTCTTTTGCCCAATTAAAAAACTCAATTGATCCTTTTAATGGTTGACTGTGTTGATCGATATTTTTTGCATAATAATCAAGAAACTCTTTTGTCATTTCCTTTTTAATTTTTTCATCTTTTATTTCCTCTTTAAATGATCTTTGCATCATTACCCACGCACCTTTACCTGCCAAGGCCTTTATATCTGATAATTTTTTTTCAGCATGACCAAATTTTTTCATAACATAATTGTGAGCCGCCATTAAATCTGGAGCAGTATTGACTATTGTGCCATCTAAATCGAAAAGAATTGTATAAATTTGAGTCATTTTAAAAGTATTAAAAAGAAATATTTTGTGACTTATTTCAGTTACATTATTAATGTAAAGAAATTTTTAATGAAAAGAAATAATAAATTGAATAAAGCTAATGCTTACCGGCTTTCTCAAGAAGTTTTAAGAAACAAAGCTTTGGCTAAAGGTGTGAATCTAATAGCTCCAGAGACGATTTTCATATCTAAGGATACTTCATTTGGAAAAAATGTTACTATTGAACCTTATGTGGTTTTAGGACCTAAAGTTAAAATTGGTAATAACTCACTTATAAAATCCTTTAGTCATATAGAGGGAACGAAAATAGAAAAAAATGTTGTGGTAGGTCCTTATGCAAGACTAAGAGAGGGTACTATTTTAAAAGAAAATACAAAAATTGGAAATTTTGTAGAAACAAAAAAATCAAATATAAACAAAAATTCAAAAGTTAATCATTTATCATATATTGGAGATGCATCGATTGGGATGAATTCTAATATTGGCGCAGGAACAATTACCTGTAACTATGATGGTGTAAAAAAATCTAAGACAAATATATCTGACAATGTGTTTATAGGGTCAAATACTTCATTGGTTGCACCAATTAAAATTGATAAAGATAGTGTGGTAGGCGCAGGATCTGTTATTACTAAAAATGTTAAAAAGAAAACATTAGCTTTAACAAGATCTTCTCAGCTTGAAGTTAAAAATTATAAAAGTAAGAAACAAAAATAATGTGTGGAATAATTGGCATAGCTAGCAATAAACCTGTTTCAATAAATATAATAAACTCTCTCAAAAAATTAGAGTATAGAGGTTATGACTCAGCTGGCCTAGCAACTTTGAAAGATAACATTATTAATGAAAAAAAATGTTCCGGAAGAGTAGAGGAATTGGAAAAAATATTATTTAAAACACCCTCAAATGGAAATATTGGAATCGGGCATGTTAGATGGGCAACTCATGGAATTCCGAACATAGTAAATGCACATCCACATTCATCTGAACAAGTATCTGTAGTTCACAATGGTATAATAGAAAATTCTGATGAAATTAAAAAAGATCTTGAGTCTAAAGGAATTAAATTCAAGTCTCAGACAGACACTGAGGTAGTAACATTATTAATTACTGAAGCTTTAAAGGCAAGCAAGCCTTTAGAATCTGTGTTTAAAACATTAAAAAAATTAAAGGGAAGTTTTGCACTTGGAATAATTTTTAAAAATTTCTCAAATATTATCATTGGGGCAAGAAGAGGAAGTCCATTGGCTGTAGGCTACTCAAAAAATGAAAATTACATTGGTTCAGACTCATATGCTTTAAAATCTATGACAAATAAAATTTCATATCTTGATGACGGAGAATTATGTGTATTAACTAAAGATGAGGTAAGTTTCTATGACTCCAGACTCAAAAAAGTGAATAAAAAAATTCTTACAATGTCAGAAAATGAAGGTTCAACAGACAAAGGTGAGTATAAACATTTCATGATCAAGGAAATAGTTGAGCAACCTTTAACAGTTAAAAATTGTATAGATGAATATGTTGATAGTCTTAAAAAAAATATTAATATTGTTAATTTTCCTATAGAGCCACAAAAAATAAATAAGATAATTTTAATAGGTTGTGGCACAGCTTATAATTCATGTTTAACTGCTAAATATTGGTTTGAGGAATTGACTTCAATCGATGTTGAAATTGACATAGCATCTGAATTTAGATACAGAAAAATAAAATTTAATTCCAATAACTTATATATTTTTGTTTCACAATCAGGAGAAACTGCTGACACTGCAGCAGCGTTAGATATATGTAAAAAAAATAACGTTAAAACTTGTTCTATAGTAAACGTAATTGAGAGTACAATTGCAAGAAATTCTGATTGGGTTTTACCTATTCATGCAGGTATAGAAATTGGTGTGGCTTCAACTAAAGCTTTTTTGGGTCAACTCACTGTGCTTTATATCCTTTGTTTAAAATTAGCTTTTATAAGGAAAGATATTGATGGAAATAATTATGTAAAAAATATAATAAATTTAAAAAAACTCCCTGAAGCAATTAAAACATGTTTAAAAAGTGAGAGCAATATTCAACTTATGGCTAAGGAGTTTGTTTCAGCTAAGGGATCGATGTTTTTAGGAAGAGGGTCTTCTTATCCAATAGCTTTAGAAGGTGCATTAAAATTAAAAGAATTATCCTACTTACACGCAGAAGGTTATCCAGCTGGTGAAATGAAACACGGGCCTTTGGCTTTAATTGAAGAAGGGTTGCCAGTAATAGTCATCGCTCCAAAAGATAAATACTTTGAAAAAACAATTTCGAATATGCAAGAAGTTATAGCTAGAGGAGGAAAAATAATTTTTATTACTGATAACAAAAAAGAGTCTTTAAATGAGAATATAAGATTCGGATTAAGGGTCCCACATGTTGATAATTTTTTATCACCAGTACTATTAACGTTACCACTACAAATGCTAGCTTATCATGTTGCTTTATTAAAAAACTGTGACGTTGACAAACCTAGAAACTTAGCAAAATCAGTTACAGTTGAGTAAAATGAAGTCTAATAACAAAGCTATGGTTTTGTCGTGTATTGACCCAAGATTTCAGCCAATTGTCTATAATTACTTAAAAAAAAAGAAACTAACGGGAAAATACAGCTCTTTTATAATAGCTGGATCAGCTATAGGTGTTACTGCTAAAAAGTTTAAAAAATGGCACAAAGTTTTTTGGGATAATTTTGATACCTCAATTAAATTACATAGTATAAAAAAACTAATAGTAATTAATCATAGAGATTGTGGTGCAGCAAAAATAATTAATGGTAAAAAAGAATTTTCAAAAAACAATGAAACAAAAATTCACAAAAATTCTTTTTACAAAATTAAAAAGATATTTAAGAAAAAATATCCAAAATTAAGCATTGATTTAAAAATTATTTCATTAAACAGTAAAGTAGAAACGTTTAGGTGAATATAAAGCCAATATAGTATTGAATATTTTCAATCAATACTCTATATATATCGCAAGTTGAATATGAATAAATGGAATTTAAATAGTTGGACTAAATTTCCTGCTAAGCATTTGCCGGTTTATCAGGATAAAGAGGAGTTGAATTTAGTTTTAAGTAAAATTAAAAAATATCCTCCTTTAGTTTTCGCTGGAGAGTCTAGATCTCTAAAAAAGTCTTTAGCAGAAGTTGCTGAGGGTAAAGCATTTTTACTTCAAGGAGGGGATTGTGCAGAAAGTTTTGCTGAATTTCATCCTGATAATATAAGAGATACTTTTAAAGTTCTACTACAGATGTCTTTGGTCTTGACGGCGTCAGCCTCAGTGCCTGTTGTAAAAGTTGGTAGGATCGCAGGACAATTTTCGAAACCAAGAAGCGCACCAACTGAAAAGAAAGATGGTAAAGAACTACCAAGTTATCTCGGCGATAATATTAATGGAATGGAATTTACTGAAAAAGCTAGAATTCCAGATGCGAAAAGATTATTTAGAGCTTATTCTCAATCAGCTTCAACATTAAATTTGTTAAGAGCTTTTTCACAAGGAGGATTCGCTGATCTTCGTCAAGTTCATTTGTGGAACTTAGGATTTATCAAAGATAAAACTAAAGGTAAATATAAAGAGATTGAAGATAAGATAAGTGATGCGCTTGCTTTTATGGAAGCTTGTGGAATTAATTCGGATAACAACAGACGATTAAGAACTGTAAACTTTTATACTTCACACGAAGCTTTACATTTACCATTCGAGGAGTCCATGACTCGAGTAGACTCCACAACTGGTGAATATCACGATACATCAGCACATTTTGTTTGGATAGGTGATAGAACAAGACAACCTGACGGTGCCCACGTAGAATTTTGTAGAGGTATAAAAAATCCCATAGGTCTTAAATGTGGTCCAACGTTAAAACCAGAAGAATTAATTAATTTATGTAACATTCTTAATCCAGAAAACGATGCTGGTAGATTAACATTAATTTCAAGATTTGGGGCTGATAATGTTCAAAAATATTTACCAAAATTAATGCAAGCAATTAAAAAAGAAGGTCTTAAAGTTATTTGGTCTTGTGATCCTATGCACGGAAATACAATTAAAGCAGCTACAGGATTTAAAACTAGGCCTTTTGAAAATGTTATTAAAGAAGTAAAAAATTTCTTCGCAGTTAGTCATGCAGAAAAAAGTTATGCTGGTGGACTACATATCGAAATGACTGGTCAAGATGTAACTGAATGTACAGGTGGAGCTCAAAAAATATCTGAGAAAGATCTCTCAAGCAGATACAGAACTCATTGTGATCCAAGATTGAATGCAGATCAAGCTTTAGAGTTAGCTTTCTTGATTTCTGAAGAAATTAAGAAAAATTCAAAAATATCAAATAAAATTATTCAAGCTGCGTCTTAATAATTATTGTAATTATTGAGACCAAACCTTAAAAGAGAGGTAAGGTATTAATTATGGATGTAAAAGAAAGAGCTAAAGTAATAACCGACTGGATAGACAACTATTGCAATAATGCTTCTTATAAGCCAAAATCTTTGATAGTTGGAATATCTGGAGGAATTGACTCTTCCGTAGTTAGTACTTTATGTGCAAACACTGGTAGAAAAACAATTGTGTTAACAATGCCAATTAAACAAATTAAATCTCAACATGATTTAAGTTTGACACATGCTAAATGGTTAAAACAAAAATATAAGAATGTTGAACACCATTTGTTGGAGATGGATAAAATCTTTAACTCATTTTCTCAAGTTTTAAATAAATTTGATAATGAGCATGGATATGCAAACTCAAGAGCAAGGTTGAGAATGGCGACTTTATATCAAGTAGCAGCAGCAAATAATGGAATTGTTGTTGGAACAGGTAACAAAGTCGAAGATTTTGGCGTTGGTTTTTATACTAAATATGGTGATGGTGGGGTTGATATCTCCCCTATAGCTGACTGTAGCAAATCTCAAGTGTGGGAGTTAGGCAGACATCTCGGTGTGTCGGAAGAAATAATTAATGCCCAACCCACTGATGGTCTATGGGATGATGGAAGAAACGATGTTGAACAACTTGGAATGAGTTACGCAGATTTAGAGAAAGCTATGGAAAATAAAGACGACCCAAACTATCAAAAATATTTAGAAATAAGAGAGAAAAACTTACACAAGATGAATCCAATACCGGTATGCACATTTAATGAATAGCTTAAAATTAACAAATTCTCTAACAAGAAAAAAAGAAGTATTTAAGCCAAATAATATAAAAAAGATTTCTTTATATGCTTGTGGCCCGACTGTATATGAAAGTCCCCATGTAGGTAATGCAAGAACTCTTGTAGTGTTTGATGTTTTATTTAGAGTTTTAAAGGTTCTCTATAATTCAAATGTAACGTATGTAAGAAATATTACTGACGTAGATGACAAGATAATAGAAGCTTCTCAAAGTAATAAAGAAGATATAAATGATATTACTAAAAGGGTAATTAAAATTTTTCATGAAAATTGCAAAAGTTTAAACTGTTTAAAACCGACGATAGAGCCAAAAGCCACAGAACATGTAAAAGAAATGATTGAAATGACATCTTCATTAATCAAAAAGGGATTTGCTTACGAAAATAAAAAACATGTTTTTTTTGCTGTAAGCAAATTTAAAGATTATGGAAAATTATCAAATAAAAATTTAGATGAGTTAAAGGCAGGAAGCAGAATAGAAATTTCTGATCTAAAAAAAAATCCAATGGATTTTGTTTTATGGAAGCCTTCAAAAGAAAAAGACCCTGGTTGGGAGTCACCTTGGGGAAGAGGTAGACCGGGCTGGCATCTCGAATGTTCAGCAATGAGTGAAAAATACCTTGGTAAAAATTTAGATATTCATGGCGGCGGTCTTGATTTAATTTTTCCCCATCATGAAAATGAAATAGCCCAATCTTGTTGCAACAATAATACGAAAAACTTTGCAAATTATTGGGTTCATAATGGATTTGTAACAATTAATAAAGAAAAGATGTCAAAGTCTTTAGGCAATATAATTTCAATAACTGATGCAATTAAAAAATATTCCGGTCAGGTTGTAAGATTAGCATTATTAAGTGCTCACTACAGTCAACCATTAGATTGGAATAATAAACTTTTAGAAAACCAAAGAGCAACCATTGAAAAATGGTATCAATTGTATGAAAAAAATAATGAAGAAATACCTTTGAAAGAGATAGACATGTTACTAGATGATCTAAATACCCCTGGTTTCATTGCTAAAATCCACGAACTTTATGCAAACGCGAATAAAGGTGATGAAAAAAGTAAAAAATTTTTTAATAGTGCTTGTAAATTAATTGGTTTATTTGATTTAACAAAAAATGAGTGGGAAGAATTAAAAAAAATAGATAAAGATATTTCAGAAGAATTTATTGAAAAAAAAATTAAAGAAAGATTGGTCGCAAAACAAAAAGGAGATTATAAACTTGCTGATAAAATAAGAGCTGAACTATTAATTAAAGGAGTAATCATTGAAGATAAAAAAGAAAAGACAACTTGGAAATTTAAATGAGCAAAGAGAAAATATATATATTTGATACCACTTTAAGAGATGGTGCTCAGACAGAAGGTGTTGATTTTTCAATTGAAGATAAAAATAAAATAGCAAAAGTCTTATCAGACATAGGTGTTGATTATGTAGAAGGAGGATGGCCCGGGGCAAATCCTGTTGATACAAAATTTTTTTCTAGCCCACCCAAAATGCAACAAACTTTATTTACCGCTTTTGGTATGACTAAAAAAACTGGTCGAAGTGCAGATAACGATCCCGGTTTAGCTTCTTTAATGAATGCGAATACACCAGCAGTTTGTGTGGTAGGAAAATCTTGGGATTTTCATGTAAAAGTTGCTTTAGGAATTCAAAAAGAGGAAAATTTAGAAAACATCAAAGAAACAGCAAAACATTTTATTAAAAACAAAAAAGAATTTTTGTTTGATGCAGAACATTTTTTTGATGGTTATAAAGCTAATCCAGAATATGCAATTGACTGCTTAAAGCAAGCCTACGATAATGGCGCTAGATGGGTTGTATTATGTGATACTAATGGTGGTACACTACCGAATGAGATTAGAGAAATTGTAACAAAAGTTTCAAAAATAATACCTGGAAACAATCTTGGAATTCATGCGCATAACGATACAGAAAATGCTGTGGCTAATTCTTTAGCAGCAGTTGAAAGCGGCGTGAGGCATATTCAAGGAACTATTAATGGTTTAGGGGAGAGATGTGGCAATGCAAATTTGATGTCAATTATTCCAAACTTATGTTTAAAAAAAACTTTTAGCGATAAGTATGAAATAAACATTAAAAAAGAAAAACTTTCTTCATTAACTGAATGTTCAAGATTGTTAGATGAAATACTTAATAGAAAACCTAATAAAAATATGGCTTATGTTGGTGCCTCAGCCTTTTCTCACAAGGGAGGTCTTCACGTTTCAGCAGTGAAGAAAGATCCAAAAACTTACGAACATATTGATCCAAAAACAATTGGAAATCACAGAAATATTATTGTTTCAAATCAAGCTGGCAGATCAAATATTTTATCAAGACTAGAACAATACGGAGTTAAAATTGACTCTAAAGATCCAAAAATCCAAAAAATTTTGGATGAGGTAAAAGATAGAGAATTCAGCGGTTATTCGTATGATGGAGCTGATGCTTCATTTGAATTATTAGCTAATAGACTATTAGGTAAAGTTCCTGAATATTTAAAAGTAAAAAGTTACGATGTGAATGTTTCAAAATATGACAAAATACAAACAAAAGCAAAAGTAGTTTTCTTGATAGATGGAAAAGAAATTGAGTGTCACGGTGATGGTAATGGACCTGTAAATGCATTGGATAATGCGATCAGATCTAATTTTAAAAAAGTAACAAAATATTATAATTTTTTTTCAGATTTAAAGTTACTTGATTATAAAGTTAGAATTCTGAATACTGGTACTGAGGCAACAACAAGAGTTTTAATTGAAAGTACTGATAAAACAGGTGTAAGTTGGTTTACAGTTGGTGTATCTCCAAATATTATTGAAGCTTCATTTAAAGCATTAATTGATAGCTTGGATTATAAACTTTATAAAGAAAAAGCTCCTGCTAATTTAAATGAGCAGTAAATTTGGTTTCGTTCTAGTAAAACCGCAATTGGGTGAAAATATAGGTGCATGTGCCAGAGCAATGAAAAATTTTGGTTTCTCAAAACTTCACATTGTAAAGCCTAAAATTAATTTTCCAAATCATAAAGCTAAAGCAACATCTGTTGGAGCGTATGATATCATTAATAAAGCAAAAGTATTTGATAAGATCGAAGATGCACTAGATTCTTTCAATTTAGTCATATCTTTAAGTGCAAGACGTAGAGATATAAACAAGAAACATATAACACTTAAAGAATTTAAAAAAATAATTAAAAGAAAAAATCTAAATTTGGGTTTGATGTTTGGGCCCGAGGCCTCTGGTTTGTCTAATAAAGATTTATCATTTTCTAATTTTATTTTACAAATTCCAACATCAACTAAATTTAAATCACTAAATTTATCTCATTCTTTGACTATTATTTGTTACGAAATTTTTAAATTATTAAATGAAAAAAAAATTAAAAATAAAGGCTTAGATTTAAAAATTTCATCTAAATCAAAAATCTCATCTTTACTAGCTCACTTAACAAGACTTTTAGAAAATAAAGATTTTTTTATCCCTAAGGAGAAAAAGCACTCAATGCTATTAAATATAAATAATTTAATTTATAGATTAGAACCAAACGATAAAGAAATAAGGATTTTAGCTAGTATTATAAGCACATTGAGTAAAAAATAACATTAAAGCTTAATTGACAAATCATTAGTAAAGCTTATAAAACACATTAATTTAATATGACTAAAAGACTTAAATCTAAACATAAAGTTGACCGAAGACTTAAAGCAAATATTTGGGGAAGACCGAAAAGTCCTTTCAATTCAAGAGCTTACCCACCAGGTCAGCACGGCCAAAATAAAAAAGGTAAGCCAACAGATTACGGAATTCAATTACAAGCAAAACAAAAGTTAAAAGCTTATTATGGAAACATAAATGAGAGACAATTCAGAAACATTTACAGAAAAGCACTGTCTAAAAGAGGTGATACAACGGAAAACTTAATTGCTTTACTTGAAAGTAGACTTGATACAATTATATATAGAGCTAAATTTGCACCTACTGTTTTCGCTGCAAGACAAATGATTAATCATGGTCACATTAAAGTAAATAAAAAAAGAGTAAATATTGCAAGTTATGTTGTAAATAGTTCTGACGTGATTGAAGTTAGAGAAAAATCAAAAAAATTAACCATTATCGATGGGTCTTTACAAAGTAAAGAAAGAGATGTGCCTGAATATATTCAGTTAGATAACAAAAACAAAACTGCTAAACTTGTTAGAATTCCAAAATTTGCAGAAGTTCCATTTCCGGTTATAATGGAACCAAATTTGGTAATTGAATATTATTCTAGGTAATTAAATTATTTTATTTTCTTCAAAAAGTTTTTTTAACTCACCTTTTTCAAACATTTCTTTTACTATATCACAGCCACCTATAAATTCTTTTTTCACGTAAAGTTGAGGTATAGTTGGCCAATCGCTATAATCTTTTATTCCTTGCCTTAAATTCTCATCTTCAAGGACATTTATACCTCGAAATTTAATATTCAAATGTTTAAGAACATTAGAAACAGCCATAGAGAATCCGCATTGAGGTGCATCTGGAGTGCCTTTCATAAATAAACAAACTTCATTTTCATTAATCAAATTTTCAATTTTTTTATTTATTTCCATTATTTTCCTTTAGTAGTTATTGATAAAGCATGTAATTCATTTCCCATTTTACCTTTTAAAGATTTATATACAAGTTTGTGTTGCTCAATTTTACTCAAATTATTAAATTTAGCTGATATAATAGTCGCAGCATAATGATTACTGTCACCCATTAAATCTTTTATTTCGATAGAAGCATCAGGAATAGAGTCCTTTATTAGCTTTTTTATTTCTTCCAAAGGTAGAGCCATTAGAAATTATTATACCATTGATTATTTATTTCAAATAATTCTTTTGTGCTAATCTTTAAATCACCATCTATTTCAAAATTATCCTCTTGCGTAACTCCAATTTCTTCAAAGTAAATATTTCCATCTGCAAGTATCTTTTTAACTTTAGATAAACAGTTATTTTCAACTTCAATAATATATCTAGCCTGATCCTCTCCAAAGAAATATTTAAATAAATTTGTTAATTTTTTTGGTTTTAAAATTTTTGCTCCGAAATTTGAACTCATAGCCATTTCAGAAAGCGTAGTGATTAATCCACCATTAGATATATCATGAGCTGATAAAATTAAATCTTTATCAATTAATTTTAATAGACTTTCTCCATTATTTTTTTCATTTAAAAGATTAATTTCAGGAGGCATACCCTCAATTATTGAGTAATTTTCTCTTAAAAAACAACTTTGTTCAAGATGACCGAATGTTTTTCCAATTAATATTATATTACTTTTGTTTTTTTTAAACTTGTGACTAATTGGTTTTGATAATTTTTTTATTAAACCAACTCCACCTATGACTGGAGTAGGGTAAATATTTTTTTTATTTGTACCGTTGTAAAAAGAAACATTTCCAGAAACGACTGGATAATTAAGAAACTCACAAGCTTCTTTAATACCATTTAGGCATTCAGCAAATTCGCCCATAATTTCTTTATTTTCGGGATTACCAAAATTTAAGCAATTGGTTATAGCCAAAGGTTTAGCGCCTACAGTAATTAAATTTCTCCAATTTTCACATACAATTTGTTTTCCCCCAGTTATTGGATGCGATTTACAATAGTTTGCTGATGAGTCAACGGATACCGCGATTGCTTTATCTTTATTATGTATTCTTAAAATTGCAGCATCAGAGCCAGATTTTTGAACAGTGTCACACATTACATTTTGATCATATTGATTTGTGATCCAACTTTTGTTTGAATGATTAGGACTTGATAAGATTTTAATTAAAGCATCTTCAATTTTAATTTTCTTTAAATCCTTTAAATTAATTTTTCTTTTTTGAATATTTTTTTTAGTCCATTTTCTATTATAGATTGGCGCTTTAGAAGCAAGACATTCAATTGGAATTTCCCCCTGAACTTTTTTATTAAATTTTAATGTAAGATTATTTGTATTTGTCGTTTTTCCGATGATAACAAAATCTAAATCCCATTTTTCAAATATTTTTTTTGCATGAGCTTCTTTTCCATCCTCAAGAATTATAAGCATACGTTCTTGACTCTCTGATAACATCATTTCATAGGGAGTCATATTTTCTTCTCTGCATGGAATTTTATCTAGTTCAAGCTCTATACCTAATTCACCTTTAGATGCCATTTCGACACTCGAAGAAGTAAGTCCTGCTGCACCCATATCTTGAATTGAAATAATTGAATTATCTTTCATTAATTCTAAGCAAGCTTCCATCAAAAGTTTTTCAGTAAAAGGATCTCCAACTTGAACAGTCGGTTTTTTTTCTTCAGAATTTTCATCAAATTCAGCGGATGCCATAGATGCACCGTGAATCCCATCTCGACCAGTTTTAGATCCAACATAAACCACAGATTTATTTAACCCTTTTGCTTTAGAATAAAAAATCTTATCTTTTTTTGCATGTCCTACAGCCATTGCATTGACTAAAATATTTTCATTATAAGTCTCATTAAATTTGGTTTCTCCTGCTACAGTGGGTATTCCCATACAGTTTCCATAGCCACCAATTCCAGACACAACTCCATTTAGTAAACTTTTTGTTTTTAAATGTTTTGGAGAACCAAAATGAATTGAGTTTAATAAAGCAATTGGCCTAGCACCCATTGTAAAAACATCTCTTAATATTCCACCTACACCTGTAGCCGCTCCTTGATAAGGTTCAATATAAGATGGATGATTATGGCTTTCGATTTTGAATATAATTGCGTCATCATCACCAATATCAATTACTCCAGCATTTTCACCCGGCCCTTGAATTACGTGTTTTCCTTTTGTAGGAAGGTTTTTAAGATGAATTCTTGAAGATTTATAAGAACAATGTTCATTCCACATTGCTGAAAAAATTCCAAGTTCTAAAAGATTTGGCTCTCTTTTTAATAATTTTTTAATATTTTCGTATTCGTCTAGTTTTAAACCATGATTTTCAATTATTTTATTTGTAATCTTCATTTTAATTAAGCAAACTTAAAAATAAATTTACTCCATCTTTATTAGATATCATGTCATCCACCATTCTTTCTGGATGCGGCATCATCCCTAATATATTTTTATTTGAATTAAAAATTCCTGCAATGTCTTCTAAAGAACCATTTGGATTTGAATTTTTGTTTTTATTCCCGATTTCGTCACAATATTTGAAAGCGATTAAGTCTTCATCTTTCATTTTTTCGAGGTGATTAGAGTCTGTAAAATAATTACCTTCGTTGTGCGCAATATTTATATTAAGGATTTGGTCTTTTTTATATTTTTTCGTAAATTTAGTGCGATTATTAATCACTTGAATATGAACATCTTTATTAATAAATTTCAAATTTTTGTTCCTTAATAAGGTTCCTTTTAAAAGACCTGTTTCTGTTAAAATTTGAAATCCATTACAAATTCCTAAAATAAGACAACCTGAATTAGCTGCTTTAATAACCTCATCAATTATTAGTGATTTTCCAGCAATAGCTCCTGATCTCAAATAATCTCCATAAGAAAATCCTCCTGGAATTACAATTAAATCAGATTTTGGCAGTTTACTTTCTTTATGCCAAACCATTTGATTTTTAAATTGGAGTTTCTCTAAAGCAGTTGCTATATCTCTATCACAATTAGAACCAGGAAAAACAATAACAGATGATTTCATTAAATTTTATTTATTTTATAATCTTCAATAATAAGATTTACTAAAAGTTTCTTACACATTTCGTCAACTTTTTCTTCTGCTATAGATTGATCATTGCCTTCAACCTCAACTTCAAAATGTTTTCCTTGTCTTATGCTTTTAAGATTATTCATTCCCATGTTGACCAAGGTGTTTTTAACAACTTTGCCCTGAGGATCTAAAACATCTTTTTTAAGAGTAACTGTTACTGAGAATTTCAATTTATTTTTTTTTAAATTTTATCGGAATTGTTTTTCCAAAATTTACTTCACTTATGTTTGTTTCCTCAGGCATAATGCCTAATCTTCTAGCTACTTCTTGATAACCTTGAATAATACTGCCTAAATCCTTTCTAAACCTATCTTTATCTAATTTCTTTTCAGTTTTTGAGTCCCATAAACGACATGTATCAGGGCTTATTTCATCAGCTAATACTATTTCTTTTTGTTCAGTATCTTTATTCCAAGTTTTTCCATACTCAATTTTAAAATCTACAAGTTTAATGCCTATTCCTCTAAACAAACCTAGTAGCAAATCATTAATTCTTAGTGTCATTTTATCAATTATATGTAGATCTTCTTGTGTCGCCCAACCAAATGAAAAAATGTGCTCCTTAGAGATTAATGGATCATTAAGTTCATCTTTTTTGTAGCAGTACTCCAGTAATGGTTGTTCCAAAACTGTCCCCTCTGGAATACCTAATCTTTTAGTCAGTGATCCTGTTGCAATATTTCTAGCTATAAATTCAACAGGAAAAATTTCAGCTTTTTTAATTAGCTGCTCTCTCATGTTTAAACGTTTTATAAAATGAGTTTTAATCCCACATTGAGAAAGGTTAGTCAAAATATATTCTGAAATTCTATTATTTAGAACTCCTTTACCTTCAACACTGGCTTTTTTTAAATTATTAAAAGCCGTCGCATCATCTTTAAAGTGTTGGATAATTAAATCTTTATCTTTTGTTTCATAAAGAATTTTAGCCTTACCCTCGTATAATTTTTTGCCTTTATTCATTAGATTATTTTTTAAGACTTCTCTTAAAAATTATATTAATTTTTTTTGTATGGTAACTAAAATCAAATAATTTTTTAAGTTTATTAACAGGTATTTTGTTCGTAATTTTTTTATCAGAGACTATTTTACTATAAAATGAGGTATTTTCTTTCCAAGCTTGCATAGCATTTCTTTGAACAATTTTGTAAGATTCCTCTCTCGTATAACCTGCTGAGGTTAACTCTAATAAAATTCTTTGAGAAAAAAAAATACCGTTTGTTATGTTTAAATTTTTTTTCATATTTTTAGGATAAACATTTAAATTCTTAACTACGTTACTTAATCTGTTAAGTGCAAAGTCCAATGCGATTGTTGCATCAGGTCCTATATTTCTTTCAACTGCAGAATGAGAAATATCTCTTTCATGCCATAGAGCAACATTTTCCATTGCAGGCACTACACACGATCTAATTAATCTTGCTAACCCAGTAAGGTTTTCTGTTAAAATCGGATTTTTTTTGTGCGGCATTGCTGAAGAACCTTTTTGTTTTTTTCCAAAAAATTCTTCTACCTCTAAGACCTCTGTTCTTTGTAAATGTCTTATTTCAACTGCAAATCTCTCTATTGAACTTGCAATAATTCCTAATGTTGAGAAAAATTGTGCATGTCTATCCCTTGGAATTATCTGTGTAGAAATAGGCTCAATATTTAATTTGAGTTTTTTAGCTACATAAACTTCAACTCTTGGATCAATATTTGCAAAAGTTCCAACAGCTCCTGAAATTGCACAGCTTGATATTTCATTTATTGAATTTTCTAATCTTTTTCTATTTCTTAAAAACTCTTGATAAAAAGTTAACATTTTTAAACCAAAAGTAATTGGTTCTGCGTGTATCCCATGGCTTCTTCCTATACATAACGTAAATTTATGTTTTAAAGCTTGTTTTTTTATTGATTGTAACAATTGGTTAATATCTTTTAATAAAATTTCTCCTGACTGCTTTAATTGAAGATTAAAACATGTATCAAGCACGTCCGATGAAGTCATACCTTTGTGTAAGTATCTAGACTCTTCACCAACTTTTTCATTTATTGAGGTTAAAAACGCTATGATATCGTGTTTTACTTTTTCTTCTATTTGATGAATTCTTTGAGGATTAATTTTTGCTTTTGATTTTACCTTCTTTGCAATACCCTTAGGAATAATTTTTAATTTTTCCATAGCCTCAGCAGCAGCTAATTCAATTTTCAACCAAATAGAGTATCTATTTAAATCTTCCCAAATATTTTTAATTTCTTTTCTTGAATATCTCTCAATCATAAATTTTAATACATTTAACTTAATTCAGTAAAAACTTCACAACCATCTTTTGTTACACCTATTGTATGTTCAAATTGTGCTGATAAAGATTTGTCTTTTGTAACAGCTGTCCAACCGTCTTTTAATGTTTTTGTTTCATAATTTCCAAGGTTTATCATTGGTTCTATTGTAAAAATCATTCCTGATTTTATTTTCTCGCCAGTTCCCTTTTCTCCATAGTGTAAAACATTAGGTTCTTTATGAAATTTTTCACCAGTTCCGTGTCCACAAAAATCTTGAACGACTGAAAATCCTTGTGACTCAACATGTTGTTGTATTGTTGATCCAATGTCACCTAAATGAATACCATCTTTAACTATATTAATTGCTTTCATCATTGCCTCAAAAGTAGTGTTTATTAATCTCTCAGCCTTAATTGAAATTTTTCCAACTTTAAACATTCTACTTGTATCGCCATGCCAACCATTTTTAAACGCAGTTACATCTACATTTACGATATCTCCGTCCTTTAAAATTTTGTTTGACGGTATTCCATGACAAACAACATGATTTACAGAAGTACAACATGATTTTGGAAAACCTCTATAAAACAAAGGGGCAGAGTAGGCTTTGTGATCGTTAATATACTCGTAACAGATTTTATCTATTTCTCCTGTTGAAATTCCTGGTTTAATAATTTTATTAATTTCATTTAAAGCACCAGCAGCTATTATTCCAGCAGATCTAGTATTTTCAAACGCTTCTTTAAAGTCTTTTGCCATTAAAAATTAATTTTTATTTGTTTATTTACTTTTATTCCCTTCAAGGAAAATTTACAATCATAGCAAAGAATATTCAGGTTGTTTTTCACAGCTTTACTCAAAGCTAATGCGTAATTTGGATCAATATCTTTTGCAATAGTAAAAGTTTCACAATCGTTTCTTTGTATTAAATATAATATAAAAATTTTATAATTTTTTTTACCAGCGTTTACAAGTTCGTTAATATGTTTGAGTCCTCTGGTTGTGACAGCATCTGGAAATTCAGCTAACCCTATTTTTCTTGATAAGGTAACATTTTTTACTTCGATAAAGGTCTTATCTTTTTTATTTGAAATTAAAAAATCAAATCTAGTATTATTTCCAAATTTGGTTTCTGGCTTAATATCAGAAATACCTTTGAATTCCTTAAATAAGTTATTTTGAAGACCGTGTAATACAATTTTATTTGCAAAATGAGTATTTATACCTACTTTTGATTTATTATCTTCAATAACTTCTAGTGTATATTTTAATTTACGGTTAGGGTTATTTGATTTACTAACCCAGACTCTATTACCCTCTTTTAAAAGTCCATACATTGAACCCGTATTAGGACAATGAGCTGTTATTGTTTGATTATTGATTTTCACATCAACAAAAAAACGTTTGTATCTTTTTTTAAATAGTCCTGATATTAATTTATTCTCAAAGTTCATATATACTTATAACCCTAATGAAGAAAAAAAAAAAAATAATAAATGCTGCAATTTTGATAATAGGAAATGAAATACTTTCTGGTCGAACACAGGATAAAAACGTTGCATTCATATCAAATTGGTTGAATACAATATGCGGAATTTCAGTCAATGAAGTAAGAATAATTCCAGATGATGAAAAAGTAATTGTAAAAAATATTCAAATTTTATCAAAGAAATTTAATTATGTTTTTACAACTGGAGGAATAGGACCTACTCATGATGATATTACAGCTAAATCTATTTCAAAAGCGTTTAAAGTAAAGTACGAATATCATGATGAGGCTTATGCAATTTTAGAAAAATATTACGGAAAGAAAAAATTTAATGATGGAAGAAAAAAAATGGCAAAAATGCCAAAGGGTTCTAAATTAATATACAATCCTTCAAGTGCTGCACCAGGTTTTATAACTAAGAATGTGTTATCTTTACCTGGAGTTCCCTCAATTTTAAATTCAATGATTGAAAATTGTAAAAGATATTTAGTTAAAGGATTAAAAATTCACAGTAAAACAATTAATATTTTTACTGTTGAAAGTAATATTTCAAAACAGTTAAGTTTAATTCAAAAAAAGTATAAAAAATATGTTGATATAGGCAGTTACCCTTTTTTCAGACTTGGAAAAATAGGTGTTGCAATTGTTTCTAGATCAACATCACTTAAAAAATTAAAAAGCGTCAATACTGACTTAATGAAAGTTATTAAAATAAAAAAAATTGGAGTTTTAAAACTTTAAATTAAATTATAAACTTCATCGACTGATATAGACTCAATATCTTTTGTTCTATAAAGTTTTTTACTATCTAATATTTTTATGTAATTATTTTTTGGAGCAAATTTTTCTGAGTTTGTAGGGCCAAATAAAACTATCATAGGAATATCAGCCAGCCCCATCATATGCATAACTCCATTATCAATTGATACAGCTTGATCTAATCGTGATGATAAAGCTGTGACTAAAGCTGGGCATGATAATTCAGAGTTGATTTCAGGAAATAAAGAACCTGGCACTTGATTTTTTATTTTTTCAATTATGTGTTCTTGATTTTTTTCAATAAAAAAAACTGGTATCTTATTCTTAATAAGTGATTTATTTGCAAGTGAAATAAATTTGTATATTGACCAACTTTTTTTTCTATACTCATTCCCTTGTGTTATAGAAAATCCAATATAATTTGATTTTGGAAGCAACCTTTTTGCTTCATTTAGTAAATTTTTTGGTAATTTATTGTGATTAAAATTAATAATTTTTATTTTTTCATCTAAAAAAAAACTTAAGTTTTCTAAGTGATTTTTTGTCTTAAATTTTACTTTTTTTGTTGAAAAAAAATTCCCAAAAGTTGTTGAGTAAAAATGATTATGTGGAATTTTCTTTAGAATTAAAGAATTTCTAAATTTAGATTGCAGATCAATTATTAAGTCAAATTTATCCTGATTTATTTTTTTATAATTTTTTTTAACAAATAATAGATGCCACCATCTAAAACCAAAATATTTCAAATTCAATTCAAGAGTATCTATATTGATATTATACTCCTTCAATTTTCCCTCAAAATGATTAGGGTGAGCACCTAAATAAAAAATTTTAGAGCGTCTATAATGATTTTTAAGACTTAATATTAATGGTATGATTTGTATAGAGTCACCTAAACCCCCTCCAGAATTATAAATTAATATTTTTTTCATTAAATATTTATACTTTAACTGAAAGTAGACTAGAAGATAGAATCGAAAAATTAATTATTTTTACTTATTTAAAACTCTTGTGTATTAATATATTAACAGTAAGAATAAAAATAACGACGTGCCCTCGTGGTGAAATTGGTAGACACAAAGGACTTAAAATCCTTGCCCTTTTGGGAGTGCCAGTTCGAGTCTGGCCGAGGGCACCAGTATAAAAATGATTAAACCATCAATAATTTCAGATAAAAATTCAAAATCTATTAGTATTAAAAAAAAATTAATTAAAATATTTGAAAGACAACCATTAAAAATACCAAATTTAGTCATCGTTATTGGAGGAGATGGATTTATGCTTCAAACTTTAAAAAAAAATAATAAGCCAAAAAAAATATTTTATGGGATAAATTCTGGCAACTATGGCTTCTTAATGAATAAATTTTCAAATAAATTTATAATAAAAAACATTATCACAGCAAAAAAAATAAAAATTTCTCCTCTTGAAATGACTATAATGGGTGCAAGGCAAACTAAAAAAATTTTAGCAATAAATGAAGTTTCCATATTGAGGCAAAGTAGACAAGCTGCAAATTTATCTATAAAAAACAATTCAAAATTTATAATCAAAAAACTAGTATCTGATGGTGTATTGGTTTCTACTCCAGCAGGAAGTACAGCATATAATCTATCAGTCCATGGTCCAATTTTAAATTTAAATTCAAAAAAAATATCTATCGCACCTATTAGTGCATTTAGACCAAGGAGATGGACAGGTAAAATTGTAAGTGAAAAATCAAAAGTTATTATTTCAAATCTTAATCCCAAAAAAAGACCTGTAAGTGCTGTAGCAGATAATATAGAAGTTAGAAACGTAAAAAAAATTAAAGTTAAAGTTCAAAATAAAATAAAATTTAACCTTCTTTATGATAAAAGTAGTAGCTTACAAAAAAAAATTAAACTAGAACAATTAAGAAAAGATATCAGATAAATAGATTTTTATTAAAAAATTTTATGTTTAAAATTTAATCATTAAAAATATGAATAATATTAGAATTAATAAAAAATTTTTACTTCCTGAGAATTTAAAATTTAGTTTAAGTTTATTTAAAAAACCTTTTTGTTCAAAAGAAAAAAAAAAATTTAAAAGATACGAAACTGTAATATTTAAAAATAAATATTTTACTAAGAAATTTACAAATTTAAAAAAAAACAAAAAAATTTTAATCATTTCAGGGCCTGCAAGAAATGGAAATCACATCTTGATGAGCACCTTAGATGGACACCCTCAAATTCCTTATATTCCTGGAGAGGATGTTTTGCTTAGAGAATTTTTTTCCAAAGCAAAAGATAATGAGCAAAAGCTGTTATCTAAATTGAGAAAACTTAAAAATGTTGATTTTATAACTAATATGTCTGGAAGATATTTTAATAAATGGTTAAAAATTGAGAATTTAAAAAAGAGTAAAAAAAAAATTAAAATTTGGTCTGGCTTACAAAAAATAAATAAAGTTTCACCAGTTGATTATCAAGAACATTTACCTAATTTAGATTATCAAGGTTATTACCAATTTCTTAAAAAACAATTAATTGAAATTAAAAAATCAAAAGATTTTTTAAATTTTTTTCTAATTTACTTACAAGCACTAAATAAATTAACTCAAAATAAAAAAAAAATAAAAAAAATAAAGTACGAATATATTTATGCTAATTCTGGTTTAAGAAGAGAGTTATTTTATTTATTGAACCGCTCTAAAAATATAATCTGTATTGCTCCAATTAGAAAATTTGAGTCATTTTATTTTTCTTATGCGAAATCAAGATATAAAACTAATAAAATAAAAAAATTTATTTTAAATGACCTTTGGCAACATTGGAAACATAAAACTATTGATTATTTACTATTAAAAAAAAAATATCCAAAACAAGTTATTATTGTTAAATTTGAAGATTTAATTAGGAATCATAAAAATACTTCGAAAAAACTTTGCAAAAATCTTAAGATTAAATACTCAAATATTATGGAAAAAAGTACGTTTATCGGAAAAAAAGTAGTAGGAAATTCATCTTTTAAAAAAGATAAAAAATATATTGGTAAATTTTATAATGCCAATTTAAATAATAAATTCCCAAAAAAATTACTGCCAAAAGAATATTTTGAAATATTAAAACTTGTAAATAAAGTGGCTATATAAACTTACTTGGTTAAAAACTTAAATTAAAAAATCTTTTTAAAATCTTCTGCTATTTTTTTTGAATAAAACTCAGCATTTTTTTCTTTAACAATAAAATGAATTTTTTCATTTAAGGGAGGTTCAAAAAGTAGATTAGTATCTTCATGTAAACTCTTCTTTATTGTGTTCATCCAAACAATATAATCAGGATTAAATATTTTTCTTGTTTCTCTAGTAGGACAAACAAAATCTGCTACTACAATTTTACCTGTTTTTTTTTTCTCATTAGATAAAATTGACATTCTTTTTGCTTGCCTTAATCTTCCTTCTAGGGAGAAGTCCCAATCACCAGTATCTTTCCGAACATTATCATTGTTTAGCCAATAAGCATTTAATATTTTGGTTAATTCTAAGCTTAAAAAAGTTTTCCCTGAGGTCGGCAATCCCATTACCAATATAATTTTTGACATATTTAAATATACTTTTTTATAACTTTTTTATGGTGCCCTCACACGGACTCGAACCGCGAACCTATTGATTACAAATCAATTGCTCTACCAATTGAGCTATGAGGGCAAAATAGTTTTTTTAAATTAAATTTGAGAAATCTTCAAGAAAAATATGATATAGAGTTGTATCATTAAACATTACTTTTTTTTAATCAGAAAATGTAAAAATAGAATATGATTTTACCCATAGAATATAAATCAAAAAAGAAAAAAAATATTTCAGAAAAACTTGTCAGAAAAAAAATATTTGAAACAATTGATTTAAATTTACTTTTTCTTCTTAAAAAAAGATTTTTATGGATGAAAAATTATTTTCCAAAAAAAAATAAAAAAATAATAATCGAATTAGGTTCAGGTAGTGGATGTATAAAAAAAATATTAACAAATGAAAATATTATACTTACAGATATAATAAAACATTCTTGGATAGATTTAAAAATAGATATGTATAAAATGAATCTAAATAAAAAATATATTAATAAAGTTGATGTCTTTATTATTAATCATGCTCTACACCATTGTGCGAATCCGTGTAAATGTTTGAAATTAATTATGAAGTATTTAAAAACAGGTGGTTTGATACTTATAAATGAACCAGAAACATCATTTTTTCTCAAACTTATTCAGATAATTACAAAAGATGAAGGATGGTCTTACAAAAAAAATATTTTTAATTCATCAATTGATTTTTTTAGCTCAAAAGATCCTTGGTTTTCTAATACTGCTATTGGGGAATTATTATTTAAAGATGAGGAAAAATTTAAAAAACATTTTCCGGACTTAAAAATTCAAAAAAATCAATTGTCTGAATTTTTCATATTTGTAAATTCTGGTGGAGTAAACTCAGATATTTTTAAAATTCCTTTAAATAGTTTTCTTTTAAAATTTTTAAATATTTTGGATATATTTTTAATTAAATTTTTTCCAAATATTTTTGCTTTAAATAGATCTGTTGTCTTGAAAAAAACTAAGCATAATAAATATTAGCAATAATTAAAAATAAAGAATTATATAAAAATAAAAATACAGAATTTAATTTTGTTAAATATTTTACAGAATTAAATAAAATTAAAGAAATAATTAAGATAATGGGATCAAAATATTCTTGCATTAAAGGCCATAAAAACAAAGAAATTAATAAAAAATAAACGATATATAAACCGTCTAATTTACTCAAATTTATAAAATATATTAAAACAATAAATGAAAAAAAGAAAAAAATGTATGTTGTTATTTCTTGCAAAATAATTTGTTCGAAAAGCAATTGGGTTAATTTATGAACTATACCTAACCCAACCCAATGATCCTGAATAGTGTATTTTTCAAAGTCAAAATTAATTAGATAAACGAAAAAAAATAAGATTAAGAAAAAAATTAAATAATTTGATTTTCGCGAAATTAATTTTTTTAAATTATTAATGATAAAAGTTAACTTTCCAGTAAATAACATTATAGGCAATAAATAAAAAGCAATCAGAGTTGAGGCGTAACCTATATGAATATAATAAATCATGTCTAGATCAGATACAGACGTTATAGTTTTAGGATTACTTAATTGTGTTGCAGGGGGAACAATCCCACCCCATTTATAAAACAGGTATAAATACGGTAGCGCTAAAACTCCATAGATAAAAGAAATAGTTATTTTAAAATTTATGTCGCTTCTAGATAAAATCATATTTATGAAACAAATTAACGGAACAATTAAAAATTTTTGATCAAAATAAATTGTTAATGTACTGAAAAGAATTATTCCACAAGTATTTATATTTCTCTTCTTTTTAAATTTTAAAAATTTGATTAAAAATAAAAAACTTAATATTGTTGTAATAATACCGTAGTTTTCATTTAGGCCCCAATAAGCACTTGTTCTGTAATATGGACTCAAATAAACTATCGATGATATTAGTAATAAAATTTTTTTGTCAACATTATAAAATTTTAACTTTAATAGTTGGTATAAAAAAATTGGACCAAATATAGACAAGATAAAAACACTAATCCTATATTTTTCAAAGTCATAAAAAAAAGGATTTATGTATTTATTTAAAACATAAATTAGGGGCGTTCTATTTCCAAATAGATCGGGGTGAAATATAGCTGTCAATAAATCGTTTTCAATAAAAATCTTAATATTCTCTCTTATCCATTGACTATCGCCACCACCTTCACCTGTTCCAGCTGAAAATTCGTCATAATAGAATCCAAATATGAAACTTATAAAAGGAATAAAGATTATTAGATTATAAAAAAAATCATATTCGTTATGAATTGATAAATTATATTTTCTACTCATTAAACTTTTTTAATTTCATTTTAAAACACTATAAATATGATGAGTCACAACGGAAACAGTATTAGCAATATTCAAGCTTTCAATATTGTCACTCATATTTACTTTAAACTTAAAATCTGAATTTTCTAAAGTTTTAGCTTTTATTCCGAATCCTTCTGAGCCAAATAGTAATATATTTTTTCCTTTCCAATTATGTTTGGTGAAGTCTTTTTTTGCACTTATGTCAAAAGCGCTAACCCAAAAATCTTTAGTTTTTAAATATTTTAAAGATGTATTTATATTTGCTACTTTAAAAATTTTAATATGCTCTGTCCCACCACTAGCACTTTTGTATAAAAGTTTACTTTTCGAGGGAAAAGATCTCTCTTTGACTATAATTCCATCTATATTAAAAGCTACTGCACTTCTAATTATTGAACCAATATTTCTTGGATCGGTTACATCTTCAAGTGCAATTAGATTCAAATTATTTTTAGAACTTTCAATTACGAATTCTTTTAGAGTAATTTCTTCTAACTGTTCTACTTCAGCAACTAAACCCTGATGGGCTGTTTCATCTCTGCCACAAAGATTATCTAGCTCACGTCTAGACTTATAGAAAATAGAAGTTTTTTTAAATAAATTTAAATTTTGATTTTCCTTATTAAGTTTCTTTTGAGCATCTTCTGTTAAAAAAACTCTTTCAATTTTTCTAGACGGATTTTTTAAAGCTTCCAACACGGCATGTTTTCCAGCAATTAAAAAGGTCGTTTTTTTCATGATTTATCGGCTATTTACTCAAATTATTAGCATATTTTAAGGAAAAATGATTTATTGCAATTGTTACATAAATGCTTATAAAACGCTTGTTGTTAAATGCTTTTTAAGTTAGTGGGTATCCCTAAGTTTTAAAGGAGGGGTACCAAAGCGGTCAAATGGGGCGGGCTGTAAACCCGTTGACTTCGGTCTTCGAAAGTTCGAATCTTTCCCCCTCCACCAACTTAAAGCCTTAATAATAAAGAGCGCGATAAGTTTGGATATTGCGGGTGTAGTTCAATGGTAGAACGCTAGCCTTCCAAGCTGGATGTAAGGGTTCGATTCCCTTTACCCGCTCCAAAATTAAAAATTAAAAATTAAAAAATATAAAGTGAGGATAAAAATAGATGTCAAAAGAAAAGTTTAACCGAAATAAACCGCATTGTAATATCGGTACTATCGGACACGTAGACCATGGTAAAACAACATTAACTGCTGCCATAACTAAAGTGCTATCTGAAGCAGGTGGTACAAGTTCAGCAAACTTCGTAGCTTATGATCAAATTGATAAAGCTCCAGAGGAAAAAGAAAGAGGAATTACAATTTCAACTGCACACGTTGAATATGAAACAGAAAAAAGACACTATGCTCACGTAGATTGTCCAGGACATGCTGACTATGTAAAAAATATGATTACAGGTGCAGCACAAATGGATGGAGCAATCTTAGTAGTTAATGCTGCAGACGGTCCAATGCCTCAGACTAGAGAACACATTCTTTTAGCTCGTCAGGTTGGTGTTCCCGCAATTGTAGTATTCTTAAATAAAATTGACACAGTTAAGGATAAAGAACTTGTTGATCTAGTTGAAGAAGAAATAAGAGAGTTATTAACTTCTTATAAATTTCCTGGAGATAAAATTCCGATAGTAAAAGGATCAGCTTTAAACGCAGTTGAAGGTAAAGACGAAGCTACTGGAAAAAATGCAATTATGGAATTAATGAAAGCAGTTGATGAGACAATTCCTCAACCAGATAGACCAAAAGACAAACCTTTCTTAATGCCTGTTGAGGACGTGTTCTCTATATCAGGTAGAGGTACAGTTGTAACTGGAAGAGTTGAGTCAGGTGTTATAAAAGTTGGTGAAGAGATCGAAATCGTTGGAATAAGGGACACAAAAAAATCTGTATGCACTGGAGTAGAAATGTTTAGAAAACTTTTAGATAGTGGTGAGGCAGGAGATAATATTGGAGCTCTTTTAAGAGGTGTGGAAAGAACTGATGTCGAGAGAGGTCAAGTTCTTTGCAAACCAGGTTCAATAACTCCTCACACAGAATTTGAATGTCAGGCTTACATTTTAAAAAAAGAAGAAGGTGGTAGACATACTCCTTTCTTTACAAAATATAGACCGCAGTTTTATTTTAGAACCACAGACGTAACTGGTGAGGTTACATTACCATCCGGAACAGAAATGGTTATGCCCGGTGATGATGGTAAGTTCACAGTTAAGTTAATCACACCTATTGCGATGAACGAGAATTTAAATTTTGCAATCAGAGAAGGTGGAAAAACAGTTGGAGCTGGAGTAGTAACTAAAATAATAAAGTAACGCTTAGGAGCGTAGTTCAATTGGTAGAGCGCCGGTCTCCAAAACCGGAGGTTGTGGGTTCGAGTCCCTCCGCTCCTGCCAAATGTTGATAAACTTATGAAAAATCCTTTAAAATTTATCCAAGAAGTTAAACAAGAAACTTTTCGAATTACATGGCCTACAAAAAAAGACACAATGATGGGGGCTGTAATGGTTTTTGCATTAGCTTCTATAGCCGCAATTTTTTTTTTAATACTTGATCAAATTTTAAGGTTTTTATTAAATTTAGTTTTAACAATTAATTTTTAATGAATTGGTACATCGTACAAGCTTATTCAGGATTTGAAAGAAAAGTAGTTGACTCTATTAAAGATGAACTTAAGAAACATAAACTTTCAGACAAATTAGAAGATATTTTAGTACCAACGCATCAAGTAACAGAGGTTAAAAAGGGTAAAAGAACCAAAAAAGAAAAGAAATTTTTTCCAGGCTACGTTTTAATAAAAATCGAATTAACTAAGCAAATTTTTCATTTAATTAAAAATCTTCAAAAGGTAAGTGGTTTTTTAGGTTCAGCAGATAGACCAACGCCTATTTCTGATAATGAAATTAAACGTATTTTAGGACAGGTTTCAGAAAGTGCCGTAACTCAAAAAACAGGAATTAGTTTTGAAATTGGTGAAAAAGTAAAGGTTTGTGATGGCCCATTTGCCTCATTTAACGGTTTAATTGAGGAAATTGATGAAGAAAAATCTAGACTTAAAGTGTCAGTTTCTATATTTGGTAGAGCGACTCCTGTAGATTTAGAATTTAACCAGGTAGAGAAAAACTAGATGGCAAAAGAAATAACAGGTTACGTAAAATTGCAAATTAAAGGTGGCCAAGCAAATCCAGCTCCACCCGTTGGACCTGCTTTGGGTCAAAGGGGAATTAATATTATGGAATTTTGCAAGGCCTTTAACGAAAAAACAAAATCATTTATGGGCAAACCAGTTCCTGTTGTGATTACTGTTTATAAGGATAAAAAATTTGATTTTATAATTAAATCACCACCAGCCTCACATTTTATTAGAGAAGCGGCAAAATTAAAAAGTGGATCTAAAGAACCAGGAAGAGTGGTTGCTGGCTCTATTACTATGAAACAAGCTGAAGCAATAGCAAAAGAAAAAATGAAAGATTTAAACGCTTTTGATATTAAAGAAGCAACAAAAATCATTTGTGGGTCTGCAAGATCAATGGGTATTGAGGTAAAAGAATAATCATGAAAAAGAAATCAAAAAGATATAGAGAGATTTTAAAAAAAAAAATAAAAGATAAAAAAATTAAGATTAATGAAGCAATAGATTTAATTAAAAAAAATTCATTAACAAAGTTTGACGAGTCTATTGATGTTTCTCTAAAAATTAATTTAAAACAGTCAAAAGGTGGTGATTTTAACTTAAGAACTATTGTTAACTTACCCAATGGTTCCGGAAAAAAACATAAAGTTGCAGTTTTATGTGAGGCAGATAAATCAGATGAGGCAAAAAAAGCTGGAGCAGATATAGTAGGTTCAGATGATCTTATAGAAAAAATTGCAGCAGGAAAATTTGATTTTACGAAACTTGTTTGTACACCGGCAATGATGAGTAAAATTGGTAAGCATGGAAAGGTTTTAGGACCAAAAGGTTTAATGCCAAATCCTAAACTAGGAACAGTAGCATCTGATTTATCAAAAGCAATTAAAGATATAAAAACAGGATTAGTTGAAATACGAAATGATAAAGATGGTAATCTTGCTTCAACAATTGGAAGAAAAAGTTTTTCTTCTGAAAAATTAATAGAAAATTTTAATTATTTTATCGAAAGTGTAAAAAAAGAAAAACCTGATACGATTAAAGGAGAATTGATTAAAAGTATATTTTTAACCTCAACAATGGGAGTATCTTACAAAGTAGGAGCTAAATAAAATTATGATGTCTAAAGAAGCAAAGAAAAATTATGTTGAGGAAATGAAAAAAACTTTTACAGACAGTGAATCAGTTATGATTGCTCAGTATCAAGGTCTTAATGTAAATGAATTAGATGCTCTTAGAAAAGAACTTAGAGAAAAAGGCATTTTATTTAAAATTACCAAAAATAAGATTACAAAAATCGCTTTGAAAGAAACTCCCAAGAAAGATCTTGAAAAATATTTTACTGGACCAACAGCTGCAGCCATTTCATCTGATCCTATTTCTACAGCAAAAATTTTAACAAAGTTTTCAAAGTCGAACGATAAGTTAAAAATAATTGCTGGTTTCATGGATGGTAAGGTTTTAGACGAAAAAGAGGTGTCTGTAATTGCCACACTACCTTCATTAGACGAAGCAAGAGCTAAAATAGTGGGAATTTTAGCTACACCAGCTCAAAAATTAGTAAGTATTTTACTTGCACCTGGCTCAAAAATTGCTAATTTAGCGCGCGCAAAGAGTTTAAAAAATTAAATCACAGGATCAAAAATGGCAGACTTAAATAAAATTATAGACGAACTCTCAAACTTAACGGTGGTTGAAGCAGCAGAGTTG
>CACODU010000005.1 GCA_902626045.1 uncultured Pelagibacteraceae bacterium
ATAGGTTTCAGACTTGGCATTAATAGAGGTTGGGATTCAACTTGGTTTGCTAAAAAAAAGGACTTTGGTAAATATTTGATTGAAGATTTTAAGATAAGAAATTACATAAAGAAAAATATAATCAATTCAGGTGTTTCAGAAATTATTATTGAGCGTTCTTCAAAAAAATGCACAGTTTCAATACATACATCTAGACCAGGATTTGTAATTGGAAAAAAAGGTGCAGATATTGAAAAAATAAAAAAGAATATTATGAAGATCACAGATAGTGACGTGAATGTTAATATTAAAGAAATAAAAAAACCAGAACTAAACTCTAATCTTGTTGCTGAAAATATAGCACAGCAATTGGTTAAACGAGTCGCGTATAGAAGAGCAATGAAAAGATCAATGCAATCTGCAATGCGATTAAATGCGAAAGGTATAAAAGTAATGTTAAGCGGCAGATTAGCTGGAAACGAAATAGCAAGAACAGAATGGCTTCGTGAAGGAAGCATACCTTCGCATACATTGAGAGCTGATATAGATTACGGTTTCGCAGAGGCTTTAACTACTTATGGTATTATTGGAGTAAAAGTATGGATATATAAAGGTGAACTAATGGCCAAAGACGTTGAAAATGAAAAAAAAGAAAGGGTGAAGAATGCTACAGCCAGTAAGAACTAAATATAGAAAAGCATTCAAAGGCAGAATACATGGAAATGCTGCTAGAGCTGTAAAATTGAATTATGGACAATTTGGTTTAAAAGCAGTTCAGCCTGAAAGAATTATTGGTAAACAAATCGAAGCAGCAAGAGTTGCTTTGACAAGATATATGAAGAGAACTGGAAAAGTATGGACAAGAATTTTCCCAAATATTCCAGTATCTAAAAAGCCTACTGAGGTAAGAATGGGTAAAGGCAAAGGATCTCCAGAGTATTATGCATGTAGAGTGAGACCTGGAAGAATTATTTTTGAGATCGACGGTGTTAGTGAGGAAATTGCAAGGGAAGCTTTGTATAAAGCATCTGCTAAGTTACCTATTAAAACTAAATTTATAAAAAGATAATGGCTAAGAAAAAAGAAGATAAAAAAATTGACTAAAGACCAAGCAGTTAAAAAAATCTTAACTCTTAAAAAAGATTTATTTAATATAAGATTTAAAAAAGTTAATAATCAAATAAATAATCCTGCTCAATATAATGAGATTAAAAAAAGTATTGCAAGATTATATACAACTATCAAAAACTCAAAATGACAAAAAAAATTTTAAAAGGGACAGTTACTAGCGCAAAAAATAATAAAACTATTGTAGTTGAGGTAACTAGAAAATTTAAACACCCATTTTATGAAAAGGTAATTAAAAGATCAAAAAAGTATCACGCGCATGATGAAAAAAATAAATTTAAAGAAGGTATGAGAGTATCAATAAAAGAGTGCAAACCTATTTCAAAAAAGAAAACTTGGCAGGTAATGGAATAATGATTCAAATTCAAACAGAATTAACAGTCGCAGATAACACTGGTGCAAAAAGAGTTGAGTGCATTAAAGTATTAGGTGGCTCAAAAAGAAGATACGCCTCAGTTGGAGATGTAATAGTGATAAGTGTTAAAGATGCTATTCCTAAAGGAAAAGTTAAAAAAGGAGCAGTACATAAAGCTGTAGTTGTAAGAACAAGGAAAGAAATTTACAGAGATGATGGTTCTAAAGTACAATTTGATAAAAATGCAGTTGTTTTAACCGATGATAAAGGTGAACCTATAGGAACAAGGATATTTGGTCCTGTAACAAGAGAATTAAGATTAAGAGGTCACACTAAAATAATATCTTTAGCACCGGAGGTAATTTAAAATGATTCTAAAAAAAGGTAACCAAGTAAAAATTATTTCTGGAAAAGATAAAGGGAAAACTGGAGAAATCTTAGAAATAAATAAAAAATTGGATAAAGTTAAAATTAAATCAATCGGTATGATTAAAAGACACACAAAGCCTACAAAAGAAAATAAAGGTGGAATCATTTCTAAAGAGAGTTTTATACATCAATCTAATGTAAAAAATATTGATAACAAAAAAGTTCAAAAAAAGGTTGTAAATAAAAAATAATGTCTAGATTAAAAATAACATACGAAAAGGAAATAGTGGCTAAACTAATGAGCAAACTTTCACTTACAAATAAACATGATGTTCCAAAAATTCAAAAAATTGTATTAAACATGGGATTAGGTGAAGATGCATCAGATGGTAAAAAACTTAAAGCATGTTTAGATGATATGGCTTTAATAGCAGGTCAAAAACCTATAATTACAAAATTCACTAAATCAATCTCAAACTTCAAAACTAGAAAAGGGTCTAACGCTGGAGTTAAAGTAACTTTAAGATCAAATAAAATGTACGAATTCATTGATAGATTAGTTAATATAGCATTACCAAGAATAAAAGATTTTAGAGGCTTATCTTTAAAAGGTATTGATAATTCATACAATTATTCTTTTGGTATTAAAGAGCACATTGTATTCCCTGAGGTAAATTTTGATAAAGTTGATAAAATAAGAGGATTAGATATTGCAATTGTAATATCAAGTAGAAACAAAAAGGATACTTTACAATTGTTGAAAGAGTTTAATTTTCCATTAAATGAAAAGAAAAACTAAGGATTATTATGGCAAAAACTAGTGCAATTCAAAAAAACTTAAAAAGAATGAAGTTAGTAAAAAAATATGCAAAAAAAAGAGCTGCCTTAAAAAAAATTATAAAAAATAAAAAATTAGAGCTTTCTGAGAGATTTGAGGCACAATTAAAATTGAATAAACTTCCAAAAAATTCTGCAAAAATAAGAGTAAGAAATAGATGTGAAGTATCAGGGAGACCTCACGGAGTATATAGAAAATTAAAAATATCAAGAATTGCGCTCAGAGACATGGCGTCAGCGGGTAAAATTCCTGGAATAACTAAATCAAGCTGGTAGGAGAAATATGACATTTACAGATCCAATAGGTGATATGTTTTCTAGAATAAGAAACGGACAGATGAGATCATTAAATTCTGTTGAAATACCATCTTCTAAATTTAGAAAAAATATTTTAGAAATACTTAAAAATGAGGGATATATTAAAGATTATTTTATAGAAAAAACTGAAAATAAAAAAACTAGCTTAAAAATATCACTTAAATATTATGAAGGTGACCCAGTTATTAAAGAAATTAAAAGAATTTCTAAACCTGGTAGAAGAGTTTACTCAAGAGCAACTAGTATCCCAAAAGTTATGAATGGTTTAGGTCTAGCTATTTTATCTACACCAAAAGGTGTGATGAGCGATACGGAAGCTAGAAAAAATAATGTTGGTGGTGAAATAATTTGTAGGGTTTTCTAATGTCAAAAATTGGTAAAAAAAATATATTAATACCTAAAGACTCCTCAATTAAAATTGAAGGAGCTGATTTAACAATCTCAGGTCCAAAAGGCACAAAAAAACTAACAATTAATGATAAAATTTTTTCCTCAAAGTTAATTGATAGTGAATTTCAAATAATGCCTTTACAAAAAAAAATTGATAAAAAAACTTCAATAATGTGGGGTACTTTTAGAAGTTTGGTAAATAATGCTGTATTTGGAGTTTCTAAAGGACACGAAAAGATATTAGAACTTAACGGTGTCGGTTTTAGAGCGAGCTTAAAAGGTGAATTTCTTAATTTACAAATTGGTTTTAGTCATGACGTTAATTTTAAAATACCTAAAGAAATTAAGATAACTGTTGAGAAACAAACAATAATAAAAATCAATGGCGTTGATAAAGAATTAGTTACCAAAATCGCAGCAGATATTA
This sequence comes from uncultured Pelagibacteraceae bacterium, assembly GCA_902626045.1. Classification (GTDB taxonomy): domain Bacteria; phylum Pseudomonadota; class Alphaproteobacteria; order Pelagibacterales; family Pelagibacteraceae; genus Pelagilacustribacter. The sequence goes on from CACODU010000005.1 coordinate 3,804, forward strand.
AAAATTTAAAACCTGTTGAACCTTATAAAGCTAAAGGCATTAAAGAAAGAGGTCAATTTGTTTTAAGGAAAGAAGGTAAAAAGAAGTAATGAAAAAACTTAATAATAAGATTAAAAGAAAGTTAAGAAATAGAAAAAGACTTAAGAGTGTTAATCAGAATAGATTGAGAGTGTCAGTATCTAAATCTCTTAATAATTTGTCAGCGCAAATAATAGACGATAAGCAAAAAAAAACATTAGTTTCTGCTTCATCTATTGAAAAGGAAATTAAATCAAAAAAAATAAAAAAAATGGAAAAATCTAGTTTGATTGGTGAAATACTTGCTAAAAGAGCAAAAGATAAAAACATAAAAGAAGTTTATTTTGATAGAGGTGAGTATAAGTATCATGGAAGAATTAAAACATTTGCCGAAACACTAAGAAAAAATGGATTAAAATTTTAATATGGCTGAAAATATAAAATCTGAAAACGATATAAAAGAAAAATTAGTTGCTATTAACAGGATAACTAAAGTTGTAAAAGGCGGTAGAAGATTTGGCTTTGCAGCATTAGTTGTTGTAGGCAATCAAAAAGGGTCTATTGGGATAGGCCAAGGTAAATCAAAACAAGTGCCGGACGCAATTAAAAAAGCTACAGAAGTGGCCAAGAGAAGTTTAATCAAAATTCCATTAAAAGAAGGAAGAACTCTTCATCACGATGTAGAGGGTAAAAATGGTTCTGGAAAAGTTTTTTTGAGAGCTGCTCCAGCAGGAACAGGAATAATTGCTGGAGGACCAATAAGATCAGTCTGCGAAGTTCTAGGTATCCAAGACGTTGTTGCTAAGTCTTTAGGATCTGCAAATCCTCATAATGTTTTAAAAGCTTGTGTGAATGGGTTAAAATCTCAAATTACTCCTAAATTATTATCAGCAATCCGTGGAAAAAAAATATCAGATATAGTTTTGAAAAGAGAGGCCAAATAATGGAACTGAATAGTTTGATTAAAAATAATAAAAAAAAAATCAGAGTCGGAAGAGGTATTGGTTCTGGAAAAGGAAAAACTTCTTCTAGAGGTCATAAAGGTCAGAAGTCAAGATCAGGTGTAGCGATAAAAAGCTTTGAAGGGGGTCAAATGCCTCTATATAGAAGACTACCCAAAAGAGGATTTAGATCCTTAAAAAAAGATTATACTGCAGTTTTAAACCTGTCTAAAATTCAAAATATATTAGATAAATCTAAAAATGATATAAAAAATTCCTTAGATTTGAAAATTTTAAAAGAAAAAAAACTAATAAATAATAAATTTCTTAAATTAAAGATATTAGGAAACGGTGAAATTAAAAAAAATATTGTGATTTCTGCAAATTTTGCATCAAAGCAAGCTTTATCTAAAATTGAAAAAATTGGTGGAAAGATAAACATAATTAAAAAATAGAATATTATGTCTAGCGAAACGATCAATACAGCCGGTGCCTTTAGTCAAGCAAAAGATCTTAAAAGTAGAATATTATTTACGATAATAATATTAATAATTTATCGTCTAGGTACTTATGTTCCTTTAGCTGGGATTGACCCATTAGCTTTAAAAGAAATAATGGCCTCGAGCCAAAAAGGCTTGTTAGGAATGTTTAATATGTTTTCTGGTGGTGCGGTAACTAGGATGGCAATTTTTGCTTTAGGTATTATGCCATATATCTCCTCTTCAATTATAGTGCAGTTGCTTACAGGAGTTTCAGATTATTTTAAAAGCTTGAAAGAACAAGGAGAAATTGGAAGAAAAAAAATTACACAAATAACTCGATACGGAACAGTCTTAATCGCTTGCCTTCAAGGTTATGGTGTCTCAGTTGGATTAGAGAATGCAGGAAATTTAGTAATTGAACCTGGTATGTCATTTAGGATCATAACAACTATCTCACTTGTTGCTGGAACAACTTTTCTAATGTGGTTAGGAGAACAAATAACACTTAGAGGTGTTGGTAATGGAATTTCATTAATTATTTTTTCTGGAATTGTAGCTGAAATTCCAAGAGCTTTAGCATCTACTTTTGAACTTGGTAGAACTGGAGCATTATCTGCACTTATGATTGTTGGTATTTTTGTTTTGGTAATTTTAACAGTTCTTTTCATCGTATTTTTTGAGAGGGCAATGAGAAAAATTTTAATTAATTATCCTAAAAGACAAGTTGGAAACAAGATGTATGGAGGAGAGTCGTCTCACTTACCTTTAAAAATTAATACAGCTGGTGTTATACCAGCTATATTTGCGTCAGCTTTGTTACTTTTACCTATAACAATATCAAATTTTGGTTTTGCTGAGTCAGATACTTTTTTAAAAATTTCATCAATGTTTACTCAAGGTCAACCTTTGTACATGTTGCTTTATGCCTCTGGAATAATATTTTTCTCATTTTTTTATACTTCAATTGTTTTTAATCCAAAGGAGACTGCTGAAAATTTAAGAAAATATGGAGGCTATATACCGGGAATACGCCCAGGTGATAGAACTGCAGAATATATAGATACAATATTAATGAGATTAACTACTGTCGGTGCTTTATATTTAACTTTTGTTTGTTTGATGCCAGAATTTTTAATTGCTAAGTATCCAATTCCATTTTACTTAGGCGGTACATCAATTTTAATTGTTGTTGTTGTAGCTATGGATACTGTTACGCAGGTCCAAACAAGACTAATGAGCTCACAATATGAGTCTTTAATTAAAAAAACAAAATTTGGTAAATAACTGAGTAAATGAATATAGTTATATTTGGTCCACCCGGTGCTGGTAAAGGCACTCAATCAAACTTGATTGTAAAAAAATTTGATTTACATCAACTTTCAACAGGTGCTTTACTTAGAAAAGAAATTAAAGACAATACTAATCTTGGAAAAAAAATTTCTTCTATTATTAATGAAGGAAACTTAGTTTCAGACGAAATAGTTGGTAATTTGATTGAAAAATATATTTCAAATAATATTTATAAAGGCAGATTAATTTTTGATGGTTATCCTAGAAATTTAATTCAGGCAAAAAATTTAAATCGACTATTGAAAAAATATAATCAGAAGATTGATATTGTGTTAAAATTATCTGTTACTTTAGAGACAATAAAAAAAAGAATTTCAGAAAGAAAAGATTTAGAAAAAAGAACAGATGATAGTGAGGAAATAGCTATTAAAAGATTTGTAACTTATGAGGATAATATAAAACCTGTAATAGATTTTTATAAACAATCTAATTTACTTAAGGTAGTCGATGGAGAGGGGTCTATAATTGAAATTAATGATGAAATTAGCGGCTTAATTGAAGGTATCTAGGGTTGACTTTAAAGGATTAGACAATATAAATACGCAGGAAATAAAAACTCATAAATTTATGGCTCGTATCGCAGGGATAAACATTCCACAGAATAAAGTTGTTAGCATTGCTTTAACTTATATCCATGGAATAGGGTTACATTCATCAAAAAAAATATGTAAAAAATTGGATATTTCTGAGACAAAAAGAGTAAATCAATTATCAGAGGAACAAGTTTTAAAAATAAGAGAATACATTGATGCCAATCATAAAGTTGAAGGTGATTTACGCAGAGAAGTTTCAGTAAATATTAAAAGATTAGTAGATCTTGCTTGTTATAGAGGATCTAGACATAAAAAAAAATTACCAGTGAGGGGTCAAAGAACACAATGTAATGCTAGAACAAGAAAAGGTAAGGCAATTGCTATTGCTGGAAAAAAATTAACACCACTTAAAAAATAGAGATTAATGAATAAAAAAGACGAAAAAAAAGATGTTAAAGAAGTAAAAAAAATTGAAACTAAAAAAATAAGTTCTTTTAAAAAAAAGAAAAAGGTTAAAAAAAATATTACTTCTGGCATAGCATATGTTTACTCAACCTTTAATAATACAATTATTTCTATTGCTGATGAAAATGGTAATGTTGTATCTTGGTCATCAGCAGGATCAAAAGGTTTTAAAGGTTCAAGAAAATCAACTCCATATGCAGCGCAAGTAGCTGCAGATGACGCGGGGGCAAAAGCATTTGAGCAAGGTTTACGAACATTAACTGTTCAAGTTAAGGGACCTGGTTCAGGAAGAGAGACAGCTCTTAGATCTTTGCAATCAAGAGGATTTAAAATTCTATCAATAAAAGACACTACACCAATGCCACATAATGGTGCAAGACCACCAAAAAGAAGGAGAGTATAATGCAAGCAACAACTAATATAATTGACAAAAATTGGAAAGCACTTATTAAACCAAATAAGTTAGATATTTCTAGCAATGAAGACAAGACCATAGCTAAAGTGGTTGCTGAACCGTTAGAAAAAGGTTTTGGTCAAACTATAGGAAATTCTTTAAGAAGAATATTATTATCATCTATTCAAGGTGCAGCAGTTACAGCAATTCAAATTGATGGAGTTTTGCATGAATTTTCTTCAATAAAAGGGGTAAGCGAAGATGTTACAGATATTGTTTTAAATGTCAAAAATTTAGCAATCAAATCATCTACCTCGAGTCCAAAAAAAATTATTTTAGATATTAAGGGACCAAAAGAAGTTAAAGCTAAAGATATTACATTGGTGCCAGAAATAGAGATACTAAACCCCGAACAAACGATATGTAATCTTGATGAAAAAACTCATTTTCATATGGAGTTAATGGTTAGCACTGGAAAAGGTTACGTACCAGCACCAAAAAACAAGTCAGATGAAAGTCCCCTTGGTTTAATTTCAATAGACTCTTTATTTAGTCCAGTTAAAAAAGTTTCTTTTTCAGTTGAAAATACAAGAGCAGGTAGTGCCTTAGATTATGACAAACTACTTATGACTGTTGAAACGAATGGAACTGTAGACGCTGAGGATGCGATTGCCTATTCAGCCAGAATTTTTCAAGATCAACTTTCAATGTTTGTAAATTTTGAGGATCCTCAAGAGGTTGTAAAAGAAGTAAAATCCTCAGAACCTGAATTTAATAGAAATTTACTTAAAAGAGTTGAGGAGCTTGAACTTTCTGTTAGATCAATGAACTGTTTAAAAAACGACAATATAATTTATATAGGTGACTTGGTACAAAAAACAGAGCCTGAAATGTTAAGAACTCCAAACTTTGGAAGAAAATCACTAAATGAAATTAAAGAAGTGCTAAATACCATGTCATTATATTTAGGAATGGAAATACCAAATTGGCCACCAGATAATATTGCTGAACTTTCAAAAAAATTAGAAGAAAACAATTACTAATGAGACACGGTATAGGATATAGAAAGCTAAATAAAACCGGAGAACATCGTAAAGCTTTGTTTAAAAACATGCTTAATTCATTGATAAAGTATGAGCAGATAATTACAACACTACCTAAAGCCAAGGAGTTAAAACCACAGATCGATAAAGTAATTACAATCGGAAAAAAAAATATACTTAGTAACAAAAAAAGATTATTTTCTAAATTGCAGGATAAAAAATCTGTAACTAAAGTATTTGATGAATTATCAAAAAGATACAGTTCGAGAAAAGGTGGTTATTCGAGGGTTTTAAGAGCTGGATTTAGAACAGGTGATGATGCTCCAATGGCCGTTATAGAACTAGTAGATAGAAATCCTGAAGCAAAAAAAGTAGATAAGCCGAAAAAAATTGAAACAAAAGATAAAAAAAAAACAGCTCAACCAGAGACTAAAGTAGCAAGTAAATAAATTAAGTTTTCATGCCCAAATCATATACTGTAGATGATGATTATAATGATTCACGTCTAGATAAATGGTTTAAAAATAATGTAATTAACTTACCGCACTCTTTATTAGAAAAAATACTTAGACAAAATAAAATTAAAGTTAATAAAAAAAAAACTAAATCATCTTATAGACTTCAAACGGGTGATTTAATTGAGATATATGATATTTCTAAGCTTAAACCTGTAGATAAAAAAGAAAAGATTAAATATTCACCTAAAAAAAAAGAAATCGGCACATATGATGATTATGTAATTGAAGATAATGAAAACTTTATAGTAATTAATAAACCAATTGGTATACCAGTTCAATCAGGCACTAAATCATTTAAAAACATTATAGATATAATAAAAAATACAAAATATTTTGAAAATTCAAAACCTTTCATTGTACACAGATTAGATAAAGAGACGTCAGGGGTTTTGATAATAGCTAAAAATAGAAAATATGCCCAATTATTTACTTCACTTTTTAGAATCAGGAAAATTCATAAAACTTATTTAGCTATAGTGTATGGAAAAGTTGAAAAATCTTTAAAAGTAATGAAAGATGATTTAATCTATTACGAAAATAATAAAAAAATTGTTCAAAAAGCTATATCAAATCTTAAAATTATTAAATCAAATGATGGTTATTCTTACTTGGAGTTAAATCCTATTACTGGAAGAAAGCATCAATTAAGAAAGCAATTACTTAAAATTGGATCTCCAATAATAGGAGATGATAAATATTTTTTAAATGACAGGAATAGAATAAAAATTAAAAATCTTATGTTACATGCATATAAAATTAAGTTTATGATTAACAATATTCAATATAATTTTAAAGCAAAGTATAACGATTTATTCGAAGACTTTCTTAAAAAAAATTTTTAAATATTATTAATATTTTTTATAAAAATATTCGCTAAATTACTCTCAAATTTTTTAGGTTTAACTGAAATTAATTTTGTTATTGAAGTCACTTTTTTATTGTTTAAACCGCATGGAATAATTTTTAAATATTGATTTAAATTATTTGAGATATTTATTGAACAACCATGATAAGCTATCCATCTCGAAACTCTAATACCTATTGCTGCAATTTTTTTATCTTTAACCCAAATACCTATATTTTTTCTATCATTTTTGGCTTGAATTTTATAATTTTCCAAAAATTGTATTATGCTTTTTTCTATTGAATTTATAAATTTTCTTATATCTTTTTTTCTTTTGTTTAAATCGATGACAAAGTAAACAATTTTTTGCCCTGGGTTGTGCAGTGTTATTTTACCCCCTCTATTTGATTTAACTATTTTAATTTTTTTATCTATAATTTCTTTTTTGTTGAAACTTACTCCAGCTGTATAAGTGGTTGGATGTTCTAGGATCCACAATAATTCTCTATTTGTGCCATTTTTTACCTCCTCAACTCTTTTATTGAGGTAAAGCATTGCCATTCTATAGGGTATACGTTTTTTGCTTATTTTTATCTCTATACTCATTTAATTTGAATTTTATCATTATATAGACTAATAGTCTCAAAAAAACTTTAAGAGGTATTCATGGCTTTACCAAAATCAAGAGAGGCAAAAAAAGTCAATTTGGATTTTAATAAGGAATTTATCAGTACTTTTACTCATAATATTGAGAGTGGAAATGTTGAATTTATCAATCAAACTTTAAAAGATTTGCACGAAGCAGATGTAGCTAATTTAATTGAAAATTTGAATCCTGATACAAGAAATAAATTAATTGAAATTGAGTCATTTAATATTGATCCAGAAATTTTTATTGAATTAAATGAGTCAATTCAAAGTGAAGTTTTACAACTACTTTCTATAGAATCTCTTATCAAAATAATAAAAAGATTAGAGTCTGATAATGCTATTAAAATTCTTGAAAACTTATCAAAAGAAGTAAAAGAAAAAGTATTAGAAAAGCTTCCTCCAAAAGACAAATTTTTACTACAAGAAGGTTTAAGTTACCCCGAGGACTCGGCAGCAAGAATAATGCAAAGAGAATTTACAGCAGTGCCAAGTGATTGGACTGTGGGACAAACTATAGATTATTTAAGAGAGGATAAAGATTTACCTGAAGAATTCTTGGAAATTTTTATAGTAGATAATGATTTTAAACCAATTGGAACTGTTCCTTCATCAAGAGTACTTAGAACTTCTAGAGATTTAAAAATGAACTCTATAATGAAAGAAATGCCAGTTTTAATTTCAGTTAATATGGATAAAGAAGAAGTAGGTCTCACTTTTGAAAATTATAACTTAGTTTCTGCAGGTGTAGTTAATAAAGAAAATAAGCTAGTTGGTATGATTACAGCCGACGATGTTGTTACAGTTGTTCAAGAGGAAGCTGAGGAAGATGCTTTACGTTTAGCAGGGGTTGGTGATGAAGAAATCACCGACAGTGTTATGCTTAAAACAAAAAGAAGGTTTAATTGGTTATTATTAAATCTATTTACTGCTTTACTTGCCACTTGGGTTATAAGTTTCTTTGGAGCTTCAATCGAACAAATGGTAGCTTTAGCTTTTCTCATGCCAATAGTTGCTTCAATGGGGGGAAATGCTGGAATGCAAACTTTAGCAGTTACAATACGAGCAATAGCCACCAAAGAATTATCAAAAAGTAATTTTAATAGAGTAGTTGGTAAAGAATTTTTGATAGGTATTTTAAATGGTATAATTTTTGCAATAATAACCGCAATAATAGTTCAATTATGGTTTAAAGAATTAAATCTTTCACTTTTAATTGGTATTTCAATGATCTTAAATATGATTGTTGCGGGATTATTTGGAATTTTAGTTCCGGTATCATTAAAAAAATTAAATATTGATCCTGCTTTAGCTTCAAGTGTTTTTGTAACAACTATTACAGATGTTATTGGATTTCTCTCTTTTCTAGGTTTAGGATCTTTTTATTTTTTGAATTAGATATTGTCAATTAATCTTACTTTTTTAATGTAGTAAGCAAAAAACAAACTATATTTTTTATTTGGTTTTTTAATTTTTTTAAAATCTTTTGTATTAAAATTTTCTAAATAGTCTATTTTATCTGCACCTAGGTTTATTAAATCTTTTTTTATTCGATTTATCTTAAATAAACTATAATTTTTTTTTATTTTTTTTTTTAAATTCTTGAGATAATAAAAAATATTAGATGCAATTTTCATTTGACTTTTACTTAGATTTGAATTTCTCGAGGAGCAAGCTATGCCATTGTTTTCTCTTATAGTTTTGCATTCAATTATTTTAGATTTAATCTTTCTTTTTTCGATGTGTTTTTTAATAAGATACAATTGTTGATAATCTTTTTTCCCTAAGAAGATATATTTTGGTTTAATTATTTCTATAAATCTGTTAACTACATTTAGAACACCTTCAAAATGACCTTTTCTAAATTTACCACATAATTTTTTTGAAGATTTATCTAAGAAAACTTTGTTCTTAGGTCTAAACCCATAAATGTCTTTGAATTTTGGAATATATAAATAATCAATCTTCAATTTCTTTAGTAGTTTAATGTCCTTTTTTGTATTTCTAGGATAAGATCTAAAATCGCTTTTATTATTGAATTGTTTGGGATTCACAAAAATAGAGACTAAAGTTTTAAACTTAGATTTTTTAGATTGTTTGATTAATGAGATATGTCCTTTATGTAATCCACCCATTGTAGGTACAAATGATGTCCCTTTAGTTTTTAAAATCTCTTTCTGAAGGATATGTTTATCTTTAAATATTTTCATTTCTATAAAGCAATGATAATAACTATTATAAGAATCATATGATAAAACAAGCCATTATTCCATTAGCAGGATTAGGAACTAGAATGCTTCCTTTAACAAGTGTAATGCCAAAAGAGTTAATGCCAATCAATGGTAAACCAAATTTACTATATATATTAGAAGAATGTATTGATGCAGGTGTAAAGGAATTTATATTTATAATTTCAAAAAAAAAACTATCAATAAAAAAATATTTTTTTAACGATAATTTCTATAAAAAAATAATAAAAAAGAAAAAAGATAAAAGACTAATTAAAGAGTACAAAAATATAAAAAGATATCAAAAAATGATTAAATTTGTTTATCAGAATAAACCGAAAGGTACAGGCGATGCAGTTTTAAGATGCCAAAAATATATAAAAAGCAAATACTTTTTAATGCTTTTACCTGATGACTTAATAATAAGAAATAATTGTTCCAAAGAGATGATACGATTACATAAAAAAACTAATGGATCCATAATTGCCACAAAAAAAGTAGAAAGAAAAACAGTATCAAGATGGGGAATTTTATCAATTAAAAATAAAAAAAAAAGATATTTTCAAATTAAAGATGTTGTAGAGAAACCTAACATCAAAAAAGCGCCATCAAATTTTGCAATTATTGGGAGATATATATTGCCAAAAAAAATTTTTGTTGAAATTAAAAAATTAAAACCTGGTCAAGGAGGAGAGATACATATTACTGACGCAATTAAAAGTTTAATTAAAAAGGAAAATAAATTTTACGGAAATATCTTTGCGGGCAAATATTTAGATTGTGGTACTTTAAGTGGATATATTAATTCAGGAATTCAAATATCTAAAGGAAAATAAATGAAACTATGTATGATAGGAACTGGTTATGTTGGATTAGTAAGCGGGGTCTGTTTTGCTGACATAGGAAACCAGGTTATTTGTGTTGATAAAGATAAAAACAAAATAGATAAACTTAACTCTGGAATTTCTCCAATCTTTGAGCCAGGATTAGATGAATTAATAAAAAAAAATTTTATAGCTAAACGTCTTTCATTCACTACAGATATTAATAAAGCTATAAGCATATCAGATTTGATTTTTATATGTGTGGGAACGCCTACAAAAAAAGGGTCAATTCAAGTTGATTTATCTTTTGTTTATAAGTGCACGAAAGAAATATTGAAATATTCAAAAAGAAAAAAAATTATTGTAACAAAGTCTACTGTACCAGTGGGAACAGGTGATGAGATAGAAAAAATTGTAAAAAAAAAGAAAAAACTTTTTACAGTAATCTCTAATCCTGAATTTTTACGAGAAGGTGAGGCAATACGAGATTTTAGATACCCCGATAGAATTGTAATAGGATCTAACGAAAAAAGAACATTTAAAATCATGAAAAGTCTTTATGCACCATTAATTAACAAGGGCTCAAAATTTTTTACTACTTCAAGAAGAGGAGCTGAATTAATAAAGTATGCATCAAATGCTTTTTTAGCTACTAAAATTACTTTCATTAATGAACTTGCTAACTTATGTGAAAAGTCTGGAGTAAATATTGAGGATATTTCATTAGGTATGGGTTCTGATAGTAGAATAGGTGGTAGGTTTTTACGTGCTGGTCCAGCTTACGGCGGATCTTGTTTTCCAAAGGATACTAAAGGTCTTGTTTCAGCTGCAGAGAAATATAAAATAAATTTATCAGTTGTTAAATCAGTAATTAAATCTAATCAAGAAAGAGTAAATTTACTCTCAAATAGAATTCACAAAATTTTAGGATCAAATTTAAAAAATAAAAAGATTTCTTTTTTAGGCGTTACATTTAAACCAAACACTGATGATATGAGAGATTCGACGAGCCTTAAAATGATACCATATCTATGTAAAAAAGGAGCAAAAGTTAATTATTACGATCCCTCTGGAGAAAAAAAAGAATTTAAAAAAATTAAAAACTGCAATTACAAAAACAATATAAAATCTAATTGTAATGGGTCGGATTTAGTGGTTCTATTAACCGAATGGGACGAATTCAAATCAATAGATTTTAAAAAGATTGTTAAAAATAGTAAATTTAAAGTTTACGACCTTAGGAATCTTTATTCTGCTGAAGAAATGAAAAAAAATAAGATCAAATACTACTCTGTTGGTAGACCTAATACTAATTAAGCTCAAAGATTGCATCAACTTCTACTGCAACCCCTAAAGGTAAGCTATTTACACTTACCGCGGCACGTGTGTGTTCACCTTTTTTATCAAAAATCTTTGCTATAATATCTGAAGCGCCGTTTATAATTTTTGGTTGATCTTTAAAATCTTCCGTTGAATTAACATAACCTGTTAATTTGACACAAGATTTAACATTATCAAAATTTCCTCCACAAGCATTTTTAACATGCGCGATAATACTTAAACCACATCTTTGGGCAGCCTTATAACCTTTCTCTAAATCTAAATCTTTTCCAATTTTACCTGTTATGAGTTTTGCATTTTCATCAATAGATATTTGACCAGAAATATATAATAGTTTTCCAATAATCTTTGTAGCAACATAAGATCCTACTGGAGCTTTTGGTTCAGGTAATTTTATATTTAAACTTTTTATTTTGTTTTCAATATCGCTCATTTTCTTTTACTTTTTTTTTTAGTTTTATCGTATTCTTTTCTTTTTTCAATTAATATAAGTGCTTCTTCCATAGTAAGTTCATTTGGATCTTTTTCTTCTGGTATAGTAGCATTTAGAGACTTGTACTTAATATAAGGACCATATTGCCCTTTCATAATTCTAACAGGCTTTTTATCTTCAGGATGAGCTCCAAGATCTTTAATAAGTGAAGAGGAAATCCTTCCAGGCTTAGCTTCAGCAATTAAGGTTATTGCTCGATTAATTCCAATAGAAAAAAGATCCTCGACATTTTCAAGTCTTGCAGATTTATTTTCACATTTTAGATATGGGCCAAACCTTCCAGAATTTAAAGTTATGTCTTGTCCATTTTCAGGATGTTGTCCTAATACTTTAGGAAGAGAGCATAAATATTTTGCTTTATCTAAATCAATACTGTCAACATCAATACCTTTAGGAATTGAAACATTTTTTAGGTGTTCATTCTCATTTTTTTTCTTTCTACCTTTTTTCTTTTTTGTTTCTAGCTCGTCTTTTTCTTTTTCATATTGTAAGTAGGGTCCAAATCTACCATTTTTTAAATATATATCTTTACCTTTTTCATTTTGACCCAATAATTTAGGCTCTGCTAAATTGTATTGAGCTGCAGCTTTAGCTTTAGATAAAGGTCTAGTAAATTTACATTCTGGATAATTTGAACATCCTATAAAAGCCCCACCTCTAAAACTATTCTTAAGACTTAGCTCTCCATTTGAACATAACTTACATTTTCGATCTATAACGTCTTTATCATCTCTTTCAAAAATTAAAGCTCCTAAACTTTCATTTAATAAGTCTAATACTTCTCTAGTTCTTTTTTCTTTAACTTTTCCAACATTTTCGTAAAAATCTTTCCAAAAATTATCTAAAACTTGAACCCATTCAATTTTACCACTTGTGATTTCATCTAGTTGATTTTCCAAGTCTGCAGTAAAATTATAATCCACGTATTTAGAGAATAATTTCTCTAAAAAAGCTGAAATAAGCTTACCTCTGTCAGTTGGATTAAACCTTTTATTAATTAATTCCACATAATTTCTCGTTGATAATACTGAGATAATGCTGGCATAAGTGGAGGGTCTTCCTATGCCTAATTCCTCCATCTTTTTCACCAAACTAGCTTCAGAGTACCGTGGTGGTGGATCTGTAAAGTGTTGTTCATCATTTAGCTTAAGTATACTAATTTCTTCTCCGACTTTGACTTCAGGCAAAATATTTTTTGCATCTTCGTCAGTTTCTTGAACTTGATAAACTTTAAGAAACCCATCAAATTTTACGACTGAACCGCTTGCTCTAAAGTTTATCTTATTATCGTTCGAGGAAATAATAATAGTATTTCTGTCAAACTCTGCTGGAGTCATTTGAGATGATAAGGCTCTACTCCAAATTAATTCATAAAGTTTAAATTGATCTACATTTACATATTTTTTGATATCCGAAGGTTTTCTGCTTATATTAGTTGGTCTAATTGCCTCATGAGCTTCCTGAGCATTTTTTGCTTTCTTCCCCGTATAACTATTCGGAGCCTCAGGTAAATATTTATCACCATAATCATCAGTAATGAATTTTCTAAAGTCATCAATTGCTTCTTTTGAAATATTAGTTCCGTCAGTTCTCATATAAGTAATTAATCCGGTAGTTTCACCCTCGATATCTACTCCTTGATAAAGTCGTTGTGCAATTTGCATTGTTCTGGAAGCTCCAAAACCAAATCGTCCCGAAGCAGATTGTTGTAAAGTTGATGTTGTAAAAGGAGCTAGGGGGTTTCGTCTAAATACTTTTGTATTAACATCAGTAATTTTAAATTTTGTTTTATTAATTACATCAATGACTTTTTGTATTTCATCCTTATTTTTAAAAGAAAATTTTTCAATTTTATCTCCATTAAAAAGAGATAATTTTGAGAATATATTTTTGTTATCTTTGTTCGTAAAGTCTGATGTAAGAGTCCAGTATTCCTCTGGTTTAAATAATTCTATTTCCTTTTCTCTTTCAGTTATAAGTTTTAAGGCTACAGATTGAACTCTTCCCGCCGATTTTGATCCAGGTAATTTAGTCCAAAGAATTGGGGAGATATTAAATCCTACAAGATAATCCAAAGCCCTTCGCGCTAAATAAGCTTCAACTAAAGGTAAATGAATTTCTCTTGGATTTTTAATAGCATCAAGTATTGCTTTCTTCGTAATCTCGTTAAAAACAACTCGCTCAAGATGTTTATCTTTTAATAATTTTTTTTTATCTAAGACTTCTTTAACATGCCACGCAATAGCTTCACCTTCACGATCAGGGTCCGTAGCTAAAATAATTTTATCAGAGTCTTCAGCAGCATTTGTAATTTCTTTTAAATATTTTTTTGAAAAAGAATCTATTTCCCATTCCATTTGAAATTTATTTTCAGGATCTACAGATCCATTTTTTGAAGGAAGATCTCTTATGTGTCCATAGCTAGCTAAAACTAAATAATCTTTACCTAAATATTTATTTATTGTTTTTGCTTTTGCTGGACTTTCAACAATTACTAAATTCATTATTCGTTTATTTTCAAAATTAAACGAATTTGTCAAATTTATTATTTAAAAACTAGAAAAGACAGCACTTATAACTTAATTTTACTTTCTTCAGAATTTTTTAATCGAACTATATTTTCTCGATGTGTGTAAATGATGATCACAAAAAAAATAAAAAGTATTAAAGAAAAATTATTAATAAAAAAATATGAATAAACAAAAACAATTAATGATGAAATAATTGAAGATAATGATGCGTATCTAAATAAAAAAGATAAAATAAGCCAGGTAATTCCAAAAATTAGAAAAAATTTATATGAAAGCGCCAATATAACACCCAGATAAGTTGCAACTCCTTTACCTCCTTTAAATTTTAACCAAGCGGGAAAAATATGACCGATAAAACAAATCAGAGCAGAATAAGAAATTAGATTATCAAAATAAATAAATGTTATGACTATAGAAAAATATCCTTTTAATAAGTCAAGCACAAGGGTAGCAACTGCTAGAGATTTTTTTCCAGTCCTTAAAACGTTTGTAGTTCCAATATTTCCTGATCCTATTTCTCTAATATCTTTTTTTAAAAAAATTTTTGTTAAAACTAATCCAAAGGGAATTGATCCTAATAAATAAGAGTACACTGTAACTATAATTAAATTTATGTCCATTAGTTTGAGTAAACCAGTTCACCGTCAAGATAAGTCATTAAGATCTTTCCTTGAAGATTTCTATTTTCTATAGCAGTATTTTTTGATTTAGATTTTAGTTTATCCGCATCTACTTTCCATGGAGCATCTAAATCAAAGATACAAATATCTCCATCCGAACCTTTTGCTAAAGATCCTTTTTTTATGTTTAATATTTTAGCAGGGTTAATGGTTAAGGTTTCTACTATTTTGTTCAAAGGAAGAGACTCATTATGATACATTTCTAAAGAAAGAGGTAGAAGGGTCTCTACACCAATTGCACCTGTAGCTGCTTGTGCGAATGGCAATCTTTTACTTTCCTCATCCTCTGGCAAATGATCCGAAACAATTACATCTATTAATCCATCTTTGATACCTTGAACAAGTGATAATCTATCGTCTTCAAGTCTAAGAGGAGGGGATAATTTTAAAAAAGTCTTGAATTCACCAATATCATTTTCATTTAAGGATAAATTATTTATTGAAACACCTACGCTAAATTTTTTTCCATTATTTTTATTTTTTCTAATAACGTCTAATGATTGTTTAGATGAAATCTGATTGATATGATATCTACAAGGATATTCACTAAGTAAACTTAAGTCTCTTTCGATTATTATTTTTTCAGCTAGAGCAGATATACCTTGCAGTCCAAGTCTTGTAGCTATCTCTCCATCGTTAATACAAGCGTTTTTTGAAAGCTCATAGTCTTCCGCATGCTGCATTATCAAAACTCCAATATCAGAAGCATAATCCATTATTCTAGACATTAGCTCTGTATTCTGAATAGTTTTATTTACATCGCTAAAGCCAATTATTCCCCTCCCAGAGAGTAAGCCAAACTCAGTCATCAATTTACCCTCACATTGTTTGGTTATGGAAGCACAAGGAAAAAGGTTAACATTGGCTTTGTCTCTTCCTCTTCTAATAATGAAATCAACCATTGAAACGTTATCGATAATGGGTTTTGTATTAGGCATGGTTACTATAGATGTAACCCCACCAGCTAAAGCAGCCTGGCTAAGAGTTCTAAAGTTTTCTTTATATTCAAATCCTGGCTCACCTACAAAAGCCTTCATATCAACTAACCCTGGAATTAAAACGTTACCTTTTAAATCAATTATTTCAGCATCTTTGTTAGCGTCAGTTTTTTTTACATTTTTTCCTATAGCTTTTACTTTACCTTTTTCGTTTAATATTAAAGAGCCTTTCTCATCCATATTTTGTGATGGATCTATAATTCTTGCATTAATAAAAATTTTTTCTTTCATTTATTTACAATACTTTTTTAAACAAGCCATTCTTACTGCTACACCTAATTCAACTTGCTCTTTAACCAAACTTACGTTTATATCATCTGCAAGTTTTGTATCTATCTCTACTCCTCTATTCATTGGACCGGGATGCATAATTAGTGTATCTTTTTTTGCAAATTTTAATTTTTCTTGGGTTAAACCGTAAAATTCATAATATTCTCTTTTTGAAGGTAAGAACGAGCCTTGCATTCTTTCATTTTGTAGTCTTAACATCATTACGATGTCACAACCATCAAGACCTTTCTTCATATCTGTAAAAGATTTTACTCCCATTCTATCAATTGATTTCGGCATCAAAGTTTTTGGTGCTATTACATTTACTTCAGCACCTAACATATTCATTAAATAAATATTTGATCTAGCTACTCTTGAGTGAAGTATATCGCCGCAAATTGCAATCTTCAGTCCTTCAATTTTTCCTTTTCTGTTAATTATTGTTAAAGCATCAAGTAAAGCTTGAGTCGGGTGTTCTCTTCTCCCATCCCCAGCATTAATAACAGCACAATTAACTTTTTGAGATAATAAATTTGGCGCACCAGAGTCTTGGTGTCTGATTACAATTAAGTCAGGGTGCATTGCGTTTAGAGTCATTGCTGTATCGATTAAGGTTTCACCTTTTTTAAGCGCAGAGTTGTCCATGTTCATTGACATTACATCTGCACCTAATCTTTTACCTGCTAGATCAAAAGAACTTTGAGTTCTTGTGGATGGTTCAAAAAATAAGTTAATTTGAGTTTTTCCTCTTAGAACATCTAATTTTTTTGAGCTACTTCTGTTTAATTCAATAAATTTTTTTGCTTCATCTAATATTGATTTAGCTTCTAATATTGAAAGATTTTGAATGCCAAGAAGATGTTTGGGAGAGTTTTTAATAGCTGTATTGTTTTTCTTAACTGCCATTAAAATCAACTCTATAGGCGTTTTATAGTATCAGATCAAGTATTTTCTTTAGTTAAATAGTCTAAGGCCCCTTGAAGTATAAATTGTGCAGAATTCTCATCTAATTTACTTATCTTTTTTGACGTGTTTGATGCTAAATCATTGGATAAATTAAACGCCCCCTGACTTGATAATCTTTCATCCCATAAAGTGACATTTTCAGTAACATCTTTTGATAGATTAATAGCCAAATCTTTAGCTGATTGTGACGATTGACTAAATGATCCATCCATATTGATTGGATTTCCAACCACTATGCCTTGAATCTGATTTTCATTAAAAATCTTTATTATTTCTTTAAGAAACTCAGAATATTTATTTTTGATTAAAGTCGTATATGGTGTAGCAATAATTTTATTTTCATCAGAAATGGCTACACCAATACGTTTTCTACCTGGGTCAATTCCCATTAACCTAGACTTTTTATCGAGTTTTTTCTTAAATTCTTTAATATCAAGCATGAAATTTACCTAATTTGTGATAAAACACATTTAAATTAACTTATTTCACAAATGTCCCTAGATAAAGAAAAAATTAAACATGTTGCAAAATTAGCTCGAATTTCAGTTGATGAGGCTAAAGTTGAGAGTCTTACAAAAGATTTAAACTCCATTTTTAAGTTTATAGAGCAATTAAATGAACTAAATACAGACAAAGTAAAACCTTTAACCTCTATACTTAATCAGTCATTAAGATCGAGAAAAGATAAAATTAGTGATGGTAAGATAAGAGAGAAAATTCTGAAAAATTCACCCAAAGAAAATGAAGAATTTTTTGTAGTACCTAAGGTGGTGGAGTAATGGCTGATATTACAAATCAAAGTCTAAATGAAATTATAGAAAATATAAAAACGAAAAAAGTTTCATCTACAGATTTAACTAAAGCATATATAAAAAATATTGAAAGTGCAAAAAAGTTAAATGCATTCGTTACTACTACATTTGATAAGGCTTTAGATAATGCTCAACAATTTGATAAAAAACCAAATTTTGATCAATTACTTCCAGGTATACCTTTAGCTGTAAAAGATTTATTTTGCACAGAAAATACAAAAACAACTGCAGGAAGTAATATTTTAAATAATTTTATTCCATCTTATGAGTCAACAGTTACTAAAAATTTATGGGACAATGGATCATTTCTTTTAGGAAAATTAAATTGTGATGAGTTTGCGATGGGTTCTTCTAACGAGACAAGTCACTATGGAAATGTGATTAATCCCGTAGGAGATCAATTAGTACCGGGTGGTTCATCTGGAGGATCCTCATCTGCTTTAGCTGCAGACTTAACACCAGCTACAATTGGAACAGATACTGGTGGATCAATTAGGCAACCAGCTTCTTTTACTGGTACCGTAGGTTTAAAACCAACTTATGGTTTGTGTTCAAGATGGGGTATTGTTGCTTTTGCATCTTCTTTAGATCAGGCAGGCCCAATGACAAAAACAATAAAAGATTGCGCAATCATGCTGGAGTCAATGTCTGGTTTTGATGAAAAAGACTCTACTTCAATAAACAAAAAGAAAGAACAATACTCAAAAAATTTAAAAGATAATATTAAAGGTTTAAAAATTGGAATTCCAAAAGAATATCGTGTTGACAATATGCCAAAGGAAATTGATGAACTTTGGGAAAAAGGAAAAAAGATATTAATAGATCTTGGGGCACAATTAATTGATATTTCATTGCCTCATACAAAATATGCTCTACCTACTTATTATATAGTTGCTCCGGCTGAAGCCTCATCCAATTTAGCCAGATATGATGGAGTAAGATATGGTTTTAGATCAAAACAAGGCAAAGATTTAATTGAGATGTATGAAAAAACTCGGTCCGAAGGTTTTGGAGATGAAGTCAAACGTAGAATACTAATTGGTACTTATGTTCTTTCATCAGGTTATTATGATGCTTATTACCTTAAAGCACAAAAAGTAAGACAACTAATTAAAAAAGATTTTGATGAAAGTTTTAAAAAAATAGATGCAATTCTAACGCCTTCAACACCAAGTTCTGCATTCAAAATAGGGGAGAAAACTAATGATCCTGTTTCCATGTATTTAAACGATATTTTTACAGTGCCGGTAAATTTAGCTGGTCTTCCAGCTTTGTCATTGCCCGCAGGTGTTGATAAGAAAGGTTATCCTTTAGGTTTGCAACTTATTGGTAAAGCATTAGATGAGCAAAAAATTCTTAATATTGGTTATGCATTTGAAAAAAATTGCGGTTTTAAAAATGAAATTAAAAAGTGGTGGTCATGAGCAAAGAAAAATTTGATTATTTTATAAAGGGAGAAAAAGGGAAATATGAAGTTGTGATAGGTCTTGAAGTTCATGCTCAAGTTTTATCTAAATCTAAACTCTTCTCTGGTTCATCAACTAAATTTGGTGCTGATCCTAACAACCAGGTGAGTTTGATTGATTCTGCTTTTCCAGGAATGTTACCGGTCATTAATGAAGAATGTGTTAAGCAAGCGGTAAGAACAGGCCTTGGTTTAAATGCTAAAATAAATAATTTCTCAGTTTTTGATAGGAAAAATTATTTTTATGCAGATTTACCTCAAGGTTATCAGATATCTCAATATAAGAATCCCATTGTAGGAGAAGGCAAAGTTTTATTAGATATGCCTTATGGGTCAAAAGAAATTGGCATAGAGAGACTTCATCTCGAGCAAGATGCAGGTAAAAGTATTCATGATATGGATCCATCTAATACTTATGTAGATTTAAATCGCTCAGGAATTGCTTTAATGGAAATAGTCAGTAAACCAGATCTGAGATCACCAGATGAAGTTAATGCATACATAAAAAAATTAAGATCAATCATGAGATATTTAGGAACCTGTGATGGAAATATGCAAGAGGGATCACTTAGAGCTGATGTAAATGTATCTGTTAGAAAAGAAGGTGATAAAAATTTTGGAACACGTTGTGAAATCAAAAATGTAAATTCTATTAAATTTATGCAGATGGCAATTGAATATGAAGCTGCTAGACAAGTTAAACTAATAGAAAACGGCAAAGAAATAGATCAAGAAACAAGACTTTTCGATACAAAAAAAAATGAGACAAGATCAATGAGATCAAAAGAAGATGCACATGATTATAGATATTTTCCTGATCCAGACCTTTTACCTTTAAAGTTAGAACAACGATTAATTGATGATTTAAAAAAATCTCTTCCAGAGCTTCCAGATAAAAAAAAGGAAAGATTTATAAAAGAGTATGGATTAAATGCATATGAAGCAAATGTCTTAGTTTCTGAAAAAGACATATCAGATTATTATGAAGAAGTTGCAAAACTATCTGATAAAAAACTTGCAGCTACTTGGATGATGGGGGATTTATTTGCAATGCTAAATGATAAGGGACTAGACATATCAAAATCTCCTATATCGGCAAAACATTTTGCAGAATTAGTCCAATCAATTAAATCTGGAGAAATTTCTGGAAGAATAGCAAAAGAAGTTTTCGAAATTATGGTTGAAAGCGGCGATAATCCAAAAAAAATTATAGAGTCAAAAGGGATGAAGCAACAAAGTAATCCTAAAGAATTAGAAAAAATGATTAATGAGATACTATCAAAAAATAAAGATAAAGTTGACCAATACAAAGCTGGAAAAGAAAAATTATTTGGTTTTTTTGTTGGACAGGTTATGAAATTATCTGGTGGGAAAGCAAATCCTCAATTAACAAACGAGATTCTAAAAAAACTTTTAAAAGGCTAATTATGCCTAAAAAATTAGATTTAACAGATAATCTTGAAAAGTATATTATTGACCATTCTGATGATCTTACTGACGTTCAAAAAGAGATCTTAAATTTTAATCTTAGTCTTGGAGATCAAAAGAAATTGCAAATTTCTATTTCACAAGCGCAATTTCTTCAAACATTAATTAAAACATCTAATACAAAAAAAGTTTTAGAAATTGGAAGTTTTACAGGTTTTAGCGCTTTATCAATGGCATTATCATTACCTGATGATGGATCTTTAATTAGCTTAGATAAAAACGTAGAATTTAGTAAAAAAGCAAAATCTTTTTATGATAAGGCTAATGAAAACAAGATAACACAAATTATAAAGCCAGCACTTGAGAGTTTGAAAGAACTAGAAAATGCTAAACAAAAATTTGATTTGGTTTTTATTGATGCAGATAAAGAAAATTATATAAATTATTATGAAAAAAGCATTGTATTAATTGATAAAAATGGACTTATTATAATTGATAATGTCTTATGGCATGGTGAGGTAGCCGATAATTCAAAAAATGATAAATTCACCAATATCATTAGAGAATTTAACAAATATATAAAAGACGATAATAGAGTGATAAAAAATATCATTCCCATTGGTGATGGATTTACAATTTGTATTAAAAAATAATGTTCACTGTTTTTGGATTTTATAAGTTTAAGAAAATTAATTTTTTGTTGAAAAATAAAGAGTTTCTGCAAAGAGAAATTTTAAAAAATAACATAAGTGGTACAATCATACTTTCCCAAGAAGGAATTAATGGAACCATTGCTGGAAAGAGGAGAAATATAAGCCAGATAATTAAATCTTTAAAAAAAGTATTTAATTTTAAAGATTTTGACAGTAAGAATATGTCTCTAAGTCATTTTCAACCATTCCACAAAGGTAGAATAAAGATAAAAAATGAAGTTGTTCCACTAGGTTTAAAAATAAATTCAAATAATAAAAAACTTAATAGATATATTTCTGGGAAATCATGGAACAAACTTATTTCAAATAAAGAAACTTTAGTTGTAGATGCTAGAAAGCCATTTGAATACGATGTAGGTACTTTTAAAAATTCTATAAATCCAAATATTCAAAATTTTAGAGATTTTCCAAAATATCTTAAAAAAATCGATAAAGCAAAACCTGTAGCAATGTTTTGCACCGGAGGTATTAGGTGTGAAAAAGCTTCAATATATTTAAAAAGAAAAGGTTTTAAGAATGTTTTCCAGTTGAAAGGCGGGATACTTAATTATTTAAATAAAATCGAAAAGAAAGACAGTCTATGGAAAGGTGAGTGTTTTGTTTTTGATAATAGAGTATCTCTTAAACACAAATTAAAACAAGGAACCTACTCTGTATGTGGTGGTTGTAGAAAACCTTTTTCACCGAAAGACAAAAAATCTAACAAATATGAGGAGGGTGTTTCATGTCCTAGGTGTTATGACACACTCTCAAATTCACAAAAAACTAGATTTCGTATGAGGCAAAATCAAATTAACCTTGCTAAAAAAGCTGGAAGAAAGCATAAGTTCCAAAAGGAATTTTAATTATGAATTTGACCAAAGGTCCAATTTGGCAGCTTCTTAGAAAAGTAACCATACCTGCAAGTACAGGGTCTCTCTTTCAAACTTTTTACAATCTAGTCGATACTTATTTTGCTGGAAGAATTTCACCGGAGGCGCTAGCAGCAATCGCAAAATCCTGGCCAATTTATTTTATAGCAATAGCTGTTGCGGTTGGTATTGGAGCCGGAACTACAGCTTTAATTAGTAATTCAATTGGAGCCAAAGAGGACAGAAAAGCATCAATGTACATTGCTCAGTCAATAATATTAGCAATTGTAGTTTCAATTTTCGTAACTTTATTTGGTTTAAATTTTTCTGATGAACTTTTAAGAATTATGGGTTCCACTGAAGAAAGTATAATTTTAACACGTGAATACTTAGATATTATTTTTTTTGGAGCTATCATTGTATTAGTCCAATTATCTTTGAATGGAACATTAAATGCTCAAGGTGATACAAAAAGTTATAGAAATGTTTTAATTTTTACTTTTTTCTTAAATATTTTTTTAAATCCATTATTCATATTTGGTTATGGATTTATACCAGCATTTGGAATTGCAGGTTTAGCTATTGCTACAATAGTTTCTCAGTGTATCGGCTTAATATATTTAGCTAATAAAGTTTATTGCTGTAAATTGAAAAAATTCCTTTATCTAGAATGCTTTAAACCAAAAATTGATTACTTAAGCTCACTTTTTAAACAATCAGTACCAATAATGTTTACTATGTTGATGATAATGTTTGGAGTATTTAATATTTTCTATTTTGTTGGACAGTTTGGAGAATTAGCTACAGCAGGGTATGGTACTGCTGTTAGAATTGAACAAGTTTTATTGTTACCAGTTATAGGTTTAAATACAGCTGTTTTATCAATTGCAGGTCAAAACTTTGGGGCAAAAATGTATTTCAGAGTAAAAGAAGTGTATGGAAAAGCTCTGATGTTTGGTTCAGGATTTATGGTATTAGCAGGTATATTTGTTTATCTAACTTCAGAAATCATAATCTCTTTTTTTACTAATGATTTAGAAGTAATCCGAAGAGGAGCGCTTTACTTACAAGTAGCAGCTTTAATTGGACCGGTTTATCCTGTTTTCTTTATTACCTCTGCTTTATTTCAGGCACTCAAAAGGCCCATTTATAGTTTATACATGACAATACTTAGATTAACTTTAATACCATTTATGTCGTTATGGTATGTCATAAATATTAGAAACGGTGAATATCAAGATATTTTTTATACGATTTTAGTAACAAATTGGATGATGGGATTAGTTGTGTTAACTTTTGTACCATTCTTTTTAAAGAGAGTATTTAGGATTTCTTTTAAAAAATTATTTGTATTCTAGTTTATTTTCTAATTTTCTCACAAAATAAGATACTACTAAAATTAGCACTAAGTATTCCAAAATTAAAAAAGTATATATTTCTAAAGGTCTATAGGTAGTAGTGACTAGCTCATTAGCTTTTCTTGTTAAATCTCCTATACCTATAATTGATACTAGAGAGGACATTTTTAATACATAAACAAATTGATTTCCCATAGCTGGCAATACAACTTTAATTGCTTGCGGAAGAATTACCAATCTCATTTTTCTCCAAAAATCCATTCCTAAAGACTCAGATACTTCGTGTTGGCCTTTTGATATTGAATTAATGCCAGCCCTAAATATTTCTGCTTGAAAAGCACTTTCACTAATGGTTAAAGCAATTATTCCAGAAACAAATGGCGAGAAACTAACCCCAATCATTATTGGAAGACCATAATAAATCCAAAGAATTAAAACTAATAAAGGGATTGCTCTAACAATTTCTACATATGTTATATTAAAATAACTTAAGAATTTATTATTAGACAACGAAGGTAGAGCAACTATCAAACCAATAATCATTGCTAGAAATATTGAAACTACTGAAATATAAATGGTGGTCGTAATTCCGCTAATTAAAAATTTAAGATTAGTAAGACCATCTATATTATCTGGACTTAGTATATACCATCCCCATTCATAGTTAGAGCTACATCCTTGTAGTAATAATAATAAAGATGCAATTTTTAAAATCTTCACCGATTAACTATATTTGTAAATGAAAAGTATTTAAACTTAAATTATAGACTTTTTAGATTATATTTTGCTTCTAATGTCATAAAAAACCCAGAGGATTGTTTTCTCTTAATCCAATTACTAACGTAGTCGTTCCAAACTTTATCTCCTTTTGGAACCATCATTGCTAGAAATGCAGGGTTTTTTCCACCATCTGGTACAATAGCTAGTTGAGGATATTTTACTACAAGCTTATTCGCTTCTAGTGAGCTAGTAATGTTGCCGTCAGCTCTTCCAGCCAAAACTTCTTGGA
Source organism: uncultured Pelagibacteraceae bacterium (assembly GCA_902626045.1). Lineage (GTDB taxonomy): Bacteria > Pseudomonadota > Alphaproteobacteria > Pelagibacterales > Pelagibacteraceae > Pelagilacustribacter. The sequence goes on from CACODU010000005.1 coordinate 29,007, forward strand.
AGTCTCTTGCCGGTGCTTCAATTGATCTTAATTTTGATTTTGGGAAAAATTCTTTTGCTTTTTCCTCTTGAGATGTACCTAATGTAGTTGCTATCGTAACTTTTTTATTATTTAACGAATCCCATGTAGGAAATTTTTTTAAGTTCTTTTTTAGAACTAAAGGAACTGTTCCGTATTTGTAATACGTAGCTGTAAAACCTGCTACTTCAGCTCTTTTAGGTGTTTTAGTTACACTAGTAGAAATGTCATATCTGTCTGCAGTTATTCCAGCAACAATAGTCTTCCACTCAGCAGGAACAAATTTTACTTTTACACCTAAATCTTTGGCTAACTCTTTCATTACATCTATATCAAAACCTTTGTACTTGTTTGTAGCAGGGTCTTTCATTGACATTGGATCCCAGTCTCCTGTTGTTCCAACTCTTAACTCGCCACTTTTTTTGATTGAATCTAATTTAGATGCTGCTTGAACGCTTGTCGTTATAAGTAATATTAATAATGCTGAAAAAATTTTTTTAATCACATTTACTTATTAGCCAATCCTCTCCTTTTTTTCGATTTGCAATTTGACCCACTTAATTAACTTAAATCAGAGGGGTTGACTGAAGGGCAGTTTATCAGCTATAAAGAACAAAACAAGAACATTTATGAAGCTAACAATACCATTTTATTTGCATAAAGTAGGAGCCGGTTTTCCTTCGCCAGCCACTGATTATATTGAAGATGATATAGATTTAAATTCACATTTAATAACAAATGCACCAGCTACTTTTATTATAAGAGTTCAAGGCAAGTCCATGACTAACGTTGGTATATATGATGGAGATCTATTAATAGTAGATAAAAGTCTAAACCCAAAAAATTTTTCCACGGTAATAGCAAATGTTAATGAAGAACTTGTAGTAAAAACTTTAATCAAGAGCAAAGAGACTAACTATCTGACATCTGGGTCTAAAAATACATCAGATAGAATTAATTTAACAGACAATCCAGAAATTATAATTTGGGGAGTGGTCACATATGTCATTCATAAACAATAGTAAAAAAAAAATTGCTCTTGTTGATTGCAATTCTTTCTACGTTTCATGCGAAAGATTATTTAATCCGAAAATAAGAAACGTACCGGTTGTTGTACTGTCAAATAATGATGGCTGCGTAATATCAAGATCAACAGAAGCTAAAGCATTAGGAATTAAGATGGGAGAACCATATTTTAAAGTTAAAGAATTAGTTAAAAAAAATAATGTTCAAATATTTTCTTCTAACTATTCATTATACGGTGATCTATCCAGGAGGGTAATGAGAGTATTAAAAGGATTTTCAGATAAAATAGAAATTTATTCAATAGATGAAGCGTTTATAGATTTATCACACATAAAAGATGAAATGACAGAAGAATATGGAAAAAAAATTAGAGAAAGAGTTCTTAAATGGACAGGAATTCCAACAAGTGTTGGTATTTCGTGTACAAAGACTTTAAGCAAAGTTGCAAATCATGTAGCTAAAAAAAATAAAGCTGGCGTAATATTTTTAAAAAAAGATATCGATGAAATATTAAAAAAATTTGAAATTTCAGATGTATGGGGAGTTGGTCGACAACTATCAAAACTATATATAAAAAACGGAATAGATAATGCATATAAATTAAAAAATATATCTAACACCTGGGTAAAAAAAAGTACAAATGTATTAGGCGCTAAAACCGTAATGGAGTTGAGAGGAATACCTTGCATCGATTTGGAAACAGAGGAAACAAAAAGAAAAAGTTGTTGTGTATCAAGATCTTTTGGAAAAAAAGTTCAAAGTCTAGATAAATTAAAAGAGTCTATAACAACGCATTGCTTGAACGCAGCAGAAAAAATTAGAACGGACAAACAAACCACAAGAGCAGTGACAGTATTTATTAGAACAAGTCCTTTTGACAAGAGTAGAAAATATTATTCAAATTCTATAACAATCGAGTTACCAGTAGATACCAATAATAGTTTAGAGCTAGTAAAAACTGCCATAAATGGATTAAACAAAATTTATAAATATGGATATTTTTATCAAAAGGCTGGAATTATTTTATCAAAATTAAAAAATTCTTCAGAAAAAGAATTAAACTTGTTAACGCCAATTTTAGAAAATAAATCAAAAACATTAATGAAAGCAATAGATTTTACTAATGCAAAATATGGACGTAATGCAATAAGTATAGCTCAAGCAGGAATAAATAATGATTGGAAAATGCGTAGAGAACATTCATCAAAAATAGATACAGCATCATTTGACTCACTACCCAAGATAAGTATATAAAGTAAGAACGGGGTGTCTAAAAGACTGAGATTAAACCCGACGAACCTGACCGGTAATTCAGTGAGGGAATTATGGAAAAAATATATTTATCAATACAATCATCATTAACAGTAACTATTATAGTAGGCCTTTTTTTTATCGGACTAGGGTATTTAAATTCAAAAAAAACTGTCGATAATAGAAATTATATAATTGGAAATAGAGACGAAAATACATTTTCATTAACAACAAGTTTGGCCGCATCCGCTTTGGGAGCATGGATACTATTTGGTCCAGCCTCAGCAGCTACATGGGGAGGTTTTGGAGCAGTAATAGGATACGCATTAGGTGCTGCAACACCTATGTTATTATTATACAATTTTGGACCTAAAATTAGAAAAGAGTTTCCTAGAGGCCTATCCTTAACAGAATTTATTAAAAAACGGTTTGGCATAGGAATACTTAAATTAAGCTTATTTTTAATATTATTTTATTTAATTATTTTTTTGATAGCTGAAGTTACCGCAATCGCTTTTCTATTAAACTTTATCTCTAAAACTCCATTATGGATTACGGCAGGAACAACCTTACTAATTTGTTTACTTTACATTTTAAGAGGAGGGTTCAAGCTTTCAATGATAACTGACAAGTACCAATTTATTATAATAGCAGTTTTAATATTTGCTTCTATGATTTTAATTCTCGGAAATTTAGAAATAAATAGCTTTAAACTAATCAAAGAAAACTCACCAAATCTTATAAGTAGTAAATATTTACCAAATTATACAGCCGGACTTACTTTTTTTATAGCAGTAGCTGCAACTAATTTATTCCATCAAGGAAATTGGCAAAGGGTATTTGCTGCAAAAAATAATTTAATATTAAAGAAAAGCTTAATTTATTCTTCAATAATAACATTATCAATAGTTTTATGGATGGGATATACAGGGCTTATTTCTTTTTCTTTAAATTCAAAAGTTATACCTGATTTAGCTTTTTTTGATTTAATACTATCAAAGAATTTTTTATTAATTATATCAATTTTAGTATTAGCATTGGCTTTAACATTAAGCACAATAGACACTTTAATTAATGCGATATCAAGCATTCTTATTGTAAATGGTAATCAAATTAGTAAATCAATTTTTGGTAATTCTTTAAAAAATAAAACTAATTATATAATTTTACTTATAAGTATTTTAGTTTTTGTTTTAGCATCCAAGGGATTTAGTATTTTATATTTATTTTTACTAGCAGACTTATTTTGTTGTGCAGCGGTTGTTACAATTTTTTACGGTTTTTTTAATAAGAAAATTAATTCTCAAATGTCATATTTATCTATTTTAAGCGCACTAACTTTAGGAATATTATTTTTTCCAAGTATGGATTTTCAATCAAGTATATTAGTAGGGTATTTATTACCAATTGAATCTTTTAGTTCAATTATTACCACTAACTTACTTTTTATTTCATTTTCAATAGCGATAATTACTCAATTTTTCTTTATAATATTTTATTCTTTACGAAGCTCATTTAAATAAATTATTACAGCTAACCAAATAAAAATAAAAGCTACTAACTCATCTAAAATTAAAGGTTCATTAAAGTAATATAATCCTAATAAGAATTGCGCAGTAGGTGTCATAAAAAAAATCATACTTGCTGGACCAATTCCTATTAATTTGAAACCTTTTGTGTACCAAAAAAGAGGTATTAAAGTCATTAAGCCTGCCCAAAATAAATAAAATGATAGAAGTGGCTCATTTATAGAAAAAATATTTAGATTTTTATTCATCAAAAAGATAAATAAAACAACTGCAATAGGAGTAAGAAGCAAAGTTTCCACAAGTAAACCTATATCTGAAGATACCTTTACTTTTTTTCTTATTAAACCGTATAAACTAAATGTTAGAGCAACAGTAATCCCTATCCAAGGTACTTTACCAAGTTTTACTAGAAAATAAATTAATGCTAATATAACCAAAATAATCGAAATAATTTTATTGCGATTGTACTTCTCTTTTAAAAAAATTATTCCAAGAAATACACTTAATATTGGAAAAATATAATATCCTAAGGCTGAGTCTAATAAGTTATTGGTGCTTACAGCATAAAGCCAGGTATACCAATTTAATGAAACTAATAAACCTGTAATTAATAAAATTATTAAATTAATTTTTTTTTTTAATATTTTATTAAACTCTTTCCATTTGGAATGAAAAGAAGTAGTGATTATTAAAAGTAGAGCAGTCCAAATAGTTCTATGGATAGTTAACTCTAAAGGGGAAGCAAAGGATACAAATTTAAAATAAATGACTCCAATTATACCCCACCATAACGAGGCAGCTAATGACAAGTATACTCCTTTTAGTGTATTGTGATGCATTTAGATGAATTTAAATAATTTTAAATTAATAAGATTTTCTGAAACTTTGATTATCTTTTTCTTTTTTATTTTACTACTCATCATAGGCTTTTTAAGTATAGGAGATTATGGCGTAAGTATAGATGAAATCGCATATAAAAGAGATGCTTTAGTTCAGTATGAATTTATAAAAAATTTTCTTTTTAACAACTATAACAATTTAGGTGAAATCTACGAGGAACTTCATTCTAAAAGTACTAAACTACCAAGTTTTTTTTATATTTTAGTTTTTTTAGTTAATGATATTTTTAAACTCTTTGATATTTACATAGATTTATTTAAAATTGCTCATATAGTAAATTTTACCCTATTTATTTTAGCTTGTTTTTGTTTTTTTAATATCATTAGAAATAATTTTAACAATAAATTATATTCATATTTGGGTGTATTAATATTATTTACAACACCTAGATTTTTTGCCGAGTCATTTTATAATAATAGAGATATATATTTTCTTTCAATTTTTTTGATAAACTTATATTTTGTCGAAAAACTTTTTCACAATCTTAATTACAAAAATATATTAATTTATTCCTTTTTTGCTTCCTTATGTATTAATGCAAGAATATTTGGTTTGATAAATTTTTTTATTGTCTTTATTTTTCTTCTATTAGAATATGACAACAAATTTTCAATTAGAAAATTAATTTCATTTTTAAGCTTAAAAATTATTTTAACGATAATTTTTATGATCCTTTTTAATCCTTTATTATGGTTTGAACCATTTAATAATTTTATTAATTATTTATTTACAGATTTAAATGAGACAGGAACAATTGAAGTTACAAACTTAATATTAGGTCAAACATATCCTTCTAATGATACTCCTTGGTTTTTTTATATAGTTTGGATATTTTTTACAATTCCATTTTTATATTTATTATCAATATTAATTGGATATATTCCAAAATGTTTTTTTTTCGTAAAAAATTTGTTTAATCTTAAAGATGGAAATAATATTTGGTCTAATAAAAATGAATTATTTGATCTATTTATCATAGTATCGATTTTTATTTTTATTTTTGGAATGTCTAGATTTGGTTCTGTAAAATATGATGGTTGGAGACATCTATATTTTTTATATCCTTTATTGATATTTAATATATTATTCTTTTTTGAATATATTAAGAAGTATCTTCTTCTGAGAAATTTTTTTATTTTCCTTATTATAATAAATATAATTTATAATTTTTATTGGATTAAAAAAAATCACCCTTACCAATATACATATTTTAATTATTTAAATAATATTATTGATGAGAAATTTGACTTAGATTACTGGGGATTATCAAATTTTCAAATATTTAAATATTTATTAAAAAATACTAAAAACACTAAATTTACAGTTGGAACAATAAGTTTCAATGATTTAATACCAAATTATCTTCTTTTAGAAGAAAATGATAAAAAAAAAATTTCTTTTTTAACACCAGAAGAAAGACCTGATTATTTAATTGATAATTATAGGTTAAAATATAAAATGCGTAAAAACGATACAAAATTTGAGTCAATCAAAGAATACAAATTGATTCATGAAATAAAAGTTGATGAGAATATAATAAGTTCAGTTTACGAAAGATTAAAATGAGAAACTATATTTATAAAGTTTTAATATTATGTTTTTTTCTCTTTATTGTTTACGAATTTACAATTGGTAAAGAAATAAGATTTATTAAAAAAGAATTAATTAATAAGGTCTCATCCTATCAGTCTGATATTTATAAAGAAAAGATGCGAAATAATATTAAAGATTTACTAAAAAAGGATAGAATACTTTACGAGGAAGACGCAAAATTATTGTCTGATTTATTTAAAAAAATACTTTTTGAAATAAACTATACCAATGATTTTAAGAAGAAAAATTAGTTATTTTGTTTAAATATTTACAAATTGTATCAATTTCGCGATTTTTTATATTTAACCCTGAAGGTAAATAAAAACCCTGTTTAAATAATTTTTCTGAAACAGGATATTTTTCCTTTTTTTTAAAAATTTTTAATTTTTGAATAATATTTTGTTTGTGCATCGGATAAAAAAAATCTCTAGTTTCAATTCCTTTTTTCCTTAATTTTTTTACTATTATTTTTTTATTTATGCCTTTTTTATTATAGATTAAAATTCCCACTATCCAGTATATATTTTTTGAATATTTGTTGAATGGTTTTTGAATAAATAAATTTTTATTATTTTTAAGTTGTTTATAATATCTATTTCCAATTTCCATTTTTCTTTTAACGATCCATTTTATATTTTTTAATTGAGCACATCCAATAGCTGCTTGAATATTAGTAAATCTATAATTATAACCAATATCATCATGATTAAATCTATTAATCTCACCAAAACAAAGGTTTCTTAACGATTTTGATTTTAGATATACATTTTTATTATTAGTCAAAATCATTCCACCTTCACCTGTTGTTATGTGTTTATTTGCATAAAAACTAAAAGTGCTTATATCACCATAACTTCCGCACATTTTATTTTTATATTTTTGCCCAATCATTTCTGCAGCATCTTCAATAATTTTAATTCCCCTTTTTTTTGCTACATATAAAATTTTTTCCATATTTACTGGAAAACCATAAATATGAGTTATAATTATTGCTTTTGTTTTTCTATTGATTTTTTTTAAAGTTTCTTCAATAGACATGTTCCAATTATCTATATTTGAGTCAACTAGTACAGGTTTTAAGCCTAATTTTATAATACAAATTATAGATGAAATTATTGTAAAAGTTGGAATAATTACTTCATCATTCTTTTTAAGATTTAAACTTTTTAAAGCAATTTCCAATGCCGCCGTTCCACTTGAAACTGATATCCCAAATTTTCTTTTATTGAAATTTGCAAATTTTTTTTCAAATTCTGTTACAAATTTTCCTTGAGATGAAATCCAGCCAGTATTTAAACATTTTAAAACATTTTTTTTTTCCAAATCAAATATTTTTGGTTCATTTACAGGAAATTTTATCTTAACTAATTTTAATTTGTTTTTCATTTACAGGATTGAATCTTTTTTTATCGATTTTTGAGTTAAACGGACCTTGTTTAATTTCAATTAAAACACATTTTTCTATTATTTTGAAACCATGTGATCCCTCATTTAAAACAATTATATTTTCTTTATTTACAATTTTACTAAATAAATATTTGTTTTTTGAAAGATAGAAATCTACTCTTATCTTTCCTTTTTTAACGTATAAAACTTCAGAAGTTTTATATATTTTTCTTAAGAATTTTGTATGTGTATGAGGTTTAATATAAGTACCCTTATTATGTGATATAAAACCTACTTGTTGAGTAAATGAGTTTGGAGTGTAAAAATTTACTTTATCTTTACTTTGTTTGTGACTTATAATTAAGCCTAAAATTTTTTTTTTATATTTTATTAATTTAATCATTTTAGTTTCTCCTTAACAAAGTAATAAATATCCTCAATATATATTTAACACCATAATACGTAAATTTTAAAATGTTTGGAGCCGATTTACTTTTTATTGCTTCTAAATCCTTTTTTTGTACGTAAGGAAATTCTTTTACTTTAAATCCTTTTTTCTCAATGTTGTATAAAAATTCAATAAAAAAATCACCATGTCCATAACCCAAAATTGAAACATCATCTAAGAGTTTTCTTTTCATTAAAAATATACCGCTAGTAAAATCGTTTATTTTTGATCTAAATATTTTTTTGCAAAAAAAATTTAAGTATCTACTCGTTAAGGCCCTTAAATTTGGCCTTTCATCACTACCATCTTTAACATATCTTGATAGTATAACGATATCATTACCTTCATCTAACAACTTACTCATTTCTGAAAATTTACTAACTAAGTATGTCATGTTTGTATCAATCCACCCAATATATTCACCTTCTGTTTCAATCAAACCTCTTTGAAAAGCAGATGCTAACCCGTTTATTTTTTTTCTAATTATAATTTTAATATTTTGGCTTTTATCAATTTCTGAAATTTCTCTTAGAGTCCCATCTGTAGAATTATCATCTACTAAAATAATTTCTGAATTTGGTATATTATTTTGAATATCACTTATAGCTATTTTTATATTACCAACTTCATTATATGTGCAAATTATAATTGAATTTCTAATTTTCATTACTTCTTTTTTGAAGCTTTAGATCATTATCCATCATTATTTTGATCAATTGATTAATATTTGTTTTGATATTAAAGTTTATTATCTTTTTAGCTTTTTTAATATTTGCTTTAAGGGTTGTAGTATTACTTGGTCTAAAAAGCTTCTTATCAATTACTACATACTTTTTATAATTTAAACCAACATATTCAAAACATTTCTTGACAAAATATTCTATCGAATAAGTCTTTCCAGAACCGATTACAAAAAAATCTGGTTTTTTTTGCAACATAATCGTATGTGCGGCTTGTACATATTCTTTTGCGTAACCCCAATCAATTTTAGTCTTAATATTTCCAAGCCTTAATTTTTTTTGTTTACCATAATATATTCTAGCTACTGATTTTGTAATTTTTCTAGTAACATATTCTTCAGGTCTTATCTCAGATTCGTGATTATAAAAAATTGCCCCGTAAATTTTAAGATTAAAAATTTTTTTATAAAGTTCGCATGCATGAAATGCTGTAACTTTACCTATCGCATAAATACTTTGGGGTGAAAATTTTTCTTTTTCGTTTTGACTTTTATTTTTACTTTCCCCAAAAATATTAGATGAAAAAGGTTGGAAAAATTTTGATTCTGGTGAATAATTTTTAATTATTTCAAGCAAATTTATCACTGTCGCTCCAGTCACCAAAAAAGAATAACTAGGGATTTCAAAACTCCATTTAACATGATCTTGATCTGCAAAATTATATATTTCATCAAATTTGGTGTTTTGAATAATTTTACCTAATGATATTAGATCTAATAGATCTCCATGTTCAATTTTGAAGTTTTTATGATTTAAGATATCTTTTATATTTGATAAATTAGTGGTTGCAGACTTTCTTACTAATCCGTGAACAATATAATTTCTTTTAAGCAGATGTTTAACTAAAAAAGATCCACCTTGACCAGTAGAACCTAAAACTAATGCTATTTTTTTTTTCATATTTTTTTAACTAATTTAAATTTAGGAAATGGCAGAATAAAAGTTCCTTTGTTTTTAATCCATTTTTTTTCTCTTTTAATAAATTCTTTTATAAAACCCCAAGGTGTTACAAAAAAATAATCTGGTTTAAGTTTTCTTGCCTTTTCTTCCGAAATAATTTTTATTTTAGTTCCAACTGTATATTTTCCCCATTTCTCTTTACTTCTCTCTGCTGCATAAGGTATTTCTTTATTCGTAATTCCATAATATTGTAGCACAGTATTTCCTTTTGTAGATGCTCCATAAAGAAATATTTTTTTCTTTTTTTTAACTTCCTGTCTTATGAACCTAGTAGTTTTTTCTTTATTTAGTTTTATTCTTTTAACAAAATTATTTATAGATTTTAAAACGTTTGGTTCTGATAATTTAATACTTCCTTTATTGAATTTTCTACAAAAAATCCTAAAACTTCCGCCATTTATATCATTTTCCTCAATCTTAAATATTTCTAAGCCATTATTTTCAAAAAGATATTTTAATGATTTCAAAGAATAAAATTCAAGATGTTCATGACAAATATTTCCTACATCATTTTGCTTGATCATTGACTTCAAGCACATTAATTGAGCTATAAATATACCGTCATTGTGAAGAATATTTGCTGCATCTTTTATAAATTTATTTGGATCTTCGAGATCATAAAACATACCAATTGCTGTAATAATTTTAGGCTTTCGTAAATTTTTTTTTATTAAAATATTCTTAATTGGTTTAAGACCCCAAAAATCATTTATCACATAATCACAGTTTTTTTTAAGAGCTTTCACTAAATTATTTGCTGGTTCACAACCTATAGTAACAAACTTTTTATTAAAAAAACTTAACAAAGTCCCATCATTTGCTCCAATATCTAAAATAACATCATTTTTACTTAAATTTGTATTAGCTAATGCTGCTTTATAAATATCCTTTAATCCATCTTGCATTGTTTTAGTTACACCAGATCTGTACCAATAAAATCTTTTGTACATTAATTCTTGAGGGGCTATATGAGAAAGTTGAAGTAGTTCGCAATTTTTACAAAACATTAAGGTTAGGGGACATTTAAGAGACTTAGTTTTTAAATTGTCAAGAAAGTTACTTACATAAAAATTTCCCAATGAATATATTTTCTTAAGTTTATTTTTTTTACATAATAAACATTTGGTTATTTTTTTATTTTTTAATTTCATACGAGCCTAAATATTTTTTTTAGTATAAATTTTAA
>CACODU010000006.1 GCA_902626045.1 uncultured Pelagibacteraceae bacterium
TAATTATCATCGGAGGTGACGGCAGTATGCAAATTTTAAAAAGACTCGCTAAAGAAGGTGATATGAAAATTGTAGCTATTCCCAAAACTATAGATAATGATGTTGGCGCAACAGAAAGCTCAATCGGCTTCCACACAGCTGTTGATGTTGCAACTCAAGCTTTAGATAATTTACAATCAACTGCTGCAAGCCACAGAAGATCAATGATACTCGAAGTTATGGGCAGAGATGCCGGTCATATAGCTTTAAACGCTGGTATAGCGGGAGGAGCAGACGTAATACTTATACCTGAAATCAAATATTCGATTGACGGGATTATTAAGAAATTAAATTCAATGAAAAAACATGACATACAGCATTCCTTGATTATTGTTGCAGAAGCAGTAAAAAAGGAAGATGGTAGTACAGTTTTGCATAAGTATATGGATGGTGAGAAAAGATTAGGTGGAATTGGAGATTATATCGCCCAAGAATTAATGAAAAAAACTGACGTTGAATGTAGAGTAACTTCTTTAGGACACGTACAACGAGGAGCTCCACCAACTGCTAGTGATAGAATTTTAGCAAGTGCCTTTGGGGTTTATGCTGTTGATTTATTAAATCAAAAAAAATTTGATAGGATGGTCGCTTGGAAAGATAGAAAAGTTGTGGATGTACCTATAGATGAAGGGATTAGTACATATAAAAATGTTGAAAGAAAAGATTCTTTAGTAGAAACTGCTTTATCTTTGGATATTTATATTGGAGATGATATTTAATGATTAATAAAAATTTAAATAAGTATGCGAATAGACTTGTGAATGCATTTTTAAATAATAAAATTATTTCACCATTACCTGTAAAATACACCAAAAAAATTTCTGATGCTCAAAAATTAAGAAGACTATGTGAAAGTAAAATAAAAAAACCTATTGGCGGTTTTAAAGCAGCAGGCACAGGTATACCTGTTTTAAAAAAATTAAAAGAAAAAGAACCATTTTATGCAACTGTATACAATCATAACGTTCTAAAAAATAAAAAAACTGTAAAAATAAATAAATTTACAATGGGTATAGAATTAGAAGTTTGTTACTTTATAAAAAGAAGTTTTTTTGATTTAAAACAAAAAATTACAAAAAAAAATATTAAGAAATTTATCACTCATATTGCTCCATGTATTGAAGTTGTCGGCTACAGACAAAAAAAGAAAGGAATTAGAAGTCTTGGTGATTTATGTTCTGATTTTGGAGCAAACGTTAAATTTATAATTGGCCCTAAAAAAAAATTTAAAAATCAAAATGTTAAAAATCTTAAAACAATTTTATTCAATAAAAAGATTAATCAATTTGTTCATGGTAACACTAATACAGTTTATATTAATCCAATGAATTCTTTGAGATTTGTTTTAGACAAGCTGCAAAAAGATAAAATTAAATACAAAAAAGATTTTTATGTTTTTACAGGTTCTTCAGTAGGTGTGGTACCAATTTTAGGTAAAGGTATTTATAAAGGTGTAATTGATAAACTCGGAAGTGTTTCTGCTAAGATTAGTTAGATAAAAAATAACCACCAATAAGTAAAATAGCTATTATTCCAAAAAATTTTATATTATTTAATAATCTAATTTTTTTTTCTCCGTTATATTTTCTTTGTGAAAGAAAGTAGATATTTGATTGAGCTTTGTTCCTAAACTTCGGTCTAACTGGATTAGGGATGGTTTTGTTTTTTATTGGTCTGTATTTTTTAGGATTATTCTGTAGCATAATTTATTTAACTCTATTTCTTAAATTCAATCAACCTATAGGTGCGTTTTAATCTTAAGAGGGTGCGTCAATATTGCAAATGATTATCATTCTCATATTATTGTAAATGATAATCATTATCAATAAACGAGGGAAATAAAATAATGAAAAAAACAATTATAGTTTGCTATTTATTTTTAGTTGCATTTGCGAGTAGTTTGTTCGCGAATGAAGTTAATATATTTAGCGCTAGGCACTATGACTCTGACGTACAGCTTTATGAAAAATTTACGGCAAAAACAGGGATAAAAGTTAACGTAGTTTCAGGAAAATCAGGTGCTTTAGAAAAAAGAATAATTGAAGAGGGAGCAGACAGTAAAGCAGATCTTTACATAACTGCAGATGCAGGAAGGCTAGGAGCTTTTGAAGCCAACCTTCAAGGGGGACTTACCAGTGCAGCAATTAAATCTGCTGTTCCTAGTAACTTCAGAACATCAAAATGGACAGGTATAGCTAAGAGAGCTCGAATTGTATATTTTGCTCCTGAAAGAGTAAGTGGTGCAGAATTAGCTGGTTTAACTTATGAAAGTTTAGCTGATCCGAAATGGAAAGGCAGACTAGTAATTAGAGCTTCAAACAATATCTATAATCAATCACTAGTAGCTTCATTAATTAAAAATAATGGAAAAGGTAAAATAGCTGATTGGTCAAAAGGTATGGTTTCAAATATGGCTAGATCTCCAAAGGGAAATGATAGAGCCCAGATACTTGCTGTTGCAGCAGGAGAAGCTGATATAGCAGTAGCTAATACTTATTACTTAGCACTTATGCTCTCTGGAAAAAAAGGACCAGAGCAGCAAGCAGCTGCTAAAAAAGTAAAACCTTTCTTTCCTAATCAAGATGGAAGAGGAACTCATATGAACATTAGCGGTGCGGGACTTGTAAAAGGTGCACCTAATAAAGACAACGCTATTAAGTTAGTTGAGTTCTTATTAAGCGAAGAAGCTCAAAATCATATTGTAAATAATACTTTTGAGTATCCAATGATTAAAGGTGTGTCTCCACATCCGCTTGTTGTAAATATGGGATTAGATTTTAAACAAGATCTAAAAACAAAAGTTGTTAATTACGGAAAAAGACAAGCAGATGCTTTAGAAGTAATGACAGCAGCAGGCTGGAAGTAGTTGTTAATTGTATGAGGCGAACAACAAAAAAAGAAATAAACTTGAATAAGTTAAAAAAGGGTTGTTCGCCTTGTATGTCCGAGGCCAAAAAAATGGAGCAGAAAATATCCAATAGAAAGATTTCTGAGATTAAAATTGAGGAAGTAAAAGTAATAGTTTCCTCAATGTTTAAAAAGGATTAAAAGTTTGACGTCAATTTCTCTGGCTTTAAATGCTAGCTATATTCTACACTCAAGCCGCTTTAGCCAGAGAACTTATTTTTATAAATGCTATTAGATATTTTGTATGCTACTCAGACTGGGAACGCAGAGATGGTGGCAAAAAAACTTCAACTTTTAGCAAAAAATCAAGGATTTAATGCTAATTTAGTTGAAATGAACTATCATGATATTACTTCATTTAGACTATTAAGAAATGTTGCAATAGTAACTTCAACTTTCGGAAATGGGGAGGTGCCTGAGATGGGTATAGATTTTTGGGAAGAGTTAAAATCGTCAAAAGTAGAAATGGCAAATTTAAGATATGGATTAATAGCTTTAGGGGATAAATCTCATCAAATATTTTGTGGAGCTGGTAGAGCAATATCAAAAAAATTAGATGAACTTAAATGTGTAAAAGTTATACAAAATTTAGAATGTGATGGTGACACAGAGGGAACTGAAGAATGGAGTATTAAATTTTTAGAAAAACTAAAATTAAAAGCTTATTATAATGACAAAGTATAATATATGGTTTTTTGGATCATTGATTGTAGCCTCGATAGTGGCCATGCCCATTATTACAGTTTTCTTTAGTTTTTTTACTGAGACGAGTGACTATTTTAAATTATTAAAAGATACATTTTTATTCGAGTATATTTTTAACTCTATAACAATTTTATTTTTTGTTATATTTTTTACATTCATTATAGGAGTTTTTTCAGCATATTTTGTATCTTTTTATGATTTTCCGTTATCCAACTTTTTTAGTTGGGCGTTAATCTTAGCATTTGCAGTTCCCGGTTATATCTATGCATTTTCAATAATTGCCTTTTTTGAAAATTACGGAACAGCTTTTTCATTATTAACTTTTCTTTTTGGTGAAAGTAATTACAATCCAATTATACCTAATATAGATGGATTATTTGGAGCTATAATATCTATATCATTTTCTTTATTTCCATACGTTTATGTATTAACGAGAGCATCATTTTATTATCAATCGAATAACTATATTGAAGTAGGAAAAAATCTGGGACTTTCGTCGAATGAAACTTTTTTTAGGATAGTTTTGCCATCTGCAAGACCTGCAATTATCGCAGGCTTAGCTTTAGTATCAATGGAATGTTTATCAGACTTTGGCACTGTATCATTTTTTAGTGTAAATACTCTTACCACTGGTATCTATAATTCATGGTTATCTTTTGATGATTTAAATACCGCCAATCAGATATCTTTTATATTATTAATCTTCATTCTTTTACTTTTTTCAATAGAAATTTATTCAAGAAAAGAGGCAAAGTATCACCAGCCAGGTAGGGGGTTTAAGCCAATAACTAAAATTAAATTGGACGGAAAAAAGTCTATAATTCCAGTTGTTATTTGCTTTTTGATTTTCTTATTAAGCTTTATTTTTCCAGTTTCTCAAATGATATATTGGACAATGAAATTTCCTAAATATTTTCAAGATATTGATATATTTAAGATTAACTTAAATACTTTGATGCTAGTTGGATTAGCTAGTGCTTTAATTGTACTTATTTCTCTATTTATTAATTATGGAAGTAGAATTTCAAAAAGCAAAATTCTTAATTACCTTACAACTTTTTCAATTTCTGGTTATGCAATTCCAGGAGTTATCTTAGCAGTTGCTTTTATTACTTTCTTTTCAAATTTAAGTGATTTTTTTACAAATAATTTTGATTTTAAAAGCTCAAAAAGTTTATTTATTGGATCAATTTTTGGATTATTATTAGCATATTTTATAAGATTTTTTTCTTTATCTTTTAATGGGATAAAATCAAGTTATGAAAAAATTAATAATTCAATTGACGAAAGTGCTTATCTTCTTGGTTACTCCAAGATTAATACATTTTTGAAAATTCATATTCCCTATTTAAGCACAAATATTATATTGATAGTTTTATTGATTTCTTTAGAAATAATTAAAGAATTACCTATGACAATGATTTTAAGACCTTTTAATTTTGAAACATTTGCTACTCAGGCTTATATATATGCGTCTCAAGACTTACTTGAGGCAGCTGCATTACCATCTCTTTTTTTAATATTTTGGTCTACAATTTTAATACTTCTCTCATCTAGATATATACTTTCAAAAAAAAATTAATATAATTAGCTAAATGTCTAATAATTTTTTTGAGATTCAAAATGGTAACTTTACTGCAAGTGAAAAAAATAAAGTAAATAACGTCAATCTAGTCATAGAAAGACAGGGTGAGATTATTTCTTTGCTAGGTCCCTCTGGAATCGGCAAAACTACTATATTAAGAACGATTGCTGGTTTACAAAAACTTAGCGGAGGTAAAATTCAACTTAGAGATACAATTTTAGCCTCTAACGGAATTCATATTGAGCCAGAAAAAAGAAATGTAGCTCTTTCTTTTCAAGATAATTCTCTTTTTCCAAATTATAAGGTTATTGATAATATAAACTTTGGAATAAAAAGATCTAATGGCTATGGATCGAATATAGATGTTAAAGAAATAATTAAATTATTAAGAATTGAACCTATATTAGAAAAATATCCTCATCAAATAAGTGCAGGAGAGGCTCAACGGGTTTCATTAGCTAGATCATTAATGTCTAAACCTGATTTATTGTTATTAGACGAACCATTCTCAAATATCGATCAAAGTTTGAAAGAAGAAATACAAGTGTCCGTTAAAAAGCTTTTAAAAAGAATAAATTTAACAACGATCATCGTAACACATGATTCATACGAAGCTTTTTCGATGGCTGATAAGTGTGGCATCATTTTAGACCAAGAATTGAAGCAGTACGACGTACCTTACAATGTACATCATGAGCCAAATTCAATGGACGTTGCGAATTTTTTAAATAAAGGAATTTTTATCGATGTTCAGGTAGTAGATAGTGAGTGTGCAGTTCATAGGCTTAAACATGATGAACTAGGAGAAATTAGAGGGACATTATCAAATAACTTTCCATCAGGATCAAAGGTTAAATTACTTTTACAGCCCGAAGACTTAATACACGATGATAAAAGCAAATTAAAATTAGAAGTAGTTGACAGAAAATTTAGAGGAACAAATTTTATTTATACCTTGAGAACCAAAAAAGGTGAGCATTTACCTGTATTTGTTCATTCCCATCACATTCATCAGCATGAAAAATCTGAACAATTTGGAGTCAAATCCCCGATTTTTATTGACCACTTAGTATGTTTTTAAGTAAATATAATATTTGGCGCCCTTAGCTCAGCTGGATAGAGCATCGGTTTTCTAAACCGAGGGTCGTAGGTTCGAATCCTTCAGGGCGCGCCATCAAAAAATATGATTAAAAACATTCTTATCACTGGAGGAGCGGGTTATATAGGATCTCACATATCAGAGGTTTTAATAAGAAATAAAAAAAAAATATTTATAATAGATAATTTATCCTCAGGTTATAAAAAATTAATAAACAAAAAAGCAAAATTCTATAAAGTAAATATTCTTAACACAAAAAAAATTAGAAAAATTATCTTAAGTAATAAAATAGACTCAGTTATTCATTTGGCTGCAAATTTAATCATTGGAGAAGGTGAAAAAAACCCAAAAAAATATTACACTAATAATGTTAAAGGAACTAACAACTTATTAAAAGCTTGTAAAAATACAAAAGTAAAAAATTTTATTTTTTCATCAACAGCAGCTGTTTACAAAGACGGTCAATATAGAGTTAACGAAAATTCAATCATAAAACCAAAAAGTATTTACGGAAAAACCAAAATTCGAGGTGAGAGACTAATTATGAATTTTGCCAAAAAAAATAAAATAAACTACGGGATCCTAAGGTATTTTAACATTGCAGGCTCAAGTCCATCAGGAAAAATTGGCTTGATAAGTAGAAAAAGTGATCATTTGTTTAAAAATTTTTCAATAGAATTAATGAAAAAAAAACCAAAATTAAAGATATATGGTACAGATTATCAAACAAAAGATGGCTCATGTGTCAGAGACTTTATCCATGTTTCAGATATTGCTGAGATACATTTCTTAATTTTAGAAAAAATAAATAAGATGAATATTTCTAAAATATTAAATTGCGGGTACAACAAAGGTTTATCTGTGTTAGAAGTTGCTAAAGAATTTAGTCGTCAATCAACAAAAAAAATTGAAATTATTTATACAAAAAGAAGAAATAATGATTTAATAAAAATAATCGCATCTAACAATAAACTAAAAAATTTTATAAAATGGAAACCAAAATTTAACAATTTAGCTAAAATTGTAAAAAGCTGCCTAGATTGGGAAAAAAAGCTCAAAAATAACAGATAAATGACAAATATAAATTTACAAGATTCATTCAAAGAATTTTGTAAGCAAAATAAACTTGAAATAAATTCATCACAAATCAAAGTAATTAATTTATTAGATAGATTTTTTGATAATAAAGAAACTTTTTTAAGAAGAATTTTTAAAAAAAAAAAGAAACTTTGTTTTTATTTATATGGAAAAGTTGGCGTAGGTAAAACAATGCTACTTGATTTCTATTACGATAGATTAAAAATCAAAAAACTTAGACAACATTTTAATGAGTTTATGTTAAGTTATCATGACTTTAAACATGAAAAAAAAGATACTAACTCAATTAATGATTTTGTAAAAAAACTAAAAAAAAATACGATTTAATATTTTTAGATGAATTTCAAGTTACTAATATTGTCGATGCAATGATTTTGGGCAAATTATTTCAATTGATTTTTGAAGCAAATATTAAAATTATAATTACTACAAATACCAAACTTAATGATCTTTACAAGGATGGACTACAACGAGAACAATTTGTACCTTTTATTTCAATTATACAGAAGTTTTCAATTCAAAAAGAATTATTAATAAATGATGACTATCGAACAATAAATAATGAAAAATTTCATAATTTTTTTTACCCTTTAAATGAAAAAACATCATTTAAAATTAATCAAAGATTCCGAGAACTAACAAAGAATAAAATCAAAGAAAAAAAAATAGTATCAACAAAGGGTAGAGATTTTATAATTGAAAATTTTTATTCTGGTGTTGCTAGATTTTTTTATAAAGATTTATGTGATAAAAATTTAGGTGCCGAAGATTACATAAATATTTCTAGTTTTTGCAAAGATATATTTATTGAGGAGATACCAAAGTTTAATGATGAAAATTCTAATCAACAACTACGATTTATCATTATGATTGATATATTTTATGAAAAAAAAATTAAATTAACTTTATCTATGGAAGAAAATTTAGATAATTTAAGTTCATCTGAGAAACATTCGGAGGTTTTTAAAAGGACTCGAAGTAGACTGTTTGAAATGACAAAAAGTCCCTAATTTAAAGTAGTATTTTCATATATGTTGCAGTTCTATTATTAAGCGAACTACATTTAGTGCCTGCTTTAAATTGTAATTCGATCTAAAAAAGATGATAATTCATTCGTTTTGAAACAACGTTTCAAAAATATTGTTAACAATAAAAATAACTAAAGAGGATTATAATAATATGATCAAATCAATCAAAACTTGGATTTTAGTTGGATTTGCATCTTTGCTTTTAGTCGCTTGCGGCCAAGGCGGAGGGGGAGCTGGTTCAAAAAAATCTAAAACTTTAGATAATACTAAGAAAGCTGGTTTTGTGAAATGTGGTGTTTCACAAGGTCTTCCTGGTTTCTCTAATGCTGATGCATCTGGAAACTGGTCTGGTATTGACGTGGACGTATGTAGAGCTGTTGCAGCTGCTGTATTAGGTGATGCAGACAAAGTTAAATATACCCCGTTAAGTGCTAAAGAGAGATTTACGGCATTAACATCAGGCGAAATTGATGTACTTGCACGTAACACTACTTGGACTTTATCAAGAGATGCTGACATTGGTTTAACTTTTGTTGGTGTAAACTTTTATGATGGTCAAGGATTCATGGTGAGAAAAAATTCTGGAATTAATTCTGTGAATGATTTCAAAAATGGTATTTCTGCTTGTACAAACACAGGTACAACTACCGAGCTTAACATGAGAGACTTCTTTAATTCCAAAAATATAAGTTACGAACCAATTGCGTTTGAAAAAGCAGACGAAGTTGTTCAAGCTTATGATGCTGGAAGATGTGATACTTACACTACTGATAAATCTGGTTTAGCGGCACAAAGAACTAAAATGTCAAACCCAGATGAGCACAAAGTATTACCTGAAACGATTTCTAAAGAACCATTGGGTCCTGTTGTAAGACAAGGGGATTCAGTATGGGAAGATATCGTAAGATGGTCTCTTAATACTATGATCGAAGCTGAGGAGTATGGTGTTAATTCATCAAACGCTTCTAGCCTAAAAGACTCTGAGAACCCAGCCATTAAGAGACTAGTAGGTTCTGAAGGTGAATTAGGTGCAGCATTCGGTTTAGATAACGAATGGAGCTTAAGAATTATCGAGCAAGTTGGTAATTATGGTGAAAGCTATAAAAAACATATAGCTGACACTGGAATTTTACCTAATAGAGGTCCAAATCAATTATGGACAAAAGGTGGAATTCTTTACGTACCACCAGCAAGATAATTGCTAATAAAATTAAAAAGGGCTGGATTTATCCGGCCCTTTTTTTTAATCTCAAATTTTAATGAATCTTAAAAAACTAAATATAGAAAACAAAAAGGTAAGAGATTTTATACCTCAAGCATTAACTGTTTTAGCTTTACTCTCTGTAATTATTTATTTTGCAACAAATGCTCAAATTAACATGGGCAACAGAGGAATATCTTTTGGTTTTGGTTTTTTAAATCAAGAAGCATCATTTGATATTACTTTTTCAATGATCGAATACGATGGTTCTTATTCTTACGGTAGAGCATTTTTAGTAGGATTATTGAATACAATTTTAGTCTCAGTAATTGGAATTTTTTTTGCAACAATCATTGGAGTAATTGTAGGAGTATCTAGATTATCAGATAATTATTTGATAGCGAAAGTAGCTGAGTGGTATGTAGAAATTTTTAGAAATATACCTTTGATTTTACAAATTTTTTTCTGGTATTTTGCTGCTTTAAGAGCACTTCCTTTACCTGAAAACGGAATAAGTTTTAATGATATATCATTTTTAACGATAAAAGGTTGGTATGTACCAAAATTTATATGGACTAATTTTAATATTTTTCTTTTATCAGTTATAGCTGCATTTATAGCTATTTATTTTATTAGTTCTTATGCAACTAAACAAAGAGAACAATTTGGAAGACAATTGCCTACAACAACTATTTCTTTAGCAACATTAATCATTTTACCTTTACTAACATTTCTTTTTCTTGGTGTATCTCTTAATTTTGAATACCCAGTTTTAAAACAATTATCTTCAACAGTTTATACTTATGAAGGTGGCGTAAGTATAATTCCAGAGCTAATAGCATTAGCTTTGGCTTTATCAATGTACACAGCGACATTCATTGCTGAAAATGTCAGAGCTGGAATTTTGGGCGTTAGCAAAGGTCAAAAAGAAGCTGCAGCAAGTATCGGATTAAATAAAAATCAAATTTTGAAACTTGTAGTGATGCCTCAGGCACTAAGAATTATTATTCCACCAACCACAAATCAATATTTAAATTTGACAAAAAATTCATCTTTGGCAGCTGCTATAGCGTATCCAGATATAGTGCTAGTTTTTGCAGGAACCGCTTTAATGCAAACAGGTAGAGCTATTGAAATAATTTCAATAACAATGCTTACTTATTTAACCTTAAGTATTTCAATTTCGATTTTTATGAATTGGTACAATAAAAAAATGGCTATTAAGGAAAAATAATGAATTTAATTGCAAAACCCTCCAAAAAAAATATTAAAATTTATGTTCCTATAGGTTTATCTCTTGTCTCTTTAAGTTTTTTTGATGTTTTTGTTAACGCTTTCTTTAATTTCAATCTAATGGGATTTTTACCCTCTCAATTAAGCTATTTTTCCCCATTAATGTTAGGTTTTATTGGATTTTATCTCATTAGAATTGAATTTAGCGGTATTGGTTCTCTAGATACATTAAATAAGAATATCAATTCAAATAATTTTAACGCTTTATTAACTCTTTTTACAATCTTTATAATTATTAAATCTATTCCACCAATGTTGGATTGGTTTATTTTAGATGCTAATTTTGTAGGTAATTCAAAAGAAGACTGTACAGGCGATGGCGCTTGTTGGGTTTTTATAAAAGTTTGGTTCAATAGGTTTATGTATGGTCTCTATCCTGATACAGAACAATGGAGAATAAATACAGCTTTTTTAATCTTATTTACTGTTGTAGGAATTTCATTTTTCGTATCTGAAAAACTAAAAAAATACTTTATATTATTCCTGTTATTTGTTTTTCCATTCTTAGGAATTAAACTTATTTCAGGAGGAAGTTTTGGACTTGAGTATGTTGAAAGTGCGGCCTGGGGAGGTCTTTCATTAACTTTTATTATTTCTGCTTTTGCAATACTTTTCTGTTTTCCGATTGGTGTAATTTTAGCTCTTGGAAGAAGATCTTCTTTACCCGCAATTAAATATATTTCTATTGGATTTATTGAACTTTGGAGAGGAGTTCCTCTAATTACAGTTTTATTTATGTCAGCTGTAATGTTTCCAATGTTTTTACCTGATGGAACTTTTATTGATAAATTGATAAGAGTGCTAATAGCGATTACATTGTTTGAAGCTGCGTATATGGCAGAAGTTGTTAGAGGTGGATTGCAAGCTTTACCAAAAGGTCAATATGAAGCTGCGAAGTCATTAGGAATGGGTTATTGGAGAATGAATGCACTTATAATATTACCCCAAGCGCTTAAATTGGTGATACCTGGAATAGCCAACACTCTTTTAGCTCTTGTAAAAGATACGCCATTAATTTTCGTTGTAGGGTTGATGGAATTAGCAGGTATGATAGGTTTAGCAAAAACTAATCCTAAATGGCTTGGAATGGCAATGGAGGGCTATGTTTTTGCAGGTTTAGTTTTCTGGGTAATATGTTATGCAATGAGTAGATACAGTCAAAATTTAGAGAAAAAATTAAGTACAGAGAGATAATAATGTCAAAAATAATTGAGCTTAAAAATGTAAATAAATGGTTTGATAAATTTCAAGTTCTAAAAGATATTGATCTTGAAGTAGCTCCACAAGAAAAAATTGTTATATGTGGACCATCTGGATCTGGTAAGTCAACATTAATAAGATGTATTAATAGACTAGAAGAGCATCAAGAAGGAAATATAATTGTTGACGGTACAGAACTCGCTGAGAATACAAAAAATATTGAAAAAATAAGAGCCGAAGTTGGAATGGTATTCCAGCAGTTTAATTTATTTCCTCACTTATCAATATTAGACAATTGTTCATTAGCCCCTATATGGGTAAAAAAACTTCCAAAAAAACAAGCTGAAGAAATTGCAATGAATAATTTAAAAAGGGTTCAAATTGATGATCAAGCTTTAAAATTCCCAGGGCAACTTTCAGGCGGTCAACAACAACGTGCTGCGATTGCAAGAGCCTTATGTATGGAACCAAAAATAATGCTATTCGACGAACCTACATCTGCACTTGATCCAGAAATGATTAAAGAAGTATTAGATGTAATGGTTGATTTAGCGAAAGGCGGAATGACTATGATAGTTGTAACACACGAAATGGGTTTTGCTAAGGAAGTCGCTGATTATATGATTTTCATGGATGAGGGTAAAATTGTAGAGAGAGCTAAAACAAAAGAATTTTTTGAAAACCCTAAATCTGAGAGAACAAAACTTTTTTTAAGTCAAATTTTATAGCCATTTTGGTATTGGTAAATTTTTACTTTTTAAGAATTCTTTGTTAAAAATTTTACTAGCATATCTTTTACCATGATCACAAAGTATTGTTACAATTGTTTTTCCAGGTCCCAATTGTTTTGCAAGTTTAATGGCTCCAGCAATATTTATACCAGAGGATCCACCTAAAATTATTTTTTGATTTTCTATTAAATCATAGACTATATTTAAAGCTTCAGTATCATCCGTTTGAAAAGCATCATCTACAAGTGCTTTATCAAAATTCTTTGTAATTCTTCCTGTTCCAATTCCTTCTGTTATCGAACTCCCAGTGCTCTCAAGTTTATTATTTTTAATATGTGAGTACAAAGATGAACCCATAGGATCTGAAAGTGCAATTTTAATATTCTTATTTTTATTTTTTAGTCCTAACGACACACCAGCTAATGTACCTCCTGTACCCACTGCACAAGTGAAACCATCAATTGACCCAGCTGTTTGACTCCAAATTTCCTCTGCTGTCGTTTGAATATGAGCTTCTGTGTTTATAATATTGTCGAATTGGTTGGCCCAATAAACACCATTAGAATTAGTTTTATTCAAATCCTCAGCTATTTGCTTAGATTGTTTTATATAGTTTTTTGGATCTGCATAAGGAACAGCATCAACTTCAATAAGCTCAGCGCCTAATTTTTTTAAAGTTTCTTTTTTCTCAATGGATTGTGTTTTGGGAATAACAATCTTCAAATTCAAACCATACTCTTTGCAAACCACTGCCAAACCAATTCCTGTATTACCAGCGGTTCCTTCAACTATAGTTCCGCCTTTAGATATTAATTTCTTTTTTAGGGCATCTTGCACAATAAATAACGCAGCTCTATCCTTTACAGACTCTCCAGGATTGAAATATTCAGCTTTACCATAAATATGACAACCTGTTAATTCTGAGGCTTGTTTTAACCTTACTAATGGTGTATTTCCAATTTGTGAAATAACTGAGTTTGTTTCCATATCACTAAATATATGAAAAAACTTTTACTTTCAATTTTTATATTTTATTCAATTAGTTTTGAAACATTTAGCCATGTTGATCACTATGCTAAATATAATTATTTAGAGTATGAGCTGTTTAGAAATAACAAGTCCATAGGGTATCACAAATATGTTTTTAAAAGAGAGGGTAAAAATTTAACCATTTATAATGAAGTAAGTTTTAAAATTACTAAACTAGGAATTGATTTATATAAGTATTATGCATCTGGACAAGAACAATATATTAATGGTGTTTTTTCTGGTTTTAAATCTGAAACAAACCAAAATAAAAAAGAAAAGTATGTAAATATTTCTATTGACAAAAAAGATAAAAATTTAGTCATCGATGGTTCATCTTATAAAGGAAAAGTTGAAAAAGATATTATTATTGGGACTTGGTGGAACCACGAAATTGTACAAAAAAAAGCTCAAATAAGTGCTGTTTCAGGGAGAATAATTGAACAAAAAGTTGAGTTTTTTAGGTAAGGAAGATGTAAAAATTGGCGATAAAACTTATAAAACATTAAAATTTAATTTCAGTTCATCTGATCCAAGTTTATCTAAAGATAAAAAACTAAATACAGATATTTGGTATGAGGAAGATACATATCTTTGGGTAAAAGCAGCGTTCGACAAAACAGGTTATTGGGAATATAGAATAAAAGATGTTAAATAATTTTTAATTTCGTCCCATTTTCAGAACATAAGTCAATAGGTTTTTTTATAAAAATTAACCTTTTTTTAGCTTAAAAAATTTTTTTTTTTTATATTGCTTAATTGTTCGTTATGGGGTTAAGTCATAAAAAAAAGGGAGTTCTAATGGAAGAAAATTTCAATATTCATTTAGGCAAAAAATTAAGAATGAGAAGATTATCCTTAGGTTTAACTCAAACAAAAGTCGCTCAAGCAATCAACGTAACATTTCAACAAATTCAAAAATACGAAAAAGGTACTAACGGAGTTAGTTCAAACAGATTAATGCAATTATCTCAATTTTTAAAAGTTCCAATCATTTATTTTTTTGAAGATTATAAAGAATTTAAAGATATTAATTCTACAGAGGAAACTAATGATGATTTAAATTATTCTTTTTTAAGTAGAACGTTTTCATCATTATCAAAAATTCAAAAAGAGAAAATTTTGCAGATTCTAAACAATGCATCTAAATTTGAGAAGACTGGGACTTAATTAGTTGTGCGGTTTTTTATTTTATTTGGATAAGTCGAACAATATTAGAAATAATACATTTAAAAAACTTGACAAGATCTCAAATTTACTTTCACACAGAGGACCAGATTTCAAAAGATCTACAGTATACAAAAATATATTTATTCATCATAGTAGACTAAGCATACAAGATATTAATAAAAGATCAAATCAACCTTTCATAAAAAATCATAAAGGAAAAAAATACTCAATTATTTACAATGGAGAAATTTATAATTTTAAAAAAATAAGGTCTAGGCTCAAAAAAAAAATAAAATTTAATACAACTGGTGATACAGAAGTTTTATTAAACTCATTTATATTGAATAAAGATAGTTTTTTGAGCGAACTTAGTGGAATGTATAGCTTTATTATATTAGAACATGGCAGCAATCCGAGAGTATATTTTGCTAGAGATGTATACGGTCAAAAACCTTTGTATTTTTTTCAGGATGAAAAAAAAATAATTTTTTGTAGTGAAATTAAGCCTATTTTAAAAATAATAAATAGGTACAAGATTACAAGAGGAAATTGTTTGGATTATTTATTAAATAATGAATATTTTTATCAGAGAAATACTTTTTATGAAGGTGTGAAACAAATTTTACCAAATGAACAAGGTTCTATTATTAATAATAATATTTATTTTAATGAGAGAAAAAACAAGCAATTTCACGAAATAAAAAAACCATCAAATAATCTGTATTTTAAAAAATTTAAAGAAAATATAATTAATCACAGTATATCTGATAAAAAAATTGCATTAAGTTTATCATCTGGTTTGGACTCTTCAAGCATTGCCCATGTTTTGTATAGCCAAAAAGTTCCTTATGATTTAATGGCTTATTCCATAGATTTTGAAGAGGAGTATTCAGAGTTTAATGAAGCTAAAAAATTTACTGATTCTTATAACAAAAAAATTAAAAAAGTATTAATAACTCAAAACCACGTTATAAATAATTTTGAAAAATATGTTAAAATTAATGAAGGGCCGTTAGGGGGTATAATGCTAATAGGTTTATTCAAATTAGCAAATCAATGTAAAAAAGATGGTTATGATGTATTATTTTCTGGTTTTGGTTCTGATGAATGTTTCGGCTCGTATGCCAATACAAGGTCTAAGTTAAAAGAAAAAAAATCTTTTGATTTAATAGATAATACAAGAATAACTAATCATGATTTAATAAATGGAAGTGAAAATTACTTATTAAATAATATTTTGGATGATTATTTTAAAGTTTCAAGAATACCGAGATCTGTTCACTTTACGGATAGAGTTTCAATGGGCAGCTCTGTAGAAATGAGAAATCCTTTTTTAGATGAAAATTTTGTTGCTTTTTCAAGAAAACAACAAATATATTTTAAAAATACTGATAAATATATTTTAAAGAAATTTATGTCTGTTCATTCAAAATATAAAAAAAATTGGTTTGAGGAAAAAAAACATGTAACACATCCACAAAACAAATGGCTCAAAAGTAAAAATTTTGGTAATTTTGTACAGGATATAATCAAAGATAATTATCTTTACAAAAATTATGATTTTTTAAATAAAAGAAAAATTCTAAATCGATGGAATTCGTTTAAAGATCAAAAAATTTTGAATGGATATTTTTTTTGGCAATTATTAAATATTTATTTCTTAAAGAAATTAAAAGGTTAATTGATGGCTCCTCGGGCAGGACTCGAACCTGCGACCAATTGATTAACAGTCAACTGCTCTACCAACTGAGCTACCGAGGAATAAAAAATCAACATACATTTTTATTTAAATAAAACAATACATTTTTGGAGGCCACGCCCAGAATCGAACTGGGATAAAAGGATTTGCAATCCTCTGCGTAACCATTCCGCCACGTGGCCATAATTTGATTTATTTAAATCATTTATTAATTTTAATAAAGCGAAATCTAACTATTTAAGCTTTTTGCTCTTTTGATATAAAGTAATCATTGAATATATCAAATAAAAATGGAATTTAAAAAATACAACCACGTAAAAGAGGAAAAAAAAATCTCAGATTTTTGGATAAAAAAAGGATTATTCAAGCCTAAAAAAACTAAATCCAATAAAAAATTTTCTGTTGTGATTCCTCCTCCTAACGTAACTGGAAGATTACATATGGGCCATGCCTTGAATAATAGTCTTCAAGATGTTCTTGTTAGATTTAATAGAATGAAAGGTTTTGAAACTCTATGGCAACCAGGAACGGATCATGCTGGAATTGCAACACAAGCAGTTGTTGAAAATAATTTACTAAAAGAAGGAATTAAAAAAAATGATTTAGGAAGAGAAAAATTCATAAAAAAAATATGGGATTGGAAAGAGGAGTCAGGTGGAATAATTTTAGATCAACTTAAGAAATTAGGTTGTTCTTGCGATTGGTCAAGGACTAGGTTCACCATGGACAAGGATCTTTCTAAAGCTGTAATTAAAGTTTTTGTTGATCTTTATAAAAACAAGTTAATTTACAAGGACAAAAAATTAGTCAATTGGGATACTAAACTTCAAACTGCTATTTCTGACTTGGAGGTAAATCAAAAAGATGTTCAATCCCAATTATATTACATTGATTATACGATAGAAAACTCAGATAAAAAAATCACTATTGCCACTACCAGACCAGAAACTATGATGGGAGATACCGCGGTTGCTGTAAATCCCAAGGATGAAAGATATGTTAATTTAGTTGGAAAAAATGTCCTTATCCCAATTGTTAACAGAACTGTTAAAATTATTTCTGATAATTATGCCGATCCGGAACAAGGCTCAGGTGCTGTAAAAATTACTCCAGCACACGATTTTAATGACTATGAAGTAGGTAAGAGAAATAAATTAGAAATAATAAATATTTTTGAAGAGAATGGCAAAATAAACAAAAATGGTGTTAAAGAGTTCCATGGATTAGATAGATTTGAGGCAAGAAAGCTAATAATTAAAAAATTAAAAGACAAAGGTTCACTTGTAAAAATTGAAAATATTAAAAATAAAGTTCCATATGGAGATAGATCAAATACCATAATTGAACCTCTCCTAACAGAGCAATGGTTTGTTGATGCTAAAAAATTATCAAAAAAACCAATTAAGATAGTTAAAGAGGGCAAAACTACTTTTTTTCCTAGCAACTGGTCAAAAACATTTTTTCAATGGATGAATGATATTGAGCCTTGGTGTATATCTCGGCAGATTTGGTGGGGTCATAGAATACCTGCTTGGTACGATGAAAATGGTAATATTTTTGTAGCTGAAAGTGAAAAAGATGCAGTAAAACTAGCAAAGAAAAAAAATAAAAATAAACAATTTAAATTAAGACAGGAAACAGATGTTTTAGATACTTGGTTTTCATCAGCTCTATGGCCTTTTGCTACTCTTGGATGGCCAAAGAAAACTGAAGAACTTAACAAATTTTATCCAACTTCAGTTCTAGTTACTGGTTTTGATATAATTTTCTTTTGGGTAGCAAGGATGTTGATGATGGGAAATTATTTTAGAAAAAACACACCTTTTCATAAAGTATATGTTCATGCCTTGGTAAGGGATGAAAAGGGGCAGAAAATGTCAAAGTCAAAAGGTAATGTGATCGATCCATTAAATTTAATAAATGAATATGGAGCAGATAGTTTAAGGTTTACTTTAATTTCGATGGCCTCTCCAGGAAGAGATGTAAAATTATCAAAAGATAGAGTTACTGGAAACAGAAACTTTATAACAAAAATTTGGAGCGCAAATAATTTTTTAAAACTTAATAATTGTAAATTAGATAAAAAGATAAATTTGACCTCAATTAAACTTTCAATTAACCATTGGATTTACAACGAATTTATAAAAACACAAAATTTAATCACAAAAAATATTGAAATATTTAGGTTCGATGAGGCTGCTAGGCATGCATATCAATTTGTTTGGCATTCTTATTGCGATTGGTATTTAGAGTTTTTAAAACCTATTTTTAATTCAAAAAATAAAAATGAAATTAAAGAAGCTAAAGCTTTCTCATCATTTATGATGGCAAATATTCTTAGAATTCTTCATCCTTTTATCCCTTTTTTTACTGAGAGCTTGTGGTCTTTAAATGCTTATAAAAAAATTTTCAATAATTATTTAATCAGTTCCAGTTGGCCAGATTTTAAGATAATTTATAAATTCAACAAAAATCAAAAAAATATAAATGATTTAATTGAAATAATTTCTAACATTAGATCTACTAAAGCAGAGTTAAAAATTACGCCAAAATTATATTGCGATATATTTTTTGATGATAAATCAGGGAAATTGAAGAAATTGGTAAATAAAAATATAAATTTGATAAAACAGGTTGGTAGAGTAAATAACGTTCATACGACAAAGATAAGAGATAAAAATTCAATAGATATCTTAGTTCTTAAAGAAAAACTTTCATTAAATTTTAATGAGGATGTAAACTTAGGATCTCAAAAAGAGAGAATTTTAGAAAAAATTGAGAGAATTAATAAACAAATAACTAGTTTAAATAATAAGCTTAAAAATAAGGCTTATGTGACAAATGCACCTAAAGAAATAGTACAAAATGATAAAAATTTAGTTAAAGAATTAACTATTGAAGATGGAAAATTAAGAAGTATTGTATCTAGTATTAATTAAATGTCTAAAATTGATAAAAAAAAACTACCAAGTCGTCATACTTCTTTAGGTCCAGATAGAGCTCCGCACAGATCTTTTTACTATGCAATGGGAGAAACCGAACAGGATGTAGCGAAGCCGTTTGTAGGAGTAGTATCCACTTGGAACGAAGCTGCACCTTGTAATACAGCTTTAATGCGACAGGCACAGTCCGTAAAAAAAGGAGTAAAACAATCTGGTGGAACGCCAAGAGAATTTTGCACCATAACCGTTACAGATGGTATTGCCATGGGTCATGAGGGAATGAAATCATCTTTAATTTCTAGAGAAGTCATAGCCGACTCAGCTGAACTGACAGTGAGAGGACATTGTTATGATGCATTAGTTGGTATCGCTGGATGTGATAAATCTCTTCCAGGCTTGATGATGTCTATGTTGAGGTTGAATGTGCCTAGTGTGTTCATTTATGGTGGATCAATTTTACCAGGAAAATTCAAAGGAAAAGATGTTACAGTTGTAGATGTGTTTGAAGCAGTAGGCAAACATTCCTCAGGTAAAATGTCTTCTGAAGAATTAAGAGAATTAGAATTAGTAGCTTGCCCAAGTGCTGGGGCTTGCGGAGGTCAATTTACAGCTAACACAATGGCGTGTGTATCTGAAGCGATAGGATTGGCTTTACCTTATTCAGCTGGGACGCCAGCCCCTTATGAGGAAAGAGATAAATATGCTTATGAAAGTGGACAAACAGTAATGAATTTATTAGAAAAAAAAATTAAACCAAGAGAAATAGTTACTAAAAAATCTTTAGAAAATGCAGCAACAATTGTGGCTGCAACTGGAGGCTCTACTAATGCAGCCCTTCATTTACCTGCACTTGCTAATGAAATAGGAGTAAAATTTGACTTAATGGACGTTGCAAAAATATTTAAAAAAACGCCTTATCTTGCTGATTTAAAACCTGGAGGAAAATACGTTGCAAAAGATATGTGGGAAGCTGGTGGCGTTCCTATGTTATTAAAAACTTTATATGACGGAGGATATATTCATGGCGAGTGTATGACAGTTACAGGTAAAACTATGAAAGAAAATCTAGCCAATATTAAATTTAATGCTAATCAAAAAGTTTTAAGAGAATATAATAACCCTCTTTCTCCAGATGGTGGAGTTGTTGGATTAAAAGGTAATTTAGCTCCAGACGGAGCAATTGTAAAAATTGCAGGACTAAAAAAATTACAATTCACAGGTAAAGCTAGATGTTTTGATAATGAAGAAGATGCAATGAAAGCAGTACAGACAAAAAAATATAAGGACGGTGATGTAATAATAATTAGATACGAAGGTCCAAAAGGTGGACCCGGAATGAGGGAAATGCTTTCAACAACTGGAGCAATTTATGGACAAGGAAAGGGTGAAAAAGTTGCACTCATAACTGATGGTAGGTTTTCAGGAGCTACCAGAGGTTTCTGTGTTGGTCACGTTGGTCCAGAGGCTGCAATGGGCGGCCCAATTGCACTTCTTAAAAATGGAGATGTAATAGATATAGACGCCAAAAAAGGATCAATTAATGTTAGGCTTACTAGTGCACAATTAAAAGCTAGAAAAAAAAAGTGGAAAGAAAAAAAATCAAGTTTTGGGTCTGGAACAATTTGGAAATATGCTCAAACAGTAGGACCTGCTTATCTCGGTGCCCCAACACATCCAGGCAAGAAAAAAGAAGTTAAAGAATATTCAAAAATTTAATGAAAATACGTCCAGTAATTTTATGTGGCGGCTCTGGCACAAGACTCTGGTCTGATCAAAAACATCATCAACCAAAGCAGTTTATTGATTTTGGTAATTGGACATTATTTGGAAAAACTTTAGAAAGAATAAAAAATGTGATATTTGATTATCCAATAATTAGTACTAATAAAAAATATGTAAGAGAAATTAAAAAACATTTAAGATTAAAAGGCTTTAATAAATATAAAATTATTCTTGAACCAGCAAAAAGAAACACTGCTCCTGCTATACTCAGTTCGGTATTAATAAAAGAAATACCTGAGATCCAGCCCTTAATTTTTTTAACATCAGATCATTTAATTGAGAAAACAAAATTATTTAATAAATCTATTAAACAACACCAAAAATACTTGACAGATAAAAATATCTTCATATTTGGTATTAAGCCCTCAAATCCTTCATCTGAGTTCGGTTATTTTTTATCAAAACGGGTAAGAAATAAATACAAGGTTACCAAATTTATTGAAAAACCTAATTTAGAAAAAGCGAAAAAAATCATTAAAAGAAATGCTTATTGGAATTCAGGAATGTTTTTTCTGACTAAAAAATCAATAATTAATAACTTTAAAAAGTACCAAAACAGAAAATTTAATCATTGTTTAAATGCTGTAAATAAATCAAAATATAAAAATAATATTTATCATCTTAATAAAAAAGACTTTTTAAAATGTAAGACAATCTCTTTTGATTACGCAATATTGGAGAAATCAAAAGACATTAATGCTATAAACTTAAATATACCTTGGTCTGACCTAGGTAGCTGGAAAGAAATTTGTAAAGTGTATGATAAATTAAAAACTAAATATCAAAAAAAGAAAAATATTTTTTATAGACCTTGGGGCAAGTATACAAACTTATATAATGGTAAAAATTTTTTAATTAAAGAACTTTACGTAAAACCTAAAGGGGTTTTAAGTCTTCAAAAACATTTTCATCGTTCTGAACATTGGGTTGTAACTCAAGGAACTCCAAAAATTACACTAAATAAAAAAAAATTTATTTTAAAACCTAATGAAACTATTTATATTCCCGTAAGATCTAAGCACAGAATTGAAAATCCTTATAAAAAACCAGTGAAGATCATTGAAGCTCAATTAGGTTCGATTTTAAAAGAGACTGATATCGTAAGATACCAAGATATATATGGTAGAGTTAAATAATTTCTAGTTCAATTGGTGTGTGATCAGATGGTTTTTCTTTAGATCTTGGTTTTTTATTTATATTAATTGATTTAATATTTTCAACTAGACTATTTGAAATTAAAAAATGATCTATTCTCATACCATAATTTTTTTGCCACGAGCCAGCAAAGTAGTCCCAAAAAGTGTATTCTTGTTTAGTTTTATTTTTTAAACGATACACATCTTTAAAACCTAAATTAATTAGTTCCCTATATTTTTTTCTTATTTCTAATCTACCTAAAGCATCGTTTTCATATCTTTTAAAGTCGTGCACATCTATTTCTTCAGGAATAATATTAAAATCACCAGCAATAAGAATATTTGAATTTTTCTGAATTTTTTTTTCAACATTTGATATAAATTTTTTTAACCAGTTTTTTTTATACTCATATTTTTCCGTATCTACAGGATTTCCATTAGGAACATAAATATTTATGAGGTGTATCTTCTTTTTTTTTAATTTTAATTCTGCAGTGATAATTCGTGATTGATTTAGATCATCTTTGATAAAGTTTTTATTAGTATTATCTAATTCATGTTTAGAAATAATAGCAACACCATTATAACTTTTTTGACCGAATACATATGATATGTAACCTAAATTCTTAAATTCATCATTTGGAAAATTTTCGTCTTGAGTTTTAATTTCTTGCAGCATGAGAACATCAGGCTCAGAGTCTTTAATGTAATTTTTAATATTTTCTATCCTTGCTCTTACAGAGTTGACGTTCCAAGATATAATTTTCATTAAACAGAAAAAGAAAGGCCACAACCGCACGAAGCAGTAGCTTTAGGATTGTCTATTACAAATGACTCTCCAATCATCTCTTTTTTAAAATCAACTACAGAGCCAGAAATTATATCAAGCGAGGATTTATCAATAATTGTTTTTCCAAATATTATATCATCATCATTCGATTTTGAGTCAAAACCAAAACTATATTTAAAGCCAGAGCATCCACCACCTTGAACGGTGATTCTAAAATATTTTTTATCATCACCTTTAGTTATCAAATTTATTTGATTTAAGGCCTGATCAGTGAAATTTAATTTCTTTTCCATAAACGATATATATTTAGTATATAATCTATGTAGTAAGCATGCAAAAAAATTCAATTGGAAAATTATCTAAATTTGCCGTTCCCTTAGTGTCTAAAGGAAGATTTTTTAAAGAAAAAAAAACCGATTTAAGGAATGATTTTCAACGAGATAGGGATAGAATTATACATTCTACAGCATTTAGAAGATTAAAGCACAAGACCCAAGTTTTTGTAAATACGTCTGGCGATCATTTCCGAACAAGAATTACACACTCTCTTGAAGTATCTCAAATAGCTAGAACTCTTTCTAAATATTTTAATTTGAATGAAGATTTATCTGAAACTTTAAGTTTGGCACATGACTTAGGCCATACTCCATTTGGCCATGCCGGAGAGGAAGCTCTCAATGACTGTATGAAAAATTATGGCGGATTTGATCACAACATACAAACTTTGAGAATTATAACAATTTTAGAAAATAGATATTATGATTTTAAAGGTCTCAATCTTTCAATCGAAACATTAGATGGCTTAATTAAACATAATGGACCAATTAAAGATTTGACCAAATTAAATAAAATTTTAGGAAATAATTTTTTCAAAAAAAAAATTAATTTTGCTTTAAATTCATCTCTTGAAGCTCAAATCGCCTCGATTTCAGATGATATAGCATACAATAGTCATGATCTTGAAGATGGATTAAAGTCTAATTTATTTGGATTAAACCATTTAACAAATATACCAGTACTTAATAAAATTATATTAAAACATAAAAAGAAATTAAAAAGGTATTCAATTGATTTAATTATTAGACAAATTATAAGAGAAATAATTAACGCGATGGTAAGTGATGTTATTAACACAACTAAAAAAAATATAAAACTTTATAAGATAAAAAATTTAAAAGATATTTATCGATCAAAAAACAAACTAGTTACATTTTCTCAAAATATGCAAAAATTTGACAAAAAAATAAAAAGTTTTTTGAAACAAAAGATGTATTTTCATAAAAATGTAAATTCCAAAACTAATTATGGAAGAAAAGTAATTACAAAATTGTTCTTTCAAATTAAAACAAATCCAAAAAAATACATAAATATTAAAAAATACAGCAATTCAAACATAGAGCGAATTATTTGTGATTATATTGCTGGAATGACTGATAGATATGCAATAAATCTATATAATCAAATATAATGAATATTTTTGAATACCATTTATCTGAAATAAGAAAAATAACTCTCTCTGAAAAAGATTCTCTTCAATTGAAAAATGTTGATAATTTAAAAGGTATCAATTTGGAAATACCTCCTGAACAATTTAATTATGATTTATCATGTAATATTGCAATGGTGCTTGGTAAAAAAAATAAGATAAATCCAAAAACTTTAGCTTTAAAATTAAAAGATATTTTTTTAGCTAAAATGAATAATTTTTCAGAAATTGATATTGCAGAGCCTGGCTTTTTAAATATTAAACTTTCAAAATTTGCATTATTAAATAATATAAAAACTATTCTTAATAGTAATGAATATTATGGTTCTAATAAAAGTAGTGAAACTTATAATATCGAATTTGTTTCTGCTAATCCAACAGGACCATTGCACGTAGGTCACTGCAGGGGAGCAATTTATGGAGATGTTTTAGCAAATTTATTAAAGTTTAATGGGAATAAAGTAATTAAAGAATACTACATTAATGACTACGGTAATCAAATAAGAAGTTTTGTAGAGTCAATACATTTAAGAATAATGGAAATAAAATATAAAAAAGAATTTCCTAAAAAAGAAAATCTATATCCAGGTCTTTATATTAAAGAAATTGCTAATAAAATTCTTAAAGAAAACCTTGACCTTGATTTGAGTGATTTTGACAAAAATTACGAATTTTTAAAAAAAGCATCAATAACGGAGTCAATGGAATTAATAAAAAAAGATTTAAAACTTTTAGGTATCTCACATGATAATTTTTGTTCAGAAACGGATATAGTAAATAATGACTTGGTAAATAAGGCGGTAAAAAAACTAAAAGAAAAAAATTTTGCAGAAGAAGGTTTTCTGCAACCTCCAAAAGGAGAGTCTAATGAAAATTGGAGGAAAATAAAAAGATTAATTTTTAAATCTACATTATTTGGAGATGATACTGATAGAGCTCTTCAAAAAAACGATGGATCTTGGACATATTTTGCGAATGACGTTGCCTATCATATGGATAAAGTAAACAGAAAATATGAGAATTTAATTAATGTACTAGGAGCAGATCACACTGGCTATATAAAAAGAATAACAGCTGCAGTTTCAGCTTTGTCTGAAAATAAAATCACACTTAATTGTAAAGTATGTCAATTAGTTAAACTTTATAAAAATGGTAAACCATTTAAAAT
Source organism: uncultured Pelagibacteraceae bacterium (assembly GCA_902626045.1). GTDB lineage: Bacteria > Pseudomonadota > Alphaproteobacteria > Pelagibacterales > Pelagibacteraceae > Pelagilacustribacter. The sequence goes on from CACODU010000006.1 coordinate 26,086, forward strand.
GTCTAAAAGAGCAGGAGATTTTATCTCTGCTCAAGATCTTTTAAATGAGGTAGAAAAAGACCAAATAAGATTTATGATGCTTAACAGAAGCAACGACGTTGAATTAGACTTTGATTTCGATAAAGTTAAAGAAAAAACAAAAGATAACCCAGTTTTTTATGTGCAATATGCTTATGCTAGAGTGAATTCTCTTTTAAGAACATTAAATTTGAATTTATTAGATAATATAGATTTAAATGAAAGTAATACGGACTTTAATGAAATCGAGAAAAAAATAATTAGAAAAGTTTTTGAATGGCCAAAAATAATTGAGACCTCATCAAGAAAATTTGATTTACATAAAATTCCTTTTTATTTATATGAATTATCAACCTTATTTCACTTTTATTGGAGTAAAGGTAACGAAGATAAAAGTTATAAATTTATAGAAAACAATCAAATTAAAAGAAAAGAAATTTTGTCGATAATTAATCTTGTTGCTTTAGTTATACAAAATGGAATGGGAATACTTGGTGTATCTTTACCAAAAAAAATGTAATGACAAGATTAATTAATATATTTTTACTTTTATTAATTCTAACCTTTTTTCTTATCACATATAAAGTTTACTCTTCTAAAAAAAATATTGAAGTAAAAAATTTTAATAGAAACAATATAGATAAAATAGTTAATTCTAAAATTTCAAACCTACCAGTTTTAAAAAATGATACCTACAATGTAATTGAATTTAATGACGGTTTTTCAAATAAAATTAAGGACGAAAAACCACGCAGTTTTTGGAATTTATTAAAAACTAAATGAAAAAAAAAGCAATAATTGTAAGTATTAAAGGGTTTAAATTAAGTAGCAAAGAAAAATTACTTCTTTCAAAAGAGAGTCCCTGGGGGTTAATTTTGTTTAAAAGAAATATTGAGTCATTTAATCAAGTGAGAAGGTTAACAAAAGAAGTAAAAAAACTAACAAAAAATAAAAAATTTCCAGTTATCATCGATGAAGAAGGTTTATCTGTTTCAAGATTAAGAAATATTTTTTATCATAATATCGATGCTAATTTTTTTGGAAATTTATTTAGAATAAATCAAAAAGTCACTATCTCGTTGTACAAAAATTATTTAAATTCGTTGTGTAAAAAATTAAAGCTAATTGGAATTAATGTAAATACTATTCCAGTGCTTGATGTATTGAGAAAAAATACGAATGACGTAATAGGCAAAAGAAGCTTTTCAAATGATGAAAAAATTGTAAAAATGCTTGGCGAAATTACTGTAAAAAAATGTCATTTGTTTAACATGGCAACAGTTATTAAGCATATACCTGGTCATGGCTGCTCTTCAATTGACAGTCATGTAAGTCTACCAAAAGTTAAATTAAATGAGAAGGAACTGAACAAAAAAGATTTTTATCCATTTAAATCATCATCTGCAAAAATGGCTATGACGGCTCATATACTTTACTCAAAAATTGACAAAAATAATGTTACTACTTTTTCAAGCAAAGTAATCAAAAAAATAATAAGAGGTAAAATAGGTTTTAAAGGCATACTAATCTCTGACGATATTTCAATGAAAGCTTTAAAATTTGATTTAGTTACAAATGCTAAAAAATCTTTATTAGCAGGATGTAATTTGGTTCTTTATTGTGCAGGAAATATTAAAGACAACTTTAAATTGATTAAATCTGTTCCATACATTGACAAATTCACATCGAAAAAAACATCAGAAATTTATAAAATATTAAGGTAAAATTAATTATGGAATCAAAAAACTTAAATCAAATATCAATTAATATCCCTAATTATAGCGGACCTCTTGAAGTTTTACTAGATTTAGCTAAATCTCAAAAGGTTGATTTAGCCGAAATTTCAATTACTAAACTTGCAGATCAATTTTTAGATTTCATTAAAAATAACAAAAACTTAAATTTAGAAACTGCTTCTGAATTTTTACTAATGGCTACTTGGATTGCATATTTAAAATCTAAATTATTACTTCCAGATGATGAGGAAGATGACTTCAAGGCTTTGGAGGTTGCTGAAAAATTAAAGTTACAACTTAAAAAACTTGAATTAATAAGAATTTTATCAGATCAAATGTTACAAAAAAAAAGGTTAGGCGTTCACATTTTTACTAGAGGAATGCGAGGTGGTATTAGGTCAATAAATACTCCAGTTTACGATGTATCACTTTATGAACTATTGAAGACCTACTCAAGTATACAAATGCAAAAAACTTTCCAAAATATTACTATTCCAAAACTTCCAGTATTAACTACGGAAGAAGGTATTAAACATATTAAGGATAATTTAGAAAAAATTAATGATTGGAAAAGTATTTTTGAGTTAATACCGAAATTTTATTTGAAAAATAAAATGAAAAGATCTGGTATTTCCGGTATTTTTGCTGCAAGTTTAGAGCTTACAAAAGAAGGAACAATTAGAGTTTCTCAAAAAAGTCAATTTGATAATCTGTTAGTTAAAAAATCTTAAAATGCCAAATAAAAAAAAAAATAATGTTATAAATTTTCCAGCAGCACCTTCTAAATTAGAAAGGCAAGTCGAAGCTATTTTGTTTGCTGCTTCAGAGCCCCTAGATTTAGAAACAATTGAAAAAAGGCTTCAAACAAATGTCAACATAAAAAAAATTTTAGAAAATATTAGAGAAATATATAAAAATAGAGGTATTAACTTAATTTGTATTAAGAATAAGTGGTCATTTAGAACAGCTGAAGATCTGTCAAAATTAATGGCTCTTCAGAAATCAACTCAAAAAAAACTTTCTAAAGCAACAGTCGAAACACTAGCAATTATTGTTTATCATCAACCTGTAACAAGATCTGAAATAGAGGAGATAAGAGGCGTCTCATTTGCAACAAATACTTTAGAAACCCTTCTCGAATTGGATTGGGTAAGACCTGCAGGAAGAAAAGATGTATTAGGCAAACCAATACAATACGCGACAACTGAAAATTTTTTAAATCATTTTAATATTCAAAAATTATCTGATCTACCTACTATTGATGAACTAGGCACAGCTGGCTTAATTGATACATCAAGTATTGATAAATCAATTTTTGGTACAGGCAAATTCTTTAAAGAGCAGTCTATTGAACAAAAGCAAAATAATATCTATGAGGATATTGATGAAGCAATAAAAAAAGCTCCAGAGGAAGAAAAATAAGTATATTTATTTAGTTTAAATTATTGTATATAAAAGATGTATGGGAAATATAGGTTGGACAGGAATTATAATAATTGCAATATTAGTTGTGATACTTTTCGGTAAAGGAAAAATATCTAGTATAATGGGGGATCTTGCTAAAGGAATTAAAAGTTTTAAAAAAGGTATGTCTGACGACAATACTTCAGAAAACAACAATTCTAACAATAGTTCTGATAACTCAAATTCTGAAAATAAATAATCTAATATGCCTCAAATTGGTTGGTTAGAGATTCTAGCAATAGTTATTATTGCTATTCTAGTTTTAGGTCCAAAAGAATTTCCAATAGCTTTAAAGAAAATCGGATCGTATTTTGGCAAATTAAAAAATACATTAAGTAGTTTTCAAAAAGAAGTTTCCTCTGTGACAGAAAATATTGATATCGAAAAAGATGTTAGTCAAAAAGAAATTAACAAAAAAGACAATGAGTGATAAAAATTCATTTACAAGCCACTTTATCGAGTTACGTTCACGATTAATAAAATCAATCATCTTCATTTTTATAATATTCGTTATCTCATATACTTTTGCAGAACATATCTATACTTTTCTTGTTAACCCATATGCAGAAGCTGTCCGAGATGACTTATTACAAAGACGTCTGATATTTACAGCTTTACATGAAACATTTATCACTTATTTAAAAGTAGCTTTTTTTGCAGCTATTTTTTTGGGAAGTCCAGTTTTATTAATTCAAATTTATAAATTTATTGCTCCAGGTTTATATAAAAATGAAAAAAAAGCGATTTTACCATATTTAATATTTACACCAGTGCTTTTCTTATTTGGAGGTATGCTTGTTTATTATTTAGTAATGCCTTTAGCTATTAAGTTCTTTTTATCATTTGAAACAATAGGGACAAACACAAGTTTACCAATACAACTAGAAGCTAAAGTAAATGAATATTTATCTTTAATAATGAGATTAATTTTTGCTTTTGGTATAAGTTTTCAGTTACCAATTCTTTTGAATTTGTTGGCTAAAATTGGAGTTGTTAACTCTCTATATCTTAAAAATACTAGAAGATATGTAATAGTTATTATTTTTACATTAGCAGCTATCTTGACACCTCCGGATCCAATTACACAAGTTGGTTTAGCTATACCCCTACTATTACTTTATGAATTATCTATAATAACTGTTCGATTCACTGAAAAAAAAAATAAAAAAGAAAATTTAAAAGATGCATAATTTAAAAGAATTAAGAAAAAATTTAGAAAGTTTTAAAAAAAAACTTAAAAATCGGAATATTGATTTTGATATAAACGATTTTAATAAAAAAGATACTTTAAATAGAGATTTAATAAGTAAAAAAGAAAAACTTGAACAAGAAAAAAAATCGTTATCAAAATCAAAAGACAAATCTAATTTTGATAAATCTAAAAAAATTTCACAAGAAATTTCAGAAATAGAAAAAAAACAATCTATTGCTCAAAGAGAAATAGATAAGATAAATTTTTCTTTGCCAAATTTAGCTCATGATGATGTTCCAATTGGACAAGATGAAAAATCAAATAAATTAATTAAAAAAAAGGGAGATATTAAAAAATTTTCATTTAAAATTAAATCTCATGTTGAATTAGGCGCTAAAAATCAAAATATCGATTTCGAGACCTCAACAAAATTATCTGGATCAAGATTTGTAGTGTTAAAAAATAAATTTGCAATGCTGGAAAGAGCATTAATAAATTTTATGTTAGATATCCATGTGAATAATTTTAAGTATATGGAGATCTCACCTCCTTTAATTGTAAATGAAGATGTGATGTTTGGCACGGGACAACTCCCAAAATTTGAAGAAGACCAATTTGAAATAAAATTTGATAACTCAGAACAAAGAAAGTTTTTAATACCCACAGCAGAAGTAGCATTAACTAATTTAGTTAGAAAATCTATAATTGAAAAAAAGTTATTACCAAAGAGATTTGTTGCTTCAACGCCTTGCTTTAGAAAAGAAGCAGGAAGTTACGGAAAAGATACAAAAGGAATGATCAGGCAGCATCAATTTTATAAAGTCGAATTAGTAAGTATAGTTGAACCAAATAAATGTTTAGAAGAATTAGAAAGAATGTTAGGTTGTGCTGAAAATATTCTTGAAATATTAGAAATTCCATATCAAGTGGTGCTACTTTCCTCAGGTGATATGGGATTTAGTGCCGAAAAAACGTATGACATTGAGGCCTGGATTCCATCTGAAAATAAATATAGGGAAATATCAAGCTGTTCCTCGTGTGGTTCTTTCCAAGCTAGAAGAATGGGTGCTAAATATAAATCTGATAATGGTAACGATTTTGTTGGAACACTTAATGGATCTGGTTTAGCTGTTGGTAGGTTGATGATTGCTTTATTAGAAAACAATCAAAATGAAGATGGATCTATTAATGTTCCAAATGCATTAAAAAAATACATGAATAATCTAGAAAAAATTTAATTATAATTTACTTGTTTATCTAAAGTTTTTAATATAATTGTTTTTTCATGAGTGGACAGGGAATAGCACAATTTATACCTTTAATATTAATTTTTATAATTTTTTACTTTTTTTTAATAAGACCTCAACAAAAAAGAGTTAAAGACCACAAAGCAATGGTTGAGTCATTAAAAAGAGGTGACGAAGTTATTACTTCAGGTGGTATTATAGGCATTGTTGACCGAGTAATGGAAGATGATCGCATAGAAGTTACGATTGGCGAAAATACAAAAGTTCAAATAATTCGTTCTACTATAACAAGTTTACTTAAAAAAGAAGAAGTCAAAAAATAATTCTTTTTCGTGTTAAATTTTTCCAAAATAAACGTTTTAATCATTTATCTTTTATTCACATTTGTAGCTTTATTTTCATTTTTAAACCTGCAAAATGATAAAAATCAATTAATCAATAAAAAAATAAACTTAGGTCTAGATCTTCAGGGAGGATCTTATTTATTATTGGAAATCAATTCAGACAATTTAGTTAAGGAAAAAATTCAATCTAAAGTCATACCTACAAAAAAATTACTTAAGGAAAATGAAATTAAATTCAACAATTTCAAAATTAACGATGACAATTTATCATTATCAATAGATAACTTGGAAAAATTTGATATATTATTTAATTCTAGAAAAAATAATCTTGTTAATCCTTATATTGATAATTATAGATCTCACGAATTAGAATATACAAAGATTAATAAAAACCAAATTAAAATATCTTTTTCAAAGTTTGGATTACTAACTATAAATAATTCAGCTCTAAAACAATCAATAGAAATAGTTAGACGTAGAATAGACGATGTAGGAACGAAAGAGCCAACAATACTTCAAAGGGGTGAAAAAAGAATACTTGTTGAGCTTCCAGGACTAAAAGACCCTGAAAGAATAAAAGCTTTATTAGGCAAAACGGCTCAACTTAATTTTAGACTCGTCTCAGATAATAATGAATTCGGAACTGATGAGTTGATTTCTGAAAATGGGGAAAAACTTAATATAAGTAAAAGAATAATTATGAGTGGAGAAAATCTAATTGACGCTCAGCCAAGTATTCAAAATCAAAACAACGAACCAACAGTATCTTTTACATTAGATAGACTTGGAGCACAAAAATTTGGAAGAGTAACCACTGATAATGTTGGAAAAAGATTAGCTATTGTTTTAGACGGTGAAATAGTAAGTGCTCCAAATATTAATGAACCTATTACTTCTGGTAATGGAATGATTTCAGGAAGTTTTACTTTTCAAGAAGCAACAGATTTAGCATTATTGCTTAGATCCGGTGCTTTGCCTACACCACTAATCGTAGTGGAGGAAAGAACAGTAGGACCAGATTTAGGTGAAGACTCAATTAAATCTGGAATAACATCTTTAATAGTTGGCTTTATTTTAGTTATCTTATTTATGCTATACAAATACAAAATTTTTGGACTTATTGCTAATACAGCCTTAATTGCAAATTTGTTAATGTTAATTGGTGTTCTCACAATTTTAGAGGCAACACTTACATTACCAGGTATTGCTGGAATTATTTTAACTGTGGGTATGGCTGTTGATGCTAATGTCTTAATTTTTGAGAGAATAAAAGAAGAATTAAAAACAGAAAAATCAATAATACATGCTTTTGACTCAGGATATACTAGAGCAAAAATAACTGTTTTAGATGCAAACATAACTACTCTAATTGCCGCTATTATTTTATTTGCGTTTGGTTCAGGTCCTGTAAAAGGTTTTGCTATTACTTTAGGAATTGGAATTATTACAACTCTTTTCACTGCATATTTTTTAGCAAGACACCTTACTTCACTAGTGGTTTTAAATATAAAAAATAAAGAGATTAATATATAATGACAAATTATAATTTTTCATCGAAATTTAAGCATGCCAATACTTTTTCAGTAATTCTATTTTTTATAAGCATTATTTTGATTGTGTTTAAAGGCTTAAATTATGGAATTGACTTTAAAGGGGGCACGCTTATTGAATTAAGAGCAAATAATATTGAAGCTTCTTCTATAAGAGATGTTCTTAAGAATATGGATTTAGGAGATGTTAATGTAAAGAAATTTGGTAAAGAAGGTGATTTTTTAATAAAAGTTGAACAAAAGGGGAATAACAATAAATTAATTCCGGAGATTAAAAAAAATCTATCCGACAGTTTAAATTCTGATGTTAACTTTAGACGAGTAGAAAATGTAGGCCCAAAAGTAAGCGCAGAATTATTACAATCTGGTATAATTGCTATTTCATTGTCGTTAGCAGCAATGCTTTTTTATATATGGGTAAGATTTGAATGGCAATTCAGTATAGGTTCTATTTTAGCATTATTTCACGACGTAATGATAACACTTGGTATTTTTTCACTTTTATCTTTAGAGATAAATCTTTCAATAATTGCTGCTGTTTTAACTATTGTTGGTTATTCAATGAATGATACTGTGGTAATATATGACAGGATAAGAGAAAACCTTGGAAAATTTCACAAGTTAAATATTAGTGAGATAGCAAATTTATCAATTAACGAAACTTTAGCTCGAACTATCATTACATCCGTTACTACTCTATTAGCATTATTCTCAATATTTATTTTAGGTGGAGAGATTTTAAGAGGATTTTCTTTCGCTATGATTTTAGGTGTTTTAATAGGCACATACTCTTCTATATTTGTAGCTGCACCAATTTTAAAATATTTCAAAGTAAGTTATAAAACTATAGAAAAAGAAGAAGAAAAAATAGTCCCTTAAAATTAATAAAGATTTTGTGCTGCTACCATTGATAATAACATTGGTAAAGAAAGAAGTGTATTTGTTCTCGAAAATAACATTGCAGTTTTAGCTGAAGCAGCTTTTACTTCTGGGGTAACCTCAACCATTCCAAGTGCTTTCTTTTGATTAGGCCAGATTACAAACCAAACATTATAGGCCATTATTAAACCTAACCACATACCAATACCTATTGCAGTATTTTTACCTCCAGATCCATCAAGACCTAAAATCATTGCGCTGTGAACGTATCCATTAATCCATGCTAAAATTAATCCAGATATAACTGTAATAGCAGCTGCCCATCTAAAATAAAATAGTGCAGCTGGAGCGATTACTTTTCCTATTGCTGGTTTTTGTTCTTCAGGAATTTTAGGCATATTTGGGATCTGAACAAAATTGAAATACCACAGTAAACCTATCCACATTATTGCAACAATAACGTGAATAAATCTGAATAACCAGCTCCAAAATATTGTATCAAAAGCAAAACCATCACCAAAGAAATGTAAACCTAATAATAATAATATAGCTATACCTAGAGAAAGGTGAATAGTCTTGGAGAGTGATTGTAATATATTTGTCATGATTCCATTATAACATAATTCTCAATCTCAGGCAGTTTTTTTCATAGGATTTTCACCTATAATTTCTTTAATAAACTTACCAGTGTAACTTTCTTTGACTGTAGATACTTTTTCGGGTGTTCCTTCAGCAATAATTTTTCCTCCATTTATACCCCCCTCTGGACCCATATCAATTATATGGTCAGCTGTTTTGATAACATCCAAATTATGCTCTATTACAACTACCGTATTTCCAGTATTTGCAAATGCTTGGAGAATTTCTAATAATTTTTTTATATCGTGTGAATGTAATCCAGTTGTGGGTTCATCTAGTATATATAAAGTTCTTCCAGTTGGTCTTTTTGATAGTTCTTTTGCTAATTTAATTCTTTGAGCTTCACCACCGGATAACGTTGTAGCTTGTTGACCTATTTTCATATAACCAAGGCCTACATGTTTTAGTGTTATTAATTTTGATCTTATTGATTGTATGTTCTCAAAAAACTCACATCCTTCCTCAACAGTCATATCTAGAACGTCTGCAATATTCTTATTTTTGAATCTAATTTCTAATGTTTCCCTATTGTATCTTGCTCCTTTACATGTATCACAAGGAATAAATACATCAGGTAAAAAATGCATTTCATAAGTTAAAACACCATCACCTTCACATGTTTCACATCTCCCACCTTTTACATTAAAAGAATACCTGCCAACTTTGTACCCTCTTGCTTTTGACTCGGGTAATCCAGCAAACCATTCCCTAATAGGTCCAAAAGCACCTGTGTAAGTAGCAGGGTTAGATCTAGGAGTTCTTCCAATAGGAGATTGATCAATGTCAATTATTTTATCTATCAATTCAGTCCCTTTAAAACCAGTGAAAGCTTTAGGCACTTTACGACTTTTATTTTTATTTAACATTAAATTAAACGCATTATATAAAGTATGTAAAATCAAAGTTGATTTACCGCTACCAGAAACTCCAGTTACACAAGTGAAAGTTCCAACTGGAATCTTTAAATTTACTTTTTTTAAATTATTTCCACTTGCGCCACTTATTTCAATAAATCTTCCATTCTTGGCTGATCTTCTTTTTTTAGGAATTGCTATAAATTTTTTTCCTGATAAATAATCACCAGTTATACTTTTTTCATTAGAAATAATTTCTTTTACAGTTCCATTAGCTACTATTTGTCCTCCATTTAATCCAGCTTCGGGTCCAATATCTATAATGTGATCTGAATTCTCCATTGTTTCAATATCATGTTCAACGACAATTACTGTATTTCCTAGGTCTCTTAATTTTTTAAGTGCTTTGATTAATTTTTTATTATCTCTTTGATGTAAACCAATTGAGGGTTCATCTAACACATACAAAACACCTGTTAGCCCCGAGCCAATTTGAGAGGCCAGCCTTATCCTTTGTGCCTCTCCTCCAGACAAAGTACCTGACTCTCTTGATAAGGTTAAATAATTTAAACCAACGTTTAAAAGGAAGTTTAGTCTTTCGTTAATTTCTTTTAAAATATGTTGCGCTATTTTATTTTCACGTTCAGTTAATACATTTTGTAAATTTTCAAACCATTTTTGTGCATCATCAATTGATTTTTCTGTAACTTCACTTATATTTAATTTGTCAATTTTTACACAAAGAGCTTCATCTTTTAATCTCATTCCTTTACATTTTTCGCACGCAGTCTCACTTTGATACTGAGATATTTCCTCTCTTTTCCATTCACTATCAGTTTCCAAATAACGTCTTTCAAGATTATTTACTACACCTTCAAACGATTTTTTAGTTGTATAGGCTTCATATCCATCATCATATGAAAATTTTATCTCTTCTTCGTCCGAACCAAATAAAATTACGTCTTGAATTTTCTTTGGAATTTTTCTCCATGGGTCTGCTGTAGAAATTTTATAGTGTTTAGCAATAGATGCCAAAGTCTGTGCATAGTAAAGAGATGTAGATTTAGCCCAAGGTTCAATAGCACCATCTTGAAGACTTTTTTTAGGATCAGAAATAACTAAATTTGGATCTACATTTAGATTATGGCCAATTCCCTCACATTCTTCACATGCCCCATATGGAGAATTGAAAGAAAAAAGTCTTGGTTCAATTTCTTCAATGGTAAAGCCACTTTCTGGACATGAAAACTTTGAAGAAAAAGTTATAGTCTCACGTTTTCTAAATTTTTTTGGCAGCGTTTCGTTTTCATATTCTACAACCAGAAGTCCATTTGAAAGATTTACAGCGGTTTCTACGCTATCAGCTAATCTATTTCCTAGACTAGAATTTAGTATTATTCTGTCTACAATTATTGAAATTTCATGTTTGAGTTTTTTGTTTAAATCTGGAAATTCATCTATATTAAGGTATTTTCCATCTACTTTTATTTTCGTAAAACCCCTTTTTTTGTAGTTCAAAATTTCTTTTTTATATTCTCCTTTTCTTCCTCTAACAATTGGAGCAAGTAGATAAATCGTACTATCTTTGGGTAGTTTCTTTATTTTATCAACCATTTCACTTATTGGCTGTGAAACAATTGGTTTATTTGTAAAAGGTGAATATGGAATTCCAACTCTAGCAAAAAGCACTCTCATGTAATCATATATTTCAGTTACAGTTGCAACAGTTGAACGTGGATTTTTTGATGTATTTTTTTGTTCAATTGAAATGGCGGGACTTAATCCTTCAATTAAATCCACTTTAGGTTTTTTCATTTTATCTAAAAATTGTCTTGCGTAAGAAGAGAGACTCTCAACGTATCTCCTTTGTCCTTCAGCATATATTGTGTCAAAAGCTAAAGATGATTTTCCAGACCCAGAGAGACCAGTTATAACTACTAATTTATCTTTTGGTATCTCAAGAGATACGTTTTTTAGGTTGTGTTCTTTCGCGCCTTTTACAACGATTTTTTTTCAACATTTTTTTTCCTTAAAATAACATACAGCTTATAATTATTTGCTAATTATGATATAAATAATTACATTTATAAATAATAAACCAAATTTATTTTAAAATTATTATGGCTGGAAGTTTAAATAAAGTACAATTAATAGGTCGTTTAGGCGCAGATCCTGAAATCAAGCAAATGGTTAATGGAAAAAATGTAGCTAGATTGAGTATAGCTACTAGCCAAAGTTGGAAAGATAAATCTAGTGGTGAGAGAAAAGAAAAAACTGAATGGCATAGGGTGGTAATTTTTAATGAGGGACTAGTTAACGTTGTTCAACAGTACGTTAAAAAAGGTGCTAACGTATATATAGAAGGTCAATTAAGCACAAGAAAATGGAAAGACGAATCGACAGGTCAAGATAAATATTCTACAGAAATCGTTCTTCAAGGATATAACTCTAGTTTAACAATGTTAGATAGTAGAGTGAATAACGGTAATGCAAATTTAGTCTCAGAGAACAAGAGCTCACTACCCAATGATAAACTAAATCAAGATACTTCTGATTTAGACGATGAAATTCCTTTCTAAAGTTTCATGGATAAAAATAGAGTAGAGAATAATAAATCTTTTAAACCTATATTTGTACAAGATGAAATGAGTTCATCATACTTATCTTACGCCATGAGCGTGATTGTTAGCAGAGCTCTACCCGACGTAAGAGATGGCTTAAAACCTGTACATAGAAGAATTATATATGCTATGTATAAAGGTGGATACGATTGGTCCAAACCTTTTAGAAAATCAGCACGTATTGTCGGTGATGTCATAGGTAAATATCACCCACATGGAGATCAGTCTGTTTATGACGCATTAGTTAGATTAGTTCAAGATTTTTCAATGAGCGTTCCTTTGATTACTGGTCAAGGTAATTTTGGCTCTATCGATGGAGATCCTCCAGCAGCTATGAGATATACTGAGACGAAATTAGGAAGGATTGCACAATTTTTAACTGAAGATTTAGAAAAAAACACAGTTAATTATAGAAATAATTATGATGAAACTGAAAAAGAACCTGAAGTTTTACCATCACAATATCCAAACATTCTAGTTAACGGAGCAGGCGGTATTGCAGTTGGAATGGCAACGAGCATTCCTCCCCATAATCTTGGTGAAATTATTAATGGAACGATTGCATATATTAACAATAAAGATATTTCAATCGCACAATTAATGAAGTTTGTTCCCGGTCCAGATTTTCCTACCGGTGGAATTATTATTGGTAAAGATATAATTAAACAAGGTTATAACAAAGGTAGAGGATCATTTAAAATAAGAGGGGAAATAGACTTAGAAGAAAAAAAAGGTGGTAGAGAAACTTTAATTATTAAATCAATACCTTATCAAGTTAACAAGTCTATTTTAATTGAAAAAATTGCCCAACTCGTAAGAGATAAAAAAATTGAGGGAATAAGAGATATCAGAGATGAGTCTAATAGAGAGGGAATTCGTGTAGTTATAGAATTAAGAAAAGCCGTTGAGCCAGAAACAATTAGAAGACAACTTTATAAACTTACAAACATTGAAAGCTCCTTTGGTTTTAATACACTTGCGATAGTAAATAATAGGCCCAAGATACTTAATTTAAAAGAATTTATCTCAGAATTTCTTAAAT
>CACODU010000007.1 GCA_902626045.1 uncultured Pelagibacteraceae bacterium
CATTCTATAATTAAAAATCTAAAAAGTTTTGAAAATTTAAGCAAAGAAGAAATCTATGATCATAGAAAATCAAAATTTCTTCAAATTGGCAGAGATCAAGGTTTTAACAAGTCTACCAATCTTGAAGGAGGCGGATTGAGTTACAAAGAGTCAAATATTCAAAAACTGATATTTCACATAGAGAAAAATAAACTAATTTATGCAGGAATAGGTTTATTAGCCATTACTAGCTTAATATCTCTAATATTTTAACTATTGTTGCAAAAAAACAATTTAATTAAATAACATTTTCTCCTATTGACTTTTATTGCTGTAAGATATTAAAGAAACAAATAACTAATCTCTGATTAGTTTAAGTTAAAAACAATAAGGAAAAAAAAATAATATGAGTACACTAAAAGGTAAAGTAAAGTGGTTCAATGGTACTAAAGGATATGGTTTCATTGAAAGAGAAGACAAAGAAAAAGACGTGTTCGTGCATTCTTCAGCTGTTAGAGAAGCAGGTTTAAAATACTTAAACGAAGGTGATGAGTTAACGTTTGAAGTGGAGAGCACGGATAAAGGTCCTTCAGCAGTAAAACTGCAGAAAACATCTTAATCTAAATTTCCAAAAATCACTGGTTAACGGGACATTAAGATAAGTCTTAAACTTTTTTTATGTCCCGCTAATTCCTTCTTGAAAAAGACACATTTATTTCTTAAATAGTTATCAATGGTTATAAAAAACAAATTATCTACAATAAGAATACATTCTCACAGAATGCACGCTAGGCTATTGCTTAGCTTATAATCAAAAATATATAAATTTAACAAAAATTAAGATAAATATAACTAGGATGCAGCAGTAGCTCAGTTGGTTAGAGCACTAGTTTGTGGAACTAGGGGTCGGTGGTTCGAATCCACCCTGCTGTACCAAACAATGACAAAAGAAAAAAACAACAAACCTTCAAAAGAACTTCCATTAGGGTTTGTGGATAGGCAAGAAAAAGAATTACTGGTACGTGATTTTATAATTTCTAATATTAAAGAAGTTATGATCAAATATGGTTTTCAATATCTCGAAACACCAAGTTTTGAGTATTCAGATAGTATTGGAAAATTTTTACCAGATAAGGAAAGACCAGACGAAGGTGTCTTCTCGTTCAAAGATGAAAATAAATGGTTATCATTACGGTATGATCTTACCGCACCACTGGCGAGATACGTTGCAAAAAATTATTTAGAAATTCCTAAACCATTTAAAAGATATCAATTAGGAACTGTTTGGAGAAATGAAAAACCAGGGCCTGGAAGATTTAGAGAATTTTTACAATTTGATGCAGATTTTGTTGGAACAACAAGCTTACAGGCAGATGCAGAGTTATGTGTTATGATTTCAGAAATTCTTGAAAAGTGTGGTTTAACGAAATCAGAATATATTATCAAAATTTCATCAAGAAAAATCACTGAAAAATTATTTAAAAGAATAAACATAAATGATAATCAACAAAAACTTACCACACTTAGAGCCTTAGATAAAATTGATAGACTTGGTTGGAGTGGAGTAAAAGAATTATTAGGTGAGGGAAGAAAAGATAAATCTGGTGATTTCACAAAAGGTGCAAATTTAACACCAAAGGATATTAAAACGATAGAAGAAACGCTTAAGAAGAATTCACCTGAAACAGAAGATTTAGTTGAGATATTGAAAATTTTTAAAGATTATAATTTTAAAAATTTTGAATTCGATCCATCAATTATTCGAGGACTAGAATATTATACAGGAGCAATTTTTGAGGTGAATTTAAAATTTGATGTTACAAACAATAAAGGGCAAGTTATTCAATTTGGTTCCATAGGTGGTGGAGGGAGATACGATAATTTAGTAAATAATTTTGGCAACTTTGATGCTCCTGCTACAGGTATATCAATAGGATTAGATCGACTGGTTTATGCATTAATGCAGAAAAAGGAATTCAAGGTAAAACAATCAAAACCAGTCGTGATTTGTGTTTTCGATAAAAATTCAATGAAAGAATATATAAATGTTCAAACAATTTTGAGAAATGCTGGTGTTAGTGCTGAAATTTATCCTGGAGAAAGTAAACTAAAAAAACAAATGGAATATGCAAATAAAATAAAATCTCCAGCAGTTATTTTATATGGTGAGAATGAAATTAAATCAGGAAAGCCGACTTTAAGGAACCTAATTTCAGGTGAAGAAAAATCAATTGAAATAAAAGAATTAGTAAATGAAATCAAAAAAGTTATCTGAACTAATAATTAAAACCTTTAAGATCAATGGTTTTGTTTTATCGGAACCTGATGTTCTCTTAGATTCAGACTATATCATAGAAAGATCTGGTGAAAAATTTAGAAGTTCAATGCTTACTTTTGATGGTGAGGATGGAAAAACGATGTGTCTGAGACCAGACTTAACAGTTGCTTCATGTATAAGTTTCTTACAAAAAAAAACTTCCTCAAACATTTATTATTCCGGTCAAGCATATAGAAGATCTGGCGGTAAAGGTGAAAACTTTATTAATGATCAATTGGGTATCGAAATTCTAGGTTCAAAAAATCTAATTAAAGATGATTTTAAAGTAATCAGCACAATCTTAAGTTCAGCTAAAAGAATTAAAATGAAAAAAATTAAAATTAAAGTAGGTGACATAAGTTTATTTAAAAATTTAATAAACTCTCTTGAGATGCCTGAAAGATGGAAATTAAGATTAATTAGACATTTTTGGAGACCAAGTTACTTTGAAGAACTTTTAAAGAGATTAGAAGAAAATACAGATATTGATGCGGTAACTTTTGATGCAGATAAAAAAAGATTTTATGAAATGAAAAAACTAGATCAGGATAAACTGATTGCCGGAAGGTCAGTATCAGAAATTTTAAATAGATTTGATAAGAAGATAAAAGATCCAAGATCTTTTGCCGATGGAAAAAAAATTGTAAAAATTATCAAATCTTTTCTTGAAATTAATTGTAAAATATCAGAACTCGACGAAAAGTTATTAAATTTTGCTAAAAAAAATAATCTGAAAAAAAACATATTTAGAAATTTTCAATCTATTCAAAATTTAAAAAAACTTAATCATGATATTAACTTCATCTCAAATTTTGGCAGAGATGTAGAATATTACACTGGAATTGTATTTGAAGTCTTTTCAGGAAAGAAAGAATTTGCTAGGGGCGGTCGTTATGATGATTTATTAAAAAGCCTAGGAGCTAAAAAAAATATTCCAGCTGTTGGTGCAGCAATCAATTTAAAAAATATATGAAAGATTTAATTACTATAGGTTTACCAAGCAAAGGACGATTAAAAGATAAAGCGATATCATTTTTTAATAATAGAGGGCTTAAAATTTTACAAAGTAGAAAAGAAAGAAATTATTTTGGGACTATTGAAAATAAACCCAATATAAAAATTATTTTTCTTCATGCTAAAGAAATCATTCAAAGATTAGCAGATGGAACTTTAGACATAGGTGTATCTGGGTTAGATCTTTTAAAAGAGTCTGAAAAAAATTTACAAGGTAGAATAAGTTCTCAAAAAAAACTTGATTTTGGTAATGCTAATTTAGTTATAGCAGTACCAGATGACTGGATAGATGTGCAGACTATTGCTGATCTTGAAGAGACATCATTTGATATTAGATCTAAAAGAAATGCCAGATTAAGAGTGGCAACAAAATATCCAAACTTGACAAATGATTTTCTAATTTCAAAAGGAGTAACCCAATATAAATTAGTATTAAGCCTAGGTGCTACCGAGACTTACCCTTTTATTGGATCTTCAGAAATTATTACTGATATTACATCTACTGGAAAAACTTTGACTGATAATAACTTAAGAGTATTGAAGGATGGTCTAATTTTAAAATCAACAGCTTGTTTATTTTATGCAACTAAAAAAAAAAGAAGATTGCAGCATTTTTTTAAATTATTAGGATAATTATAAAATGTATTTTAGCAAAAAAAATAACTTTTATCATGGGATAATGTTTCATCATTTTCATGATGATAAGTTACATAAATCAAGCCAAGGATCAATAAACAAGGATAACTTTTATAATATAATAAAATTTATAGGAAAAAAAAATATTCTAGACGCTAATATTTTTTTTGAAAAATTAAAAGATAATAAATTAAAAGATAATGAAGTTTGTTTTACTTTTGACGATGCCATTAAAAGTCAAATTGATGTTGCACTGCCTGTTTTAGAAGATTTAAAAATTAAAAGTTTTTTTTTTATATACACTTCACTGTTCGAAGGCAAACCAGATTATTTAGAAGTTTATAGACATTTTAGAATGAATTATTTTAATAGTGTTAATGAATTTTATAATTATTTTTATAAAGTTTTAGATAAAGATTTAAAATTATTTTTTCAAAATAATTATCAAAAAATTAAAGCATTTAAGATTAAAAATCCTTTCTACTCAATAGAAGATATAAAATTCAGATTTGTAAGAAATTTTTTTTTAACAAACGATCAGTATGAAAAAGTAATGTTAAGCATGTTTAAAGAAAAAAAAATAAATCCTAATAGCTTAATCAAACAAATTTTATTTGAAAAAAAAGATATTTTAACTTTAGATAATTTAGGCCATTTAATTGGTTTACACTCACACGAACATAATACATTTTTTGAAAAATTAAATTTTGATCAACAAAAAAATAGTTATGAAAAATGTTTATCTATTTTATCCAATATTTTGAGTAAGCCTAAAAATGAGATAAAGTGCATGTCCCATCCATGTGGTAGTTATAATGACGATACCTTAGAAATTCTAAAAGATCTCGGTGTTGAATTAGGTTTTAAACATTTAATGACAGTTGAGCCTGAAAAAGGTATGAAAAAAATTAATAATTCTTTTTTAGAAATAGCAAGAGAAGATCATACCAACATAATTAAAAAAATAATTTAATGAAGATTACTTTATTTACGTCAAATAGTGAAAGACACAATTATTTAATTAATTTGTTAGCCCAAATATCTGAAAAACTATTCGTTATTCAAGAAAGTAAAATTATTCCACAATTTACACTTAATCCCAACAAGACATCATCAATTATGAAAAAATATTTTGACAACGTTAATAATGCTCAATCTAAATTGTTCAACAACTCTTACACGAATATTAAAAAAAAAAATATTAAAGTTTTACCTATCCCATCTAATGATTTGAATAAATGTTCAATGAGCTTGTTATCAGACTTTCTTAAAAGTGACATTTATATAATTTTTGGTGGTGCTTACATCAAAGGTGAGCTTGTAGATTTCTTAATTAAACAGAAGGCAATTAATATTCATGCGGGGGTGTCGCCTTACTATAGAGGCACAGATTGTAATTTTTGGGCTTTGTATGATGGTAATCCACATTTGGTAGGAGCGACAATTCATTTACTGTCCAAAGGGTTAGATAGCGGTCCAGTAATTTATCATGCTATGTCAAATTTAAAAACAAATCCTTTCGAGTATACGATGTCGACAGTGAAATCAGCATTTCACTCTGTTGCTGAAAGAATAAAAGATGGTTCTATTTTTAAAATTAAACCAACTGATCAAGATAAGAGTAAAGAAATAAGATATTCGAGAAAAAATGAATTTAATGAAAAGATAGTTAAAAAGTACTTTGATAAAGAAATAAATATTAACAATAAAAACTTTGATAACTCTTTATTAAAGGAACCATTTTTTTATAACGATTAGATTTCAAATTAATCACTTTTTAATTACTCTTGATTTTTGATTAGATAAAAAAAAGGGCAGTCATTACTGCCCTTTTTGAATTTTTTTTGAGATTAACGGGGATTACATTCCCATTCCACCCATACCACCCATGCCGCCCATTCCGCCGCCCATTGGTGGCATTGCTGGACTAGAGTCTTTTTCTTCAGGTTTATCTGCAATCATTGCTTCTGTTGTAATTAATAGTCCAGCTATTGAAGCAGCGTCTTGTAGTGCTGATCTTACAACTTTAGTTGGATCAATAATTCCTTTAGCAAACATATCTACATAATCTTCATTCTGAGCGTCGTAACCTTGTGAAGCTTTTTTACCCTCTAAAAGTTTACCAACTACTACAGAACCATCAACACCTGCGTTTGCAGTAATCTGTCTGATTGGAGCTTGAAGAGCTTTTTTTACAATTTCAACCCCAGCTTTTTGATCATCACCTTTTACTTTAACGCTGTCTAAATCTTGTGCAGCATAAAGTAATGCACAACCACCACCGATTACAACTCCTTCTTCAACAGCAGCTCTTGTTGCGTTTAGTGCGTCTTCAACTCTGTCTTTTCTCTCTTTCACTTCAACTTCAGTAGCGCCACCAACTTTAATTACGGCAACACCGCCAGCAAGTTTAGCTAATCTTTCTTGAAGTTTTTCTTTATCGTAGTCAGATGTTGTTTCATTAATCTCAGATCTTATTTGATTACATCTTGCTTCAATATCAGATTTTTTACCTTCACCTGCAACGATAGTACTGTTCTCTTTATCAATTTTTACTTTTTTACAAGAACCAAGATCTCCAATTTTAACGTTTTCTAATTTTATACCAAGATCTTCTGAGATTACTTGTCCACCAGTTAGGATAGCAATATCCTCTAACATTGCTTTTCTCCTATCACCGAAGCCTGGAGCTTTAACTGCAACAACTTTAAGTCCACCTCTTAATTTGTTCACTACTAGAGTTGCTAATGCTTCGCCCTCAACATCTTCAGAGATGATCATTAATGGTCTATTAGCTTGAACCACTGACTCTAGTAAAGGCACCATTGGTTGTAAGTTTGTTAATTTTTTCTCAACTAAAAGTACTAAAGGGTTTTCGAGCTCAGTTGTCATTTTTTCTGTATTCGTCACAAAATAAGGAGAAAGGTATCCTCTATCAAATTGCATACCTTCAACAACATCCAATTCAGTTTCAACTCCTTTTGCTTCTTCGACTGTAATAACACCTTCATTCCCAACTTTTTGCATTGCTTTAGAAATCATATCACCAATAGATTTTTCACCATTTGCTGAAATTGTTCCAACTTGAGCAACTTCTTCGTTAGCTTTAACTTTTTTTGATGATGTTTTTAATTTATCAATAACTTGCTCAACTGCTTTGTCGATACCTCTTTTGATATCCATCGGGTTCATCCCAGCTGTAACATATTTAAGCCCTTCGTTAACAATCGCTTGGGTTAAAATAGTTGCAGTAGTAGTTCCATCTCCTGCATTGTCATTTGTTTTGCTAGCAACTTCTTTTACCATTTGAGCACCCATGTTTTCAAATTTATCCTCAAGTTCAATTTCTTTTGCAACTGAAACACCATCTTTTGTGGTTCTTGGAGCACCATAAGACTTATCCATCACAACATTACGTCCTTTTGGCCCTAATGTTACTTTAACGGCATTTGCAAGCGTGTTCACTCCAGTTAGCATTTTTGACCTTGCCTCTGTATCAAATTTAATTATTTTTGCCATTTTCTTCTCCTATAAAGGTTATTTTTTACTTTTTGAAATTCCCATTATGTCTGACTCTTTCATAATGCTATATTCTTTACCGTCAATTTTAACATCAGTTCCAGACCACTTTCCGAAAAGAACTATATCTCCAATTTTTACGTCCATTGGAGAAACTTTACCGTTTTCATTTTTGGTACCCGGTCCTACGGCTACAACTTCACCTTCTTGAGGTTTTTCTTTAGCAGTGTCTGGTATAATTATCCCGCCAGCGGTTTTTTCCTCACTGTCCAGTACTTTAATAAGCACACGATCGTGCAGAGGTCTAAATTTCATATGTATTTTCTCCTATAAATTTTTACTTAGTCTTGATATGGTATGTTTTAAATATATTTCAAGAGGCAAAAATCATTAAAAATATCATTAAATACTATATTAATAAGCCTTAAAAGGAGAGAAATAGTACATTGAAAGAACTAAACCACCTTGCGGATATATTCAAAAATTACGACACTTTTATTATAGACTTGTGGGGAGTAATGCATAATGGGGTTGCTCTAAATCCTGACGCTATAAAAGCAGTAGATAAACTGAAACAAAATTCAAAAAAAATAGTGTTTTTATCCAATGCACCTAGGCCAAGTTCGAAAGTAATTAATTTTTTACTTAAAATGAAAATGGACAAAAAATATCTAGGGCATGTAATGACCTCAGGTGAAGCAGCAATGCACGCAATAAACAAAAAAAAGTTTGGAAAGACATTTTATCATCTTGGGCCTGCTAGAGATATCTCTGTATTTGAAAAAGTAAAAGATAATAGAACTGATCTTGAGAGTTGTGATTTTATTTTATGCACCGGATTATTTGATGATCATGATAATGATTTGAATTATTATAAAAAACTTTTATTTAACCATGTTTCAAAAAAATTAGTTTGTACCAATCCAGATTTAATAGTTCATAAGGGCAGTGTTGAAGAATTATGCGCAGGTTCAGTAGCAAAAGTTTTCGAGGATCTTGGAGGAGAAGTTATTTATTTTGGTAAACCACATAAAGAGGTTTATAATATGTGTTTTGGTTCCAATGAAAAAGTTTTAGCAATTGGTGATAATTTAAGAACAGATATAAAAGGTGCGAATAATTTAAAAATAGATTGTATATTCATAACTGAAGGTGTGCATAGAAAAGAATTCAATAACCTTTCTGAACTAAACGAACTTTTAGAAAAATATGATGTAAAAGCAAATTTTTTTCAAAGAGAATTAAAATGGTAAAATGAAAATTTACAATAATCCAAATTTAAATAAAAATCATTGTAATGGTGTAATAGCCATAGGTAATTTTGATGGGTTACATTTAGGTCATCAAAAAGTTATTAAAGAAGCAAAACAAAAAGCAAAAAAAAACAGGATACCTTTTGGGGTTATGACTTTTGAACCTGTGCCAGTAATGTTTTTCAATAACAAAATTAAAAATCATAGAATTAATTCATTAGAACAGAAAAAAACTCAATTAAAAAAATTAAAATTAGATTTCTTAATTATCGTAAAATTTAATAAAAATTTCTCAACCCAATCAGCAGAAGAGTTTATAAAAAATATAATTTTTAAAAAAACAAAATGTAAATATTTGTATGTAAGTAAAAATTTCAAGTTTGGTTTTGAAAGGCAAGGAAATATAAACACACTAAAGAAATTCGAAAATAAATATAACTTTAAAAATATTGTTACTAAACCATTTAAACGAGGTAATACAATAATTTCGTCCACACTTTTAAGAAACAAAATAAGATTAGGTAAAATAGACGAAGTAAATAAATTATTAAACCGTAATTGGAGCATCAATGGTAAAGTAATAAAAGGACAAAGAAGAGGTCGTAAAATTGGTTTTCCAACATGTAATCTAAAATTACATGATTATATTGTCCCTAAGCTTGGTGTCTACGCTGTTAAAGTTAAAAGTAAGAATTTTTATAAAAACGGTATTGCAAATATAGGTTATAGACCAACATTTAATGGACAAAATTTGTTATTAGAAACAAATATCTTTGGAATTAATAAAAACTTATATAATAAAGTAATTAGTGTTTATTTTAAAAAATTTATTAGATCAGAAAAAAAATTTAGAAATTTGAAACAATTAAAAAAACAAATCAAAATCGATATTAAAAAGGCAAAAAAATAATGTCCAAAGATACATTACAACTTCCCAAAACAGCTTTTTCAATGAAGGCTAGCTTACCAATTAAAGAGCCAGAAATTTTAAAGAAATGGGAAAAAAATAAAATTTTTGAAAAGCTTAGAAAAAAATCAAATGGAAAAGAAAAATTTGTTCTTCATGACGGTCCACCTTATGCGAATGGGCATATACATATGGGCACCGCTTTAAACAAAATTCTGAAAGATATGATTACTCGCTTTCATCAGATGAATGGAAAAGACTCTATCTACGTTCCAGGTTGGGATTGCCACGGGTTACCAATAGAATGGAAGATAGAAGAGCAATATAAAAAAAAGAAAAAAAATAAAGATGAAGTACCCATTAAAGATTTTAGACAAGAATGTAGAGAATTTGCAAAAAGTTGGATCGAAGTTCACATTAAAGAGTTTAAGAGATTAGGTGTAGTCGGAGATTTTGAAAATTATTATTCTACGATGAGTTACGAGGCAGAGGCTCAAATTGTAAGAGAGTTAGGTAAATTTCTTTTGGATGGAAGTTTATATCAAGGGTTTAAACCAGTTCTTTGGTCTACTGTTGAAAAAACTGCTTTAGCTGATGCAGAAGTAGAATACTTAGAGCATACTTCAAATACAATTTATGTTGCGTTTAAAGTTAAGGAGACCGACAAAGATTTTTTAAAGGATTCCAGCATTATAATTTGGACTACTACACCTTGGACTATACCTGCTAATAAAGCATTAGCTTTTAATAGTAATATTGAATATGCAGTTTTAGAGATCGAACAGCTTGAGTATTTTAAAGATAAGAGAATTGTAGTTGCAAAAAATTTAATTGAGTCAATTACAAAAGAGTGTGAAATTAAGAATTATAAGCAATTAAAGACTTTTAAGGGTTCAGAATTTAGAGGAACAGTATGTAATCATCCATTCTTAAAAATGAATTTTGACTATGATGTTCCAATGTTGGATGCTCAATTTGTTAATTTGGAACAAGGAACTGGGATTGTTCATTGTGCCCCAAGCCACGGTCCAGATGACTTTAATTTATGTTTAAAAAATAATATACCATCTCTTTATACAGTTGATAACTCAGGTGTTTATACTAAAGAGGTACCTTATTTTACAAATACACACGTCTTTAAAGCTGACCCGATTGTTATAGATAAACTTAAAGAACAAAAACAATTACTTAAAAACGATAAACTTAATCATAGTTATCCTCATTCATGGAGATCTAAGGCTCCATTAATTTACAGAGCGACACCTCAATGGTTTATATCTATGCAAAAAAATAAACTTAGAGATAAAGCCATTAAAGCAATAGATGAAACCACCTTTTATCCAAATAAAGGCAAGGATAGGCTTTTATCAATGATCGAAGGAAGACCAGATTGGTGTGTTTCAAGACAAAGAGTTTGGGGAGTACCATTGCCAATTTTTATAAATAAAAAAACAAAAGAGCCATTAAGAGACCAAAAAATTATTGATAGAATTGCTTCTATTTATGAAAAACAAGGCTCTGACTGTTGGTTCACTGATGATGCTAAAATTTTTTTAGGTGATGATTATGATGTCAAAGATTATGAGAAACTTAATGATATTGTTGAAGTATGGTTCGATAGTGGCTCAACACATAGTTTTGTTTTGGAGAAAAGAAAAGATTTGAAATGGCCCGCAGACATGTATCTAGAAGGATCTGACCAACATAGGGGGTGGTTTCACTCATCTTTACTAGAGTCGTGTGGCACTAGAGGCAAAGCACCATTTAAAAGTATTCTTTCACATGGCTTTGTCGTAGACGGCAAAGGTATGAAAATGTCTAAATCAATGGGCAACGTAATTTCTCCAGAAGATATTTTAAAGAACTATGGGGCAGACATTCTTAGAGTTTGGGCATCAGCATCTGATTATGCTGAAGATTTAAGAATTGATAAAAATATTTTAGTACAGCATGCAGAGTCTTATAGAAAAATTAGAAACACCTTCAGATTTATGCTTGGAAATTTAAAAGATAATTTTGAGAAACAAAGTTTTGAAAAAATTAAACCAAATGAATTTGACGAATTGGAACAATTTATTTTACATAAATTATTTATATTAAATGAATCTGTCGATGAAAATTTGAATAATTATAATTTTCATAAATTATATAAAGAGCTATTAAATTTTTGTACACTGGACCTTTCATCATTTTATTTTGATATTAGAAAAGATGTTCTTTACTGCGATAGCATAAATTCAAAAAAAAGAAAAAACTGTGTAATTGTTTTAAATATAATTTTAGAGAGCTTATTGAAATGGTTTGCTCCAATTTTAGTTTTTACCTCCGAGGAAATTTATAGCTTGTTAAGTAAAGATAAGAATGAAAGTATTCATGAATGTAATTTTGTAAAAATCCCGGCTAATTGGAAGAATGATAAACTAAATGAAAAATGGACAAATTTATTCAAAATTAAACAAGAAGCAAATGTCGCTATCGAAGAAAAAAGAGCCAACAAAGAAATTGGATCGAGTTTAGAGGCTGAAATTAAGCTAATATTAAAAAAAGATAAATTTGAACTTCTCGATAAATTAGATTTATCAGATTATTTTATCGTTTCAAAAGCAGAAAAAGCATTATCAAATAATGATGAAATCAAGATTGAAGTGAAAAAAGCCAAAGGGCAAAAATGTGAAAGATGTTGGAAAATTTTAGAGAAAAAATGTGAGAGATGTTCAAAAGTTCTCCAGTAAAATAGAAAGTCAATATTTTGATTGATCTTAAAGAGATAAGAAACAAAATTTTTACAAAAAATAATCTTTATTGTTTGTGTGTTATTTTATTAATATTTTTTTTAGATAGGTATACAAAATTACTAATTTTAAATAATTTTAATGAAAATTCATATTATTTAAATGACTTTTTAAATCTAAACTTAATTTGGAACATTGGAATAGGTTTTGGATTTTTAAGCACAGAGTCAGGTTTACTTTATAATTTTATTACTTTTGTTATTGCTGTAGTATTATTGGTTCTCTTTTATTTTTTATTAAGTTCTGAAATATTAGATAAAATTATATATGCTGTTATAATTGGTGGTGCATTAGGGAATTTTTATGATAGATTGTTTTTTAAAGCAGTTCCTGACTTTATTGATCTACATTATAACAACTTTCACTGGTTTACTTTTAATGTGGCAGATATATTTATATCTATAGGAATATTATTTATAATTGTAAAAAGTTTTTTTGTTAAAAATTAGAATATGAAAAATATTTATCTTTTGTTAATTACTTTTTTTCTTCTCACGTCTTGTGGAGGTTTAGGCGAAGCTGGTAAAGTTTTAAGAAACGAGAAAGTAAAAACTACTGATGAGTTTCTAGTTAAAAAAAGAAACCCACTTGTTTTACCTCCAAATTTTGAAGACATTCCTGAGCCTGGAAAAAAAATTGAAAAACAAGAAGAAGAGAAACAAAAAATTAAAAAGATTTTACAAGCACCAGAAATAAACAATGAATTAAAAAATAAACCATCTTCTATCGAAGAGTCAATTTTAAATAAAATAAAAAAGTGAAATTAAATAAAATTATTTTTAAAGAAAGTATTTTTCCAAATTATAAAGCAAAAAAAAAATATAAATCTTTTTCTAAAAAATTTGATAAAATTTTTTCAAATTTTAAATCAGATATTAAAAATTCAAAAAAAACTGAAAATATTTTAAACGATAATTTTGAATTTAATTTTAATATCAAAGATCTTAAAAAATTTCAAAAATTTAGAACTATTGCTCTGGTTGGAATGGGAGGATCTATACTTGGAGCTGAAGCAATATATAATTTTTTTCAAAAAAAAATAAAAAAGAAAATATTTTTTTTTAACAATCTTGATGAAAATAAATTAATTGAATTTAAAAAAAAAGAGAATACGTCAAAAGTTCTTTTCATTTTAATTTCAAAGTCAGGAAATACAGTTGAGACACTATCGAATATTTTTGGATTAAATATAATTAAAAAAAAATCTAAAAATATTATTGTAATTTCAGAAAAGAAAAATAGCACACTTTATTTAATGTCAAAAAATTTAGGTCTTTTTTATATTGAGCATAAAAACTATATAGGCGGTAGGTATTCAGTTTTGTCCGAAGTTGGCATAGTGCCAGCATACTTTATGGGTATAAATATAATAAAACTCAGATCAAAAATCCTTGATTGCCTTAAAAATGAAAATAAGATCTTTCTTAAAAATAGTACATTAAAGATTGCAACTTTAATAAAATCAAAAAAATTTAATAATTTGATATTTTTAAATTATTTTCCTGAGCTTGAAAAATTTTTGTTTTGGTGCCAGCAATTAGTGGCAGAAAGTTTAGGTAAAAAGAATACAGGTTTTTTACCGGTAATATCTAATGTTCCAAAAGATCACCATAGTTTATTACAATTATATTTAGATGGACCTAAAGATAAAATTTTTAACATTTTTAGTTTTGAAAAAAAAACAAAAAATAAGATTTATTTTAATAAAAATTTTGGAATAAATAGTTTTCTTAATAATAAAAAAATATATGAGATAAAAAATGCTCAAAAAAAAGCTTTAATTTTATCTTTTAAAAAAAAAAATATACCATTTAGGGAGTTTAAAATTAATATAATTAGTGAGGAGTCACTTGGAAAATTATTTTCGTACTTTATTGTAGAAACAATTATTTTAGGACGATTATTAAATGTGGATCCTTTTAATCAGCCAGCTGTTGAACAAGTTAAAATTTATACAAAAAAATTTCTCACTTAAAAACTGCAAATATTATTTTTGATCTTCCGTAAATTTTAATATCAATTATCTTTAATAATTCATTAAAGTTATCTTTTGACTTATTTTCTCTGTGTATAATTAATATATGTTTGTTATTACACAATTTTTTATTCTTTATAGTTTTAAGGTTATCTAAAAAACTCGAGTCTTTAAATGGGGGATCAAGAAAAATTACGTCAAATTTATCAAAAATATTTTTGCTTAAAATTTCTTCAATTCTACAAAAATAAACTTTTGTAAAATTAATAATTGATAATTTAATTAAATTTTCCTTTAACGATTTTGTTGCTAAAAAATCTTGCTCTATAAATGTAACTTTTTTTGCTCCTCTCGATACACATTCAATTCCAAATGATCCAATTCCAGAGTACAGATCTAAAATTTCTGAATTTGAAATATTTACTTTGATTTTTTTTGAATGGCTTAAAATATTAAAAATACTTTCCCTAACACTATTCTTAAGAGGTCTTGTATTTGTATTTTTTAAAAATTTGATAGGCCTTCCTTTTAAAGTACCACTAATAATTCTCATTTTTTTTATTAATTACTTTCCATCCAATATCTTTTCTATAAAAAATACCTTTTAATTTTAATTTTTTAATATTTGAAATAATTTTTTTTCTTATAGATTTAAAATTGGTTCCTAATGATAATACATTTAAAACTCTACCTCCATTAGATCTAAGTACATTATTAACTATCTTAGTACCTGCGTGAAAAATAAAATCTTTTTCTGATAAATTTATTTTATCAATATTTTGTATTTTCAAATTTTTTTTATATGCACCTGGATATCCCTTTGCACATAATACCACAGTCATAGATTTTTGTTTTTTCCAATTAATTTTAATATTTTTTAATTTGTTCAAAGTAGCGTATTTAAATATCTTAAAGATATCAGTTTTTAATCTAGGTAAAATTACTTGACACTCAGGATCTCCCATTCTGATGTTATACTCTATTAAGAAAGGCTCATTATTTTTAATCATTAAGCCTACATACAAAAAGCCATTGTAAGGATTATTTTTAGTTTTAAGAGCTTTTAAAGTTGGAACAATTATTTTTGAAATTATTTTTTTTTCCAATTTTTTTGTGATAATTGGAGCAGGCGAGTAGGCACCCATACCACCAGTATTAGGACCCTTATCGTTCTCAAATACACGTTTATGATCCTGGGCAGAGCCAAAAAATTTGAAAGTATTATTATCAACAATTACAAAATAACTAGCTTCTTCACCTAATAAATATTCTTCTAATACAACTAATTTAGATGATTTAAACTTTCCTTTAAATATATCATTAGTACTTTTAAGAACTTCTTTTTCGGTTTTACATATTGTAACACCCTTACCAGCAGCTAAACCATCTGCTTTTACTACGATAGGAAGACTACAATCGGTTAAAAATTTTTTTACCTGATTTTTTTTATTACAAATTTTAAATTTAGCAGTTGGAATCTTATTTTGCTTACAAATCGTTTTCATAAATGCTTTTGATCCCTCTAACTTAGCTGCATATCTATTGGGGCCAAAAACTATAATTTTTTCTTTTTTTAAAAAATCAACTATTCCATTAACTAATGGCTCTTCAGGACCAACTATTACTAATTTAATTTTATAGAATTTGATTAACTTTAGAATTTTTTTAAAATCTAATATATCTACTTGCACATTTATGGCTAGCGAAGACGTGCCCGCATTTCCTGGGAAGCAAATTATTTTATCAACAAATTTTGACTCAGAAAGGTTTTTGCATAATGCATGCTCTCTTCCCCCACTACCAATTAATCCAATATTCATGTTAGATTTTATATTGTATAATTTATAGATGAGTAAAAAAAAAGCTAAACTTATATTTAAGCACAATTATTATGAAATAGTCGAGGAAGGGGACTATGTTTTGTGCGCAGTATCAGGAAAAGAAATAAAATTACAAAATTTGAATTATTGGAATGTAGAACTGCAAGAAGCCTATCTCTCACCGATAGAAGTAAATGAACGATTTAAAAATCAAAAAAAATAACTTTACTTCCAGCGATTATGTGTCCATATCCACTGATAAGGATTTCTAATTATCATTTCTTCTAAAACTTTATTTAATTTTTTGGTTAATTCAATTCTATTATCAAAATTATGAGGACTTATACTTTGTTGAAACTCAATAAGAAAATTATTATTTTCATCTCTCTCTATATATACAGGTACTATGTCTAAACCAAATTTAGTCGAGAGTTGTGCAGGTAAAGTTGTCGTTAATGCCGGCTTATCAAAAAAAACAATTTTTTCACCCTCACTAACCCTTTGATCAATCATAAGAGCTATACAATGTTTTTTTTTTATATATTTAATTGTTTCTCTTAATCCATTAATTCCTTTTCTAATTTGATTATGACAAACATATTTTTTACGTAAATACTCCATAAATGGATTTAAAAAAAAATTATTTAAAGGTCGATAAATAGTAGCTAAAGGAATATTTTTTTTTGTTATCTCCATAGACATCAATTCAAAATTTGCGAAATGTCCTGAGACAAAAATAACTTGATTACCGTTATTTGTTACTTGTTTTAAATTTTCTTCACCTGTTATTCTAATATGTGAGTTTCTTTTTCTGAAGTTACTTAAATAAACATATTCAATAAAAGTTTTTCCATAATTTTTCCACATCTGATTGATAATTTTCTTTCTATTTAAAGATAAATTTTTCTTTAAAATAACATCAAGATTATTATTGATAATTTTTTTGGATTTAAAAAAAGGTCCAATTTTAGAAAATAAAAAGGCAAATATTGTTCTACTTATATTAAGGCCAAAAATTAGACCTATTAAAAAAAATAAATATATAAAAAGAGACTGATAAAAATAGTTAAATGTTTTTATCATAAATTTTGCAAATTTTTTCATAAAAGATTTCTTTTTTTTCTATCTCTAGAGACACTTTAAGATAATTTATTTTTTGAAGATTAAAATGGTTAATTTTATAAAAATCTTTCTCAGTCATAATAATTTTACATCTTCTACTTTCAGCTTCATTAATTAATTTCTCTATCTCAATTTTTGAAAAATTATAATGGTCAGGCAATGCAATTTTTTTTTCTATTTTTAAATTGTTCTCTTTTAAAAGTTGAAAAAAATTCTCAGGATTTCCTATTCCAGCTATCGCCATAAGTTTTGTATCTCTAAATTGATCTAAATTAATCGGTTTATAAGATGAATAAAATATTTCTAGATTTTTGTTAATTTTTACCAATTTCTCCTCAAAATTTTTATCTTTTTTCCCGTTAATAATAATTATGTCTGCATTTTTAAGAGATGATAAATTTTCTCTTAAAGGACCTGACGGTAAAGCTAATCCATTCCCAATTAATTGATTTTGATTGAAACAAATTATATTAATATTTTTTTGAATTCTTATGTCTTGAAAACCATCATCTAGAATTACAGTATCAAAATCTGATTTATTTATTTTTTTTAAAAATTTTAATCTATCTTTACAGATGGCTAAATTTTTAAAATTATTTCTGATAAGATTGTATTCATCATTATGGTTAGAATAATATTTTCTTACTATAATTGGTTTTTTTTTTAATTTTGAGAGCTCATTAGCTAAATGTATTGAAACAGGTGTTTTACCAGTTCCGCCAATATAAATATTTCCAACACAGATAATTGGAATTTCAAACTTTTTACTTTTGGTTAATTCCTTTCTAAAGAAATTAAGAAAAATGAAAATTAATGTAAAGGGGTATAGCAGGATTGCAATCAAACCTAATTTTCTATCCCAAAATATTGGTTTTCTAAGCCTCATTTTTTACAAAATTATTAATTAATACCATTGTTTCTTTTAATGTTTGTCGTCCTAAATTATCAATCAGATTTGCATTTTTATTTTTCATATTAAGATTTTCAAAATCTAAAAATAAATTTGAACAAAGACCTTCAAAATTTTCTATTTGTTTAGAAATTTTATTTGCCTCTAATATCTTATATATATCTTTAAAATTACTAACATAGGGTCCGTGATAAATTTTGCAATTAAGCTTTGCAGCTTCAATTGGATTTTGACCGCTTTCATTTTTTAATTTTCTGTCAATCGATTTTCCTATAAAAACACTTTTTGCATACTTAAAGTAATTATTTAATGCGCCAAAATAATTAATTATTATAATTTCTTTGTTATCTAAAATTCTCTCATTTTGATTTAATATTTGTGTTTTTAAATTAAATTTTTCTGATAGGATTTTTATTTTTTCTGACCTTTCAATATGTCTAGGAGCAATTATTGTAACTATGTCACTTAACTTCTTTTTTAAACATAAATGAGTTTTAAGGCAAATTACATCTTCATTTTTATGTATGCTTGCAGCAAGCCAAAATCTTTTTTTTAAAAGAAAATCCTCATTAAAATCTTTAATTTTTTTTTCATCTATGAGCCCAACTAATTTAATATTTCCTTTAAAATAAACTTGTTTTATTTCTAATTTATCTAGAAATTCTTTTGTCTCCTTATTTGAACATAAGCACATATCAAATATTTCAAAAATTTTTTTAGCAACTTTAGGAAACATCATCCATCTCTTAAATGATTTAGAAGTTAGTCTTGCGTTAATAAGGGATATTGAAATTTTATGTTTTTGTGCGTTCAAAATTAAATTTGGCCAAATTTCTGAGTCAACAAGAAAAACTTTGTCAGGTTTCCAAACAATTAAAAATTTCTCAATTAAAAAATTTACATCAAAAGGAAAAAATCTATGCTCTACATTATTAAATTTTTCTAATTCTATTTTTGCAAGATTAGCTGAACTTAAAGTTGTTGTAGTTATTAAATACTCATAATTTTTATTTAAAATATTTAATTGTTCAATTATTGGTATTATACTTTTAAATTCTCCTATGCTTGCTGCATGAAACCAAATTAGTTTTGACTTATTTTTTCGTTTTACTTTAAAGTGCGAGGTAAAAATTTTCTCTTTATATCTAATTGGATCTTCTTTATTTTTTAATTTTCTGTAATATAAGTATATCAATAATAATGGATATAAAATTGTTGTTAATATCCTATAAGCAAGTATCATTTACTTTAGTTGTTTTTTGTAAAGAGATTTATATTCCTCACAATTTTCTATTAAAAAAGTATGATTTCCAGAATTAATTATATGGCCATCCTTTAAAACGAATATTTTATCAGCATTGTGAATAGTCGATAACCTATGAGCAATTACTAAAGTAGTTTTATTCTTTGTTAAATTATTAATTGCATTTTGAACAATTTCCTCAGATTCTGCGTCTAAGGATGAAGTAGCTTCATCCAAAAGAATTATGGGAGACTCTTTTAAGATGGCTCTAGCAATAGAAATCCTTTGTTTTTGTCCTCCCGAAAGCCTTACACCATTTTCCCCAATCATAGTGTCATAACCATAAGGCAGTTTGTTTATGAACTCATCTGATGCAGCAAACTTGCAGGCCTTGATAATCTCATTATCGGATGCACCGGGTTTTGCATATGCTATATTATTTTTTACAGTATCATCAAAAAGAATTACGTCTTGACTAACTAAAGATAAATTTTTTCTTAATGAACTAAGAGAAACTTTTTTAATATTTTGATCATCTATTTCAATTGATCCTTCCTGAGGATCATAGAATCTTGGAAGTAAATTTATAATTGTGCTTTTACCTGCTCCACTATGTCCAACAAATGCAGCCATTGAATTACCCTTGATATCGAAAGAAACATTTTCGATAGCTCTTTCTTTTGTTGTTTCATATTTAAAATTCACTTTATTAAATTTTATGTTGGTATCTTTTAAAATTAGTTCAGGAGAATCAGCCAATTCTTTAATTTTAATCTCTCTATCTATAATATTACTTATTCTTTTAAATGCTGCAGCTCCCTGATAAGCAGACATATTAATAGTAGCAAGAGATCTTATTGGTTGATACGCAAGCATCATAGCGGCTAAAAAAGAAAAAAAATTGTTAACACCCAATTCCCCAGATGCAATCAGCTTTCCTGAAAAAATTATAAATCCTGCTATCATAAATCCAGTTAACGCTTCCATTATTGGAGTTGCTCTAATCATTACACTTCCTATTTTGATATTTTTTTCTACAAGGTCATCTATTACTTTATTTGCTTTTTCATTTTCCACATTTTCTTTTTGATAAATTCTAATCATTTTAGATCCTTTAAATATTTCAGTTAAAAAAGAAGCTAAATTACCAGAAGAAATTCCAGCTTTTGATGTAGCTTTTCCAATTCTTTTTCCAAGAGATTTAGCAAGTCCACCGGCTAAAGGCATCATCAATATCGCAAACAATGCTAACTTCCAATTTTGATAAAACATTAATGAAACTAATGCAATAACTGAAAAAGTGTCTTTCATTAAATTCAAAACTCCGGTACTTACAAGATTTTGGACATGATGTGTGTCAAACATTACATTTGAAATATACTTTCCTGAGTGTCTATTATCTAATGTTTGAATGTCAGATGTTAAAATATTATTTGCTACTTTTTTTTGAAGTGCACCTGCAACTTCCTCTCCAACTCTTATGATATTAATTCTAGCAAAATAAAGAGATAGTCCTTTACTTGAAAAAGCGACTACAATCAAAATTGGAATTGACCAGGTAAAAACTTTATTTTGTTCAATAAAAATCTTTTTAACAGCCGGATCTAGTAACCATGCTATACCAGATGTACTTGCTGCAACCACCAAAGATAATATTAAAGCTATTAAAATTCTTTTAATGTGTTTTTTCACGTACTCTTTGAAAAGTCTTTTTAGAATTATTTTAAGTTCATCAAATTTCATATTATAGATTTATCGAACAAATACTTACAAATAATAATAATCCAGAAATATTATTAAATTTAAATAGTGAAAGATAATTTTCAGAATTATTTTTTCTTAACTTTATTAGCTGATAAATAAGACTTAAAAAAAATATTAATAAAAATAAAGTAAAAAAGTTTAATCCAAAAAAATTAATAAATAAAAAAAATATAGATATAATAGTCACAAAATAACAAACTGAAACGAATAAAAACATATTTTCTTTAAATTTAATTGAAGTAGATTTTAGTCCAATGATTTCATCTTCCGACATATCCTGAGCGCCATAAATCGTGTCATAACCCAATGTCCAAAATATGGCCGATACATAAAGAGCAATAATTTCTTGAGTAATATTATTATTCACTGCTGCCCAAGCCATTATAATCCCCCAGTTAAATGTTACTCCTAGGAATAATTGAGGCCAGTAAGTAAATCTTTTCATATATGGATAAGAGAACGCTAGAACCATTGAGCCCATACCCAGGATGATTGTGAATAAATTAAATTGCAGCAAAATCATTAATGCTAAAAAACAAAGAATTAAAACATACATTAAAGAATGCTTTACAGTTATTTTTCCTGAAGCAATTGGACGATTTTTTGTTCTTTGAACCTTTTTGTCAAAATCTTTATCAACTATATCGTTGACGATACAACCAGCACTCCTCATTAAAACTGATCCTAAAAAAAATAATATTAAGTAATTTAGAAATAAATTTAAATTTGGAGTTATGGTATTAGCTAAAGCTAATCCCCAAGAGCAAGGCCAAAATAATAGCATAAAACCTATCGGCTTATTTAATCTAGTTAATTCAATGAATATTTTAAAATGATACATGAAATATAACTTGTAAATATCAAACACTAACTTCATAATCAATTTGATTCGATATGGATATTGATTACACAGTTGCTGCATTGATGTTCCCTGCTATACCTTTAATGATGACAATGTATAGCAACAGATTTCATACTCTAAGTGCCTTAATTAGAAAGATTCATGACCAGTATACTTTTGAAAAAAAAGTTCCTCCAGAATGGGAAAATCAACTTCATGTTCTTAACAAAAGAACAAACTATCTAAAATTTGTTATGGGATTTTCGGCTTTTGGTTTTTTATTCAATATGCTTACAGTCTTACTTTTATATTTAGATTTAGTTCTATACGCAAGATTGAGTTTTGCTTCGTGTTGTATTTGTATGATTTTTTCTATTTTTCTATTTTTACAAGAAATAAGGCTTTCAAATGAAGCTTTAAAATTTCATCTTAGTGACATGGACTCGATGAAGAAAGATTATTGAATTATTTTTCTATAAGACTTTTTTTATATAATGAAATTCCTTGTCTCACCTTATGATTGTAAGACTCCTTAAATGTTTCTAATTGCCAACCTTTCATCCTAGAGGTTATTTCTTCTAGATTTTTTATTTTCCATTCAATAGTAATATTTTCATCCTTCCAAAGTTTTTTCTCTTCATTTGTTCTAGCGCATCCATAGCAATATCCTGTAACAGGATCGGTTTTACAAATGCTTATGCAAGGGGAGATTATTTTTTTTTCCATTATGGAATCAAAATAGCGGGGCCTGTAAGCTTTCTTGCTTCTAAGTCTTCATGCGCTTTTCTCGCATCAATTAAACTATATTCTTTTGAAATTTTAATTTTTATTTTTCCAAATTTTACCTTTTCAAATACTGCATCTGCACCAGCTTGAAGTTCTTTGCGATTCGTAAAGTATTGACCTATTGAGGGTCTGGTCAAATAAAGTCCTTTGGGCTGAATATCCTTAGGAACGTCAATTGGATCTAAAGGACCTGAAGCGTTTCCAAAGCTTATCATCATTCCTCTTGTTTTAAGACACGCTAAAGAACCATGAAAAGTTTTTTTTCCAACTCCATCGAATACAGCTGGAACTCCCTCATTATTTGTAACCTCCATAACTTTTTTTGCAAAATCATCTTTTGTGTAATTAATTACATGTGCGTAACCATTTTCTTCCGCAACTTTAATTTTTTCGTCTGAACCTACCGTACCTATAACTTTTGCACCAATGCTGTTTGCCCATTGAGAAAAAATTTGACCAACACCTCCTGCTGCTGCATGAAATAAAACAGTTTCTCCAGCCTTAAGTTTATAAGTTTTACAAAGTAAATAATTTGTTGTTAACCCTTTAGTCATCAGGGCAGCTGCTTGTTTATGAGAAATACCTTCAGGGACTTTTACAGCTATGTTTGATGGAATAATTCTTTGTTGTGAGTATGCACCTAGTGGCACAGAAGCGTAAGCTATATTATCACCTATATTAAATTCCTTAACATTAGATCCTAATTCATCTATTTTACCTGCTGCTTCTAAACCAATACCACTTGGCAACTTAAGGGAATACAAACCTGATCTATGATAAGTATCAATATAATTTAACCCAATTGCATGGTTAGTCACCTTAATTTGATCTGGTCCGGGAGAACCAACCTCTACATCTTGAATTTCTAAAACTTCAGGTCCTCCGTTTTTTTTAATGATTATTGATTTTGGCATTAATCTCTTAACAAATCGTTTATAGATGTTTTGCTTCTTGTTTTCGAGTCAACCTTCTTTACAATTACAGCACAATATAAAGAAGGACCATCTGGATTAGATTTATTTGGTAAGCTACCCGGAACTACAACAGAATATGCTGGCACTTTTCCAAAAGTAATTTCACCAGTTAATCTATCTACAATTTTTGTTGAAGCTCCAATATAAACTCCCATCGAAATAACCGCACCTTCTTCAACTAAAACACCTTCAGCTATTTCAGATCTTGCTCCTACGAAACAATTATCCTCTATAATAACCGGACCAGCTTGAAGAGGTTCAAGTACACCACCAATTCCAGCTCCACCAGAAATATGACAATTTTTTCCAACTTGTGCACATGAACCAACAGATGCCCAAGTATCAATCATTGTGCCTTCATCAACATAAGCACCTAAATTTACAAATGAAGGCATTAGGACAACATTTTTTGCAATATAAGATCCTCTTCTAACAACTCCATTGGGAACATGTCGATATCCAGCTTTCTTCCAATCTTTTTCTTTCCATTTTACTGTTTTGCCTGGAACTTTATCATACCAGGTCGTGTAAGGTCCTTTTGACATTGTCATTTTATTTACTCTAAAACTTAAAAGGATTGCTTTTTTGATCCACTGATTAACAATCCATATACCATTAGTTTTGTTTGCAACTCTTATTTTACCAGAGTCTACCAAATTAATGGTTTCGTTGATTGCTTTGATAAGTTTTTTGTCTGATTTAGGTCCTATTTTTTCTTTAATTTCAAAACTTTTATTAATAATTTTTTCTAGCTTATCGTAACCCATTAATCTCCTTTAAAAATTTTGCCAAATTCTCAGTTTTATAATTGATAAATTTCGAGTCAGAATATTTTGCTGCCCAAGGTTCATCATTTTTTATCCAAACAGTTTTCATGCCCAATTCGTATGCTGGTTTTAAATTTCTTGCAATATCTTCAAAGAATATACAATATTGTGGCTCAATTTTGTAATTTTCTACTAATTTTTTATAAGGTTCTTTTGAAGGCTTTGGAATAAATTCGCAATCTCGTATATCAAAAATTCCATCAAAAAGCTTATCTATTCCTATTCGTTTCGTAACATTAAGAGCATGGGCTCTAGAGCCATTTGTAAAAATTATTTTTTTTCCGTCTAATTTTTTAATTTCGTTCTCTAAAAATTTGTTTTTATTTAAGAAACTAAGATCAACATCATGTACAAATTCTAAAAATTCATCAGCGTCTATTTTGTGATGTTTTATCATTCCGTTTAAAGTTGTATTATACGCTTGGAAATAATTCTTTTGAATTTTTCTGGCTTCTTCAATGCTGACATTAAGTTTTTCAGAGATAAATTTTGACATTTTTTTATCTACCTGATCAAAAACTTTGGTAGCGCCATCATAAAGCGTATTGTCCAAGTCAAATAACCAAAATTTTATATTTTTTAAGTCTTTCATTCTCTAATCAATGTTCCAGATCCCTTATCTGAAAAAATTTCGTGTAAAATCGAATGGGGTTTTCTCCCATCTAAAATCACTACTCCTCTCACTCCATTTTGCACTGCATCTACACAGTTTTCTATTTTTGGAATCATACCGCCTTGAACAACTTTCCATTTAATGAGATTTTCAAGATCGAAAGGTTTAATTTCTGATATTAATTTTTTCTTATCATCATATACACCCTCTACATTTGTCATTAATATTAATCTTCTAGACTTAAGTTTTTTTGCGATAGCACTAGCAGCAGTGTCACCATTTATATTGTATATTTGTTCATTCTTTCCTAAACCTAAAGGTGCTATGATTGGAATTTTATTTTCATTTAGTGCGTTTTGAATTAAATTAACATTTATTTTATTTGGCATTCCCACAAATCCAAGTTCCTCTCTTTCAGGCTCAACTTCTATAATGTTTTCAGTTTTAGTATGAAACATAGCTGCTTGAGAACCTAATTTCTCGAGAGAGCTAGCTATGTCTTTGTTAAAATCAATTAAAACTTCTTCCACAGTATTAATTATGTTTTTATCAGTAACCCTCAAGCCATTAATAAATTTCGATACGATTTTTTTCTTATCTAATTCTCTTTTGATTCTCGGACCACCACCATGAACCACAACTATAGATAAGCCCAATCTATTGAGAACATTTATATCAGATATAAAATTATTAAAGACATTTCTGTCTATAAGAACATTGCCACCATATTTAATTACAATTTTTTCATTTTCGTATTTTTTTATGTATTTTTGAACGATGTTAATGTCTGGGGCTTTATCAGGCCAAAATTCTTTTATCTCGTCTAGAGAAATATTTTTTGACATCTAATTTGTTTTCACAGTCGTTTTTTTAACAATTACATACTGTTGAGCTATTGTGAGAATATTATTTATCGTCCAGTAAACAACCAACCCAGATGGGAAAGAGGCAAGTATGATCGTTAAAAATAATGGAAAGAAAGCAAATATTTTCGCTTGTATAGGATCAGCAGGAGCAGGGTTTAACTTTTGTTGTACCCACATAGAGGCCCCCATTAATATTGGCCAAATGCCTATTATCATAAACCCTGGAGGATCCCATGGAATTAGTCCAAATAAATTAAACAAAGAAGTTGGGTCTTGTGC
This sequence comes from uncultured Pelagibacteraceae bacterium, assembly GCA_902626045.1. Lineage (GTDB taxonomy): Bacteria > Pseudomonadota > Alphaproteobacteria > Pelagibacterales > Pelagibacteraceae > Pelagilacustribacter. The sequence continues at coordinate 26,438 of CACODU010000007.1, forward strand.
TGATAAGTCTTTTATCCAACCAAAAAATGGTTGATGCCTCATTTCTAAAGAAATAAATAGCATCTTATAAATTGCAAAAAAGAAAGGTATTTGAATTAAAACTGGCAAGCAACCTGATGCAGGATTTATTTTTTCTTTTCTATATAAAGCCATCATCTCTTGCTGTAATTTAACTTTATCGTCTTTATGTAGCTCTTTGAGTCTCATCATTTCCGGTTGAACTGCTTTCATTTTTGCCATTGACCTGAATGAAAAATTAGCCAGTGGGAAGAAAATAAGTCTTATAGCAATAGTTAATAACACTATTGCTGTTCCAAAATTTCCAGAAATTTTAAATAAATAATCTATAACGAAAAATAAAGGTTTTGTGAAAAAATAGAACCATCCCCAGTCTATAACTAAATCAAATTTATTTATATTTTGGTCTGCAGCATATCCATCAACTGTTTCTACCTCTTTAGCGGCAATAAATAATCTGAGGTTATTTGCTCCAACTGATGATTGATCAATATTTACTGGTTCATTAATAATATAATTCGCTTTAAATCCATTTTCATAAAGGAATGTAGTTTTAAAATTTTTACCTGACTCAGGTACGAATGCAGTCATCCAATATTTATCTGTTATTCCAAGCCAGCCTTCATTTGACTCTCTTACTATTTTTTTTTCTTCTACATCATCATAGTCGTCTTCTTTTAATTCATCATCAAATACACCTATAAATCCCTCATGTTGGATGTAAAAATTTTGAATATCATCAGGGATTTTATTCCTTGTCATCTGTGCGTACGGATACAGATCTATAGGTGAATTCGAATTATTTTTTACTTGCTGTGATATTTTAAATAAATACTTGTCATCTAATTCAATTCTTTTTTCAAAAGTAACACCCTCATTATTATTCCACTGCAAAATAACCGGAGATTTATCGCTTAATATATTATTACCTTTTACTTTCCATACAGAATCCTTTGTTGGAACTTTAATTTTATTTCCAATACTTGTCCAACCAGTCTCTATGTAAAAACCGTTCTCAGTATCAGATGGGTTTAAAAAAATGATATTTTTTCCATCTTCAACTTTTTGTTTATGTTTTTTAAATGATATATCGTCAATTAAAGCACCCTTTAAATTAACAGAGCCCACTATACTGTCATTTTCTATTTTAATTCTTTTACTGGAATTGATAGATTCTTCTCTGGTAATTTTTTTTATTATCTGTGGTTGACTAATCGTTGGTGCAATAGAGCCTTGCTCATTCTTTTGCTCTACTTTTTGATTTGTTTGTTGTTCAGAATTTTTCTTTGGAGTTTCAAAAAAAGCACCCCAGAAAAGTAAAACAGACATTGAAAGAGCAATTGCTACAAAAACATTTCTATCCATTATTACTTTCCTTTTTATCTTCTAATTTCCAGCCAGCCTTTTGTAAGCCTTCTACAATTTTTTTAAGTCTTTCTTGCCTACTAGCATTTTTGGGAATTGGTACGAAATCTATACCGTGACTGCCACCAAGTTTCTTAAATGGATGACATTTTAAAATTCTTTTTACGCCTAATCTAAATCCCATTGTCAAGCCTTGAGTTTTAAGTGCTTCAATAAAATACTCGGAACAAGTAGGTAAAAATCTGCATCTACTACCCAGCAGTGGAGAAATTAAATATTGATAAATTTTGATTATGAAAATAAGAGTTTTTGTCATTTTATTTTTTTAATTTACTAAAACTTTTCTCCATTAATGGCAAAAGCACATCTTGTTTTTGAGCATAAGCATTAGACTTACCGAAAACTATATAAGTGTAATCTTTATTAATTGCACCTCTTTTTTTTATTAATTTTTGAGTAATTGCTTTTAATTTTCTTCTAATTTTGTTTCTTTTAACTGCATTTCCAATTTTTTTTTTCATTACGAAACTAATGAGCAAATTATCTTTTTGTTTTGGCTTAATGAAATTTTTAGCAGCGAATATTGAAAAAAAATCAGTATGAATTTTTCTTTCTTTTAGAGCCTTTTTGAATTGGTAGCTTTTTTTTAAACTTTCAAGCTTTACCATTAAATTTATGTTGAAAGTGTTTTTCTTCCTTTAGCACGTCTTCTAGAGATAAGCTGTCTGCCAGTTTTAGTAGCCATCCTAGCTCTAAAACCATGTCTTCTTTTTCTAACTAAATTGCTAGGCTGATATGTTCTTTTCATAAATATTTAAAGGTATATATTTTAATTGATGTCTATTGTACAGGTAAAATATGAGTAAAAATTTAAAAACATTTTTGGGTATTTCTTACATAATAATACTTATCGCATTCTTATATTTTATTTTCACTAGCATAGAAATAAGTAAATTAAATGATTTTTCATATTATAAAAAAATTCAGAAAGATCTAAACAATTTTGTTAGTGTGAGTTTAATTACAAACTTAATTTACTTTTTTATTTTTGCAGTAATTTGGGTTGCCCTTCTAGGTTTTGGTGCACCTTTATTAATAATTTCTGGAATATTATTTGGTCAGTGGATTGGAACTTTTATTTCTATAATTTCAATTTCAGTTGGAGCATTGATTTTGTATTCTATAGGAAATTTCTTTTTTAGGGACTTGGTTAAAAAGATTCTTCAACAAAAATTCGATAAGTATATTTTTTTATTTAAAAAAAATGAATTTTATTATTTTTTTATATATAGATTTATTGGTGGCTTGGGAGTACCATTTGGACTGCAAAACTTGATACCGATTTTATTTGGCATGGGTAAGATGAATTATTTTCTTTCAAGTTTTTTTGGATTTATACCTGGGTTTTTTATTTTTAATACTATAGGTGCTGGACTTGATTCTTACGTAGCTCAATCAGAAAATTTTAATATGCTTGACTTTATCTTAACTCCAGGAATTTATTTACCAATTCTTATGTTTGCATGCCTTATGATCATTTCTTTAATAATGAAAAAAAAATTTTTTGATGATAAAAATTAATGAAAATGTTTTGTCTAATGATTTAAGTCCGTATCTTAAACAACATAAAGACAATCCAGTTAATTGGCAAATTTGGTCTACAGAAACTTTAGAGTTTTCGAAAAAAAATAAAAAACCTATTTTACTAAGTATTGGATACGCAAGCTGTCATTGGTGTCACGTTATGGCCCATGAAAGTTTTGAAGATATTGAAACAGCAAATTTAATGAATGAACTTTTCGTAAATATAAAGGTTGATAGGGAAGAAAGGCCTGATCTAGATTTTATATTTCAAAGCTCATTTCAATTATTTAATCAAACTGGGGGAGGGTGGCCTTTGACAATGTTCTTGGATGAAAACGGTGTTCCATTTATGGGAGGCACTTATTTTCCTAAAGAAGCTAAACATGGATTACCAACATTTAAAGAAGTTTTACTTAAAGTTTCTGAAGCTTACAAAGATCAAAGGGAAAAAATAATAAAGCAAAAAGATTTAATAATTAAAAATTTAGATTTAAAAAAAAATTCTGTCCTAAATCAAGATCTTGAGCCCATTCTTGAAATATCCTTAAGTCAATTAGATCCAGCAAAAGGTGGTTATAAAGGCGCGCCTAAATTTCCAACTTTTAATTTATTTGAAACCCTACTTTATTTTTATAATTCTACTAAAAATACAAAGTATCTAAAGCCAGTCGAAATTATTATTAAAAAATTATGTTCAAAAGGAATATACGATCATGTTGAAGGCGGCATAGCTCGATATACAGTTGATGAAGATTGGGTTATTCCACATTTTGAAAAAATGCTTTACGATAATACTCAATTTGTTCTATTACTTTCTAAATATTGTAAAATAAATTCTGAAAATTATTTTAAAGAAAAATTGGAACAAACTATTGAATTTCTAAAAAAAAACTTCATTAATAAAGAGGGTTTTTTTGGTTCCGCGTATGACGCAGATAGCGACGGAGAAGAGGGTAAATATTATGTTTATTCTTATAGCGAAATTAAAGATATAGAAAATATTGAAAATTACTTTGAAATAGCACCTGACGGTAACTGGGAAAATAAAATTATTCTCGTTGAAAAACAAAAACCAACAAATGAGATTTTAAATAAGCTTTTAAAAATTAGATTAAAAAGAAGTAAGCCTTTTTTTGATGACAAAACGCAATTAGATTTAAACTGCCTAATGGTAAGTGCTTTAATTTCTGCAAGTGAAATCCTACCAAATAATAGGTACTTAGAATTTGCTGAAGAATTTTTCCTAAAAATTGAAAATAAATATATCAAGAATAAAATTTATCATAGTTACTCAACTAATATCGCTTTTATCGAAGATTATGCTTTTTTAATAAATGCAATAAATGATTTATCAGATAAAACAATGAATTTTAAGTACAAGGATTTAGCAAAAAAATTGTCACAAGAGGCTTTAACTAAATTTTTTCTAGAAGAAAAACATATTTTTCAAAAAAATCAAAAAAATAGTAACGATACTTTTTTTGAACCAATTGACATAAGCGACAACACTATTCCTAACGGAAACGCTATCATGCTCATAAATATGGTTAAATTAGGAATGATGAACGAGGCAAAAAAATTATCTTATAGCTTAAATGGATATCTTAACGTTTATAAAAACCATATGATGACAGCTATAAGAGCTTTAGATTTTTTTAAAAATGTGAATTCAGGTAAAAATTGTAATGAGCAAGGTTGTGAAATTGATGGTAAAAAAAATTAATTGGTTCGCTTGGTTAATTTTAGTGATTTTATGGAATTATGGTTTTCCAAATGCAACTCCACTTCAAGATGTAATAGTTGCCGTAATTTTGTCGATTTTATTTATAATTATTAAGAGACTTCAATCAAGAGGCTTGCAAAATAGAGCCTCAAGAAGTAAATTTAAAAATTAATGAAGGGACGCTCAATATGGGAATTCACTATGACTATAAGTCTACGCGAGGCGATAAAGCAATGAAAAAAGAGGCTAAGCGTAAAGCGAGGATTGAGCAAAGAAGAGCAAAGCGTTCAGTAAGTAATTCTAAAGAGTCCGAGGAAAAATTGATGCATGATATCGATAAACCCATAACGCTTGAGGACTTAACAAACCCAGATAAAAATTAACCTTTTTTAAATGAAATCTTTTGAAAAAAAAGATTCTTTCATAAAAAGTCGTGAGGCAGCTTTAAAAAGAAACCTTAAAAAAAGAAAGAAAATCAAAACAAAAAAAAGAAAAAATGACAGTTCTTTCCGATAAATGGATAAAAAAAACTGCAAAAGAAAAAGGAATGATAAAACCTTTTGTAGATAAACAAGTAAGAAAAGGAAAAATTTCCTTTGGTCTTTCATCCTATGGATATGATGCAAGAGTATCTAATGAATTTAAAATTTTTACTAACGTTAATTCAGGTATTGTTGATCCTAAAATTTTCAAAAAAGAGAGCTTTATTACTAAAATTGGAAAAGAATGTATTATTCCACCTAATTCTTTTGCTCTAGCAAGAACAATGGAATATTTTAAAATTCCTGATGATATTTTGGTTATTTGTCTTGGAAAATCAACTTACGCTAGATGTGGAATTATTGTGAATGTAACTCCTCTTGAGCCAGGTTGGGAGGGACATGTAACTTTAGAATTTTCAAATACTACACCTTTACCTGCGAAGATTTATGCTAATGAAGGCGTAGCTCAATTTATTTTCCTAAAAGGCAATGAGAGACCAAAAGTGACTTACGCTAATAGAAAAGGAAAATATATGAAACAAAAAGGTGTAACACTTCCAAAAGTTTAAAATCTTTTTTAATGCAGAAGCTTATAATTAAAGGGAAAAAAAAATTAAGCGGAAAAATTTCTATTTCTGGATCTAAAAATGCAACTCTACCAATTTTAGCTGCCTCAATACTTGCTACAAATGTTAAGGTTAAAAATATTCCCTTAGTAAAAGATATTTTTACAATGATTGAATTATTAAAATTTATAGGTTTAAAAACAAAATTAAATAAAAAAAAAAATTTTATCGAAATTTATAATAAAGATAAAAACATCAATACATTAGCTCCCTATAAACTAGTAAAAACTATGAGAGCCGGCGTATTGGTTTTAGGTTCACTATTAGGAAAATACAAGAAAGCAAAAGTTTCATTACCTGGAGGATGTGCCATCGGAACACGACCCGTGGATCTACATTTATTTGCTTTAAAAAAACTAGGAGCTAAAATTAAAATAAAGGATGGATATATTTTAGCCGAAGCGAAAAATGGCCTCAAAGGCACAAAAATAAAATTTCCATCAATTTCAGTTGGAGCTACTGAGAACGCTTTGATAGCAGCAGTTAATGCCAGAGGCACAACAATACTTAAAAACTGCGCAATCGAACCTGAAATTAAAGATCTGATATCATTTCTTGAAAAAATGGGAGCAAAAATAAGTTTAATAGGCAGAACAATTTTGATTAAAGAAAGCAAGATAAAAACTTCAAAAATTAATCATGAAGTTATTTTTGATAGAATAGAACTAGGAACTTACATGATAGCAGGGGCCTTATTGGCAAAAAAAAATTTAATTATTGATAAAATTGACACGAAAATTATTAAAAGCGAAATAAATATTCTTAAAAAAATAGGAGTGAAAATTACACAAAAAAAAAAATCAGTTATAATAAAAAAATGCAAAAGATTAAAAAAAATAAATATCATTACCAAACCATTCCCTGGCTTTCCTACAGACTTGCAGGCCCAATTAATGGTTCTCCTAACACAAGCAGATGGTATATCTAAAATTAAAGAGGATATATTTGAAAATAGATTCATGCACGTACCTGAGTTGAAAAGAATGGGCGCGCATATAATAATTAAAGATAAAACTGCGCTCATCAAAGGCCCCACAAAACTTACAGGTGCAGAAGTAATGGCTACTGACCTCAGAGCTTCAGTAAGTTTAGTATTAGCAGGTATGATTGCCGAAAATAGAACTATAATTAATAGAATTTATCATCTGGATAGAGGCTATGAGTTTTTAGAGAGTAAACTTAAAAATTGTAAAGCTCAAATAAAAAGAGTTTGAAATGGAACCTAAAAATTTAAAACTAATTGCAAGAACAGAAGAAGATCTGAGAGTTGTTTCTGCTCATCTTCAGGACTCTATCGCTAGTGTCGCTGATATAGCAAACTTAAAAAAGAGCAAAATATTTCTTATGCAACTTAATCGTTTTATGTGGGAAGATGTTGAAAAAGGAGTATTTAGAAAGAATAAACGTATTAGAACAATCTTAAAGTTTGAGAACGTTATTAACGTGATTTCGAAAAACATTAATCAACAAAAAAAAGATAAGTTCTTGGATTTTCTTGCTATTGAAACAAATATAACTCCTGATAAAAACTATGAGATGAAAATAATATTTGCTGGGGATGCCATTATAAGAGTCATATGCGAAGTAATAGAGGTGACTCTAGATGATCAAGGAGACGCTTGGGATACAAAAAATAAACCAAAACATGAAAGTTTATGATTTTAAAAGTTATCAGATTTAATAATAAAAACTCCTCAAAAAAACTAAAAAATTTTTTGGATAAAAGAAAATATATTCAAAAAAATCAAACTACTATTGTAAGTAAAATTATAAAAAATGTAAGAAGGAATGGAGATAAGGCAGTACTAAACTACGAAAAGAAATTTTCAAAAATAAAAACGAAGTCAACTAAAATTTTTTTCACAACTTCCGAACTAAACAAAATATCAAATAAATTAGATCCAAAAATTAAAAAGTCAATTGATTTGGCATATAACAGAATTAAAAAATTTCATCAAAAACAAAAATTCGAATCCTTCTCTTTTAAAGATAATTATAAGAATGTTCTTTCATATAAAT